>CAYWPF010000149.1:0-3016 GCA_964460065.1 uncultured Enterobacteriaceae bacterium
GGCGGGGCGAGCCCAACGCGGTCTGAATGCGAAACAGCGAAGGGCCAATCCCGCACCCCACAAATGAACAGTAGCACCGGAACGTCCTTGAGACGCTTTCCCAGGGCCAATGCGGCACGCAAATTTCTAGCCGATCGCGAATTGTCGTCCTCATTAGGAATGATGGCGGCAAAAGCCTCATGTATGGCAACATCGTAGCGTTCCCCAAAGAATGCTTTCGTGATCGGGTCTCGAACTATTAGGAACTCGTAGGGCTGACTATTCATACTATTCGGTGCGCAACTCGCCGCATCAAGAATCTCCTCCAGGAGCGCCTGCGGAACTGGGTCCGTTTTTAGCCGCCGCATCGGCCGGTTCGTTTTCATTATGTGAAAAATGTCTTGGTTCATCTTTACTCTTCCCCTTTTAGGCGGATTTTCTGCACAATAGCTAATCGTGCAAGGCTATACGACCAGGCGGCTGACTCAACAATCACCAGGAAACAATTGGCATACATGCCGGCTACGCAATCGCTGGTTCAAATTAGCCGGTGGCTTCAATTAAAGACACCGGCGTCTCTAAGACGTCTTCAAAAGGGATGCTAAACGAAGGACAGCAAGCTCTGTTCCCCGTGGGTACCAACCGGACACGGTTTGCAGTCAAGCGTCAGGTCAGATAACTATCGGTGGCGAATCAACGACAGCCTAAGGCGATAGAGGAGCGGCACATGAAACAAGTGAAATTTGGTCTATTTCTTCCCACGGGTGATTTTGATGCGGCAAAACAAACAGCACTTCAAGCGGAGCAAGAAGGCTTCTACTCGGTGTCTATCAATGATCACTTCTTCAGCCCAATGGGGGCGCCGCAAACTCCTCAGTTAGAATGCTTCACCACTCTGACCGCTATCGCAGCCGTTACAAACAAAATTCGACTAACACCCACTGTCACTGCAGCATCATTTCGCCCTCCTCCACTCCTAGCCAAAATTGCCTCCACACTGGATCTTGTCAGTGGAGGACGGCTCGTTTTAGGACTGGGAGCCGGCTGGAAACAAGACGAATATTTGGCCCATGGCTACCCGTATCCAAAAAACAAAGAGCGCCTTGCTCAAATGGCCGAGGCAATTGCCATTCTGAAGGCAATGTGGATGGATGAAGCCCCGACTTTCTCTGGGCGCTACTTCTCGATCGACAAGGCTTTTAACCAGCCACGGCCACTACAAAAGCCCCACCCACCCCTGATGCTAGGAGGTTCTGGTAGCGGACTCCTCAAGATCGCGGCATCAGAGGCCGATATTCTGAACATCATACCTCCTATATTCAATGGTAAAGATTTCGTAAATGACACCGCGGCTGCACTGAAATTCGATAGCGAAGAACTCAGTAAACGCATCGCTATGCTTCACAATTTCGCTGAAGCTGCAGGCCGCAACCCAAAAGACATCGAGCTGGGCGGTATGATGTTGGTATCACTCTCGAAGGATCCTAACGACGAGGCGTTCGGCCAACTCGCTTCCCAATTGGGATTCCCAGATGTCGAATCGGCGCGCCGGTCGCCGTTGCTATTTATGGGCACCCCTGACGACGTGAAGCGCGATCTCGAAAGCCGGATTGAACAAATGGGCGTCACTTACTTTGTTCTTATCCCAATGTCACCGGCGTCACATGAAATGTTTGTTTCGGAAGTGATGCCCGTATTCAACTCTTAGGTGGAGCACATATCCGAATACCAGAGGCCGTTCCACGGACCAGCGAAGACGAATGCGAACTCTGCGACGCTCGGCGTCACCTACTCAAGTGCGACGGTAAATCCTCCTTATGTGGCGAGGATAGAAATTCCGGACGTGGCAGGGCTCATGATTCGTTTCCACAGAGAAGAACTACAAAGACCGAATACCTCACCCGCACTATTCAATTATGAACACAGTAGAACAAACGCTCGGGTCAGTCACGCGACTCACCATTCTAGATAGGACAGATAGCGGCATATTACTCGATGGGCGGGATATGGGCCGTATATTCCTTCAAAGACAAGGGACCCAGGACGGGCCTCTCGTAGGCGAAAGTATACAAGTTTTTGTCTATACCGACTCCAACGGTGTTCCCACGGCGACTATTCAAACTCCTTTAGCAACGGTCGGTGAATGCGCCTTTCTTCAGGTTGTCGACGTGTCAGCGGTAGGCGCCTTTCTAGATTGGGGTCTCCCGAAAGATCTATTCGTCCCTTTCCGAGAGCAAAAGACCCCGATGACTGTAGGTCATTCCTACATTGTCAAAATCTACCTAGACACCCGAAGTAATCGTATAGCAGCGTCCACGAGGTTGGATAAATTGATTGCGGACACGACAGATAACCTCTCGGCGGGAGAAAAGGTCAACCTCCTCTTCAGCAATCGCACATCCCTGGGATGGAAGGCCGTCGTCAACAATGACGTCTGGGGAATGCTACACTGTACCGACATTTTTCGAACGATTAAATCAGGCATGCAAACCACCGGCTTCATAAAAACACTGCGAGACGATGGCAAAATCGATCTATCTTTGGAACAACCAGGTTACGGCAAGGTCACACAAGTATGTAAAGCTATCCTCTCTACCCTGAAAGAAAATCGGGGAAGCATCCCTGTGACGGACCACAGTCCGCCCCACGTTATACGAGAGTGGTTCGGGGTCAGCAAAAAGACTTACAAAAAGGCTCTTGGGGCTCTGTACAAAGAAAGGCGTGTCGTCCTCGCGCGCGACAACGTCAACCTGTCCTAAACACATACAGTCCTATGCGTCCTCTCAAGACCGAATTCTGCTCCGGTACCAGGGTTAAGAGGCTCCGCTGAGCCTTGCGCATGTCCTCACAAAGGGCCGGCAGCACTAGGCCGCTCTCTCAATCCTTCTTTCTAATTTCTCCATGTAAGGCGCAACGTCCTCGGCAAAGGCCTCATGTTGACTCATCACTTGGAAGTGGTTGAGTGCTCGCGAGTACTCATGCCCAACCCCTTCGTTCAAGACGGGTTCGAGGCCCTGACCCTCAAGCAATTTTCTTT
>CAYWPF010000150.1:0-46254 GCA_964460065.1 uncultured Enterobacteriaceae bacterium
GCTTGGGAGAGCTCTTCAGCGCTCGCTTTCTTCGTACGTATGCGGGTGAGTTCTACGTGAGTCGCGTCAATCGCCTCGTCGACGCTCGCTGGGTCGGTGCCTAGGTATACACCAAAGACACCCGGGGCCAGTCCTTCGATATGGAACGCAGTCACCGAATAAGCAAGTGCCCTTTGTTCTCGAATTTCGTAGAATACGCGCCCCCCTCGTCCCGAGAGAATCGTATCTAGCTCTTTTAGGGCGTAGCGGTCTGGGTTGTCCAGCGTTACGCCCTGGAAACCAAGCACGACGTGGGCTTGTTGCTTGTCTGCCTTTTTTGAGGCATTCCGTCGTACATTTTGTCGGGGTTCGACTGCAGGCACAACGAGATTTTGTGTTGGAGGAAGTTTGGATAATGGTTCCTTAACGATCGATAGGAACTCTTCGGCGTCGATATCGCCGACTACGCCGACTATCAACCTTTCGGGGTCTAGAAGACGTTTGTAGTAGTCGCGAACGCCCGCGCGATCGAATGTAGCAACACTTTCGGGTGTTCCCATGAGAAGCAGCCCATAGGGGTGTGTTTCATATAAAGTCTTGTAGAAAAGATCGAAGGCAACCTGTGCGAGGTCGTCGTCTCTATTTTTCAGTGACAGCAAGGTCTCTCGGCACCGTTTCTCAACTTCGTCTTCGGCGAAGGTTGGATGCAGTAACGTGTCCAGGAATAATTCGAGGCCCTGGTCGACGTCTGCCGCAAGGAAAGACCCGGAAAGTCCGATGCTGTTACGTCCGGAAAAACCACTGACACCACCGGCTAGGGATTCAACGGTTTCCGCAAATTGCTGACGTGAGTATTTATTGCTACCGCGAGTAAGCATTCCTGCGATAAAGTTGTTGATTCCTACGTTGTCCGCTCGTTCGAAGAGCAACCCGCCGAGGGTCGCGGCTTGCAGGGCGAAGACGGGTACGTTGTGATGCTCCTTTACAAGAACCCTTACGCCGTTCTCTAGCTGTGTGACGGTGAGGCCATCAGTTTCAGCCTTGTTAACCCTGCCCTTTCTGTGCGGCGGTTTACGGCGGTCCTCCGCTCGGTTACAGAGGTCCTTCAACCCCGAAACATCGAGTTCTGAGAGACCTTCTGTTTTACCCAGCAGGACCAAACTCAGGGCCGAAGCCGAGAAATATTTCTCCGCAACCGACATGATGTCCTTTGGAGTCACCTCTGACAGACCGGCAAGATATCGCTCTTCGTAGTCCGCGTCGGAGAACACTGTCAGAAAATATCCGAGTTGGCGTGCTTGCCCCTGGACCGTCTCCCGGCGGTAAATGAAATCGCTGGAAAGATTGGCCCGCGCCCTGTCGAGTTCTTCTGGGCTCACCGCTTCGTACTTATAGCGAAACAGGAGCTGCAGTATCTGTTTAAGGGCTTCCAAGTATTTCTCACGCTCAACGGCAGCTGCCACAATGAAAATACCAGAGTCTGCAGGTGTGTAGGCACTGGAGGTTACCCAGTTGACGAGTTCCCGTTCCGCCTGCAGTTGCTGTACCATCGGCGAGCTCTCTCCACCGCCGGCGATGAAACTGAGGAGATCGAGAGCGAAGATATCTTCGTGGTTGGCAGGAGGTAGGGGAAACCCTATGTACAGATAAAATTCTTCCACATCCATGTCCACAATGGAGAGGCGCGCTTCTTTCTGCAAGGGTTCGGGAGGACGGGGACGAATTGGCAAGCTGGTACGTTCTGCCTTGTCGAATAGTTGGCTGATTTTTTTTCGAACGTCAGTCTCGCGGACGTCTCCTACTACTACTAGGGTCATATTGTTTGGGTGGTACCAACGGCTATAGAAATCCACTACACGAGTTCTGTTAAGATTTTCTACAGTCTCGCGATAACCGATCACCGGACGGCCATAAGGGTGTGTTTTATAGGCGAGGTCGAAGAGTTCCGTGGCAGCCTTAGTGGTAGGGGAATCTTCGCCGTGCTTCCATTCCTCCATGACGACTTGGAGTTCCTTGTCCAATTCTGCCCCATCAAACGTAGAGTTTTGTATAGCGTCACTGAGAATATCGAGGCCATCAGAGAAGTGGCGGGAAGCTAGAACGATATGATACACGGTATGGTCTGCCGTGGTAAAAGCGTTAATGCTTCCGCCGGAAGACTCGACCTCGGCAGCGATGGCTCCGACCGGTCGCTTCGTCGTGCCCTTGAACAGCATGTGCTCGTGGACATGGGCGGCACCCGCAACGTCTGGCGTTTCGTCAGCACTTCCGGCCTTTACCCAGAATTGGATAGCGACAACGGGGGAAAAGTGGTCCTCTTGAACGGCTACTTGAAGCCCGTTATCCAACCTAAAGATATGACGATTGGTACTCCTGTCAGGATCCCCGTTTTGCGACGACGTTGTGTAAGACATAGCGCTCCTGTGTCTCACACCCCGGACCAGGAGTCAATCGAGTACAGGGCTTAGGTCCTGAGGCTGTGGTCCTTGTAAGGGGACGATAGGCGGGCGCCGTTCACTGGCATGCGAGGAGGGGGACTTGACCCCCCATGGGTGTTACCCCACTAGCTCCTCAAGCTAGCGCGTCTACCAGTTCCGCCACCCTCGCAGTTTCGAGACGTGCCCCGGGCCGAGCGTTCTATTTGAGGAGAGTGGGAACACTATAGCGCGGGTTTCTGCGGGTCTAGGGGGGGCTGGACTAAATATTCTGCTTTATTGCCGCGTTGGGACCGCCGTCGGCGGTAAGGCTGATGTCTGCGTGGAAACGGGATTCCGCTTCAGCCAACGTCGGAGTGTTCCCCGTAAGACACGAGCAGCGACAGGTGGTGCAAAAAAGTGAGACGGCGGTCGGACCATTTGTAAGACCTTTCCAATTTCTTGCCGTAGAGTCATGTCTTGAATGGCCGAGCGAAATAGCGCAGAAATATAGCGCGAGACCAGACGGGAACCGTGGGGCCTTTCGCCTTCGGTGTCCGGTAGTGCGAAATCCGCGCCGGTTGCTAGTCCCCAGGGATTCGTTTGTACTTTGGCCTGGGCCTTGAAAAATTCTCTCGATAGCGCGGGATCATTTATAGAAATCTTGCTGAGGCAGTTGTCCAGAACCCCTGCAGAGATCGTACCCGTCGTGATGCCTTGACCGTATATGGGGTTAAAGGCGCAAGCAGAGTCACCCACCGCAACAAAACCATTGATTGGTGTAGACCATTTTTCGTAGTGTCTGAATCGATTTTCCATTCTTCGGTAGGAATAGACGGGAGAAATCGGCTCCGCCAGACGGACAGCTTGTTCGAGTATGGGAGAACGTACCTGTGCTAGGGCCTTTGTGAAGGCGTCCTCATCGGAAGGCGGGTAGTTGTGGGAAACCCCGGCCAGCGTGACGATCCACCGGTTGTTCTCCACCGGGAACAAAACCCCGCCCATGGTGTGGGAAGGCAACTTGACATCAAGCCACAAGCCTTTCCACCACCATTCTTTCGGTAGGCGCTCTGCCGGTGGCGCGTTAAACCAACGGGAACTGTACCCGGTATGTGCATTTACAATGGTTTCGCTAGGAGCTGAAATTCCTAAGTGCTTGAGCCAGTCAAGTACTTTTGAACCTCGGCCGCTCGCGTCTACTACTAGATCGGCAGGCAAGGAAGTGCCGCCCGGGCCTTGGCTGGCCACATATCGTACGGCAGTCACTTTAGTGCCAGAGTCCGTCGGTGTAGTCTGAAGACCGGTTACGGTCGCTTTTGTCTTTAGTTCCACGTTGGGAATACGCGCGAGCAATCTACGAACTGTAGCCTCTATGAGGTTTCGACTAGCAAATAACGTGACCATTCCGCTTGTGTGCCTCTGCTCCCAGCCCCATTCCCGTAGCACTGCGAAATCGTTGCCAAAGTCTATTTCGATAGCACCATCCTGCAACATCAATTTGTCAAAACCAGGGAAGAGTCGGTTGAGTTCCTGACGCCCTCGCACGAGGAGTGCGTGTACATGTCTGCTTTGCGGTACGCCCGCCCGTTCATGGGTACCGTCAGGGAAGCTATCACGGTCTAGCACGGTTACTTTGTCAAAATGTTTACTCAAAACACGGGCGGTGCACAGACCTGCCATGCTACCACCAATAACAATTGCGTGACTTTTATCCATCGAAGGCGCTCCTGCGTTGGCTGCGTGTAATTAATTTGCGTGTCGGCGCTAGGGTTAGGGCGTGAAAACTTCGTAAAGGTTAAGTTCCCTCCTGGGCGGAGCTTTCGAAAATCATTCTCCACGACGTTAGATTATTGACCGGAGACTATTAAGGGGCAGGTGAATCAGCCGAAGTTCCGTCTGTCCCAATCGCAGGCGGCGCGGCCGAGGTGGAAATAGATTCGTTGGAATCCGTTTCCACCGAGATTGTCTCGTCCTCACTGCTAGCAACTGGGCCAGAGGAGTCCACGTCGTCGAACAGGCTCTGTGACGTTTGGCGGGCGAGGCCATAAGTCATTACTAGGGACGTAATCATAAACAAGACGGCCACGCCGGTCGTGAGTTTGGTCAAAAAATTTCCGGCGCCAGAGCTTCCAAAGACAGTGTCGCTAGAACCACCTCCGAACACGGCGCCCATGTCTGCACCTTTTCCCGTCTGCAGCAGCACTACGCCTATCAAAAAGAGACAAGCGAAAACGTGAATACCTATCAATACATTGTAGAGCATGTTGGTGATCCTATCGAAATCGGACTATACGAGCAAATGTTTCGGCTTCTAAACTCGCACCGCCCACGAGGGCCCCGTCTATATCCGCTTGTTCCATTAGCACATGCATGTTGTCTGGCTTGACGCTTCCTCCATATATGATCCGAACTGAATCCGCAGTAAGGCGGTCACTAAGGGCCTCTAGTTTATTCCTGAGAGATGCGTGGACCTCTTGTGCTTGTTCCGGGGTCGGAGTCTCGCCGGTGCCTATCGCCCATACCGGTTCATAGCCGATAACGATTCGGCTCAAGTCTTGTCTCTTGTTCAAGGGTAGCGCGGACTCCAATTGTTTGGATACCACAGAGAATACATGCCCTTTCTGTCTCTGTTCCAGTGTTTCTCCAACGCACAAAATGGGGGTGACGTCTGCCTGCAATGCCGACTCTACTTTGAGCCGGATTTGATCGTCTGTTTCTCCAAAATATTGACGCCTTTCCGAGTGACCCAAGATAACGTAGGTGCAGTGGGCCGATTTCAACATGGCGCCCGAAATTTCACCGGTATATGCCCCATGTGTCTTATGGTGCATATTTTGGGCGGCCAATCTGACGGCCGTATTATCAAGGATTTGGGCGGCCATTTCCAACACTAAGAAAGGGGGCGCGACCACCACTTCGCGATCGGGGAATTCCTCGGGAAGTAGGCGGGACAGTCCCTCCAACACTTCTCGGGCTTTGGCCGGTATGTGGTTCATCTTCCAATTGCCCGCTATGAGAGGTCGGCGAAGTAACATTCGAGTTTTACGAACGGCTGGAAAGGTTCTTGCCCATAAACTTCGCCACGTCCACCATGCGATTTGAGAAACCCCATTCGTTGTCGTACCATGACAGACACTTCACAAAGTTGCCGTCCAGCATCTTAGTAAGTCCTGAATCGAAAATGGAAGAATGCGGGTTGCCGTTAAAATCTACAGAGACAAGTTCTTCATCGCAGTATTGCAGGATTCCCTTTAAGTTGGTTTCTGCAGCGAAGCGCAGGGCCTCATTCACCTTGTCGACCGTTACTTCTTGTCCCAATTCTACCACCAGATCAACAACAGAAACATTGGCAGTAGGGACCCGAACTGCCATCCCGTCGAGTTTGCCCCTCAACTCGGGTAGTACCTCACCTACCGCCTTCGCCGCCCCGGTCGAAGTAGGAATCATTGACTGGGCGGCGGCTCTAGCGCGGCGAATGTCGGTGTGCGGAAGATCAAGGATCCTTTGATCGTTAGTGTAGGCGTGTACAGTTGTCATGAGGCCACGTTTGATCTCGAATGAATCGTGAAGGACTTTGGCTATGGGGGACAAGCAGTTGGTTGTGCATGAGGCATTCGAAATAATGTGGTGGAGCGCCGGATCGTAAGCGTCATGGTTTACGCCGTAACAAAGAGTGATGTCAGGGTCCTTGGCCGGCGCGGAGATCAAAACTTTTTTTGCCCCGGCTTTACGGTGTAATTCTGCCTTGTTACGCGCAGTAAACAATCCCGTGGATTCAATGGCTATGTCGACACCCAAGTCTCCCCACGGGAGATTGGCCGGATCCCGCTCTTGCGTTATTCGAATCCGTTTCCCGTCTACTATTAGAGTGTCTTCTTCTGCGGCCACGTCAGCGTGAAGGTGCCCATGGACAGAGTCGTATCGCAGTAAGTGGGCCAGAGTCTGGGCGTCTGTTATGTCGTTAATGGCTACAAACTCGAGGGACGGGTCGCTCAAGCTCGCCCGAAAAATGTTTCTTCCGATTCTTCCGAACCCGTTGATGCCGACCCGTGTAGCCATACGACCCTCTTTCCTGTGGGGAACAGTATATTTTTGAGGTTTGTTTCACATTTCATCTGGACGTGAAAGCCCGTCGAAAGGAAATTTCAAACCTCGTCGCGAGATTGACTATGGAGGCCAGCTGTATTAGTGCTAGTCGTGTCCTTCCTGAGCAAGTAGGTGGAATCTGAAATGCTAGCCTTGTGGGCTAGCGCGTGTGGAGTGGTTGGATCTCGGATATGGACCCTTTCGTTGGAAATGTAGCCGGTAAACCGGATGTCGCGCTTCAGCATTCGTTGGGGATTCTGGAGATGGTTTCGGGCTCCGGCCCCGTAGTCCTTTTTGTTTTGTACATTCTAATCTTCTTCTCGGTGGTGAGTTGGGGGATAGTCTTATATAAATTTCGGCAGCTGAGGCGGGCTAAAGTAGACTCCGACCGCTTTGATGTCGTCTTTTGGGAAACTAAAAATCTTCCGGCAATCGAGACGACCGCTCTGGAACTCGCGGGTAGTCCTCTCGCGCAGGTGTTTCTGGGGGGATACGGAGAATTGAACCGTTTGACGCGAGTGACCGAATCGGACGATTTGAATAAAAAAAATGACGGGTCCGAAGTAGTAGACAAAAGCAGCATTGATAACGTCGAGCGAGCCATGCGTCGAGCCATTCGAGAACAGGTGACTCGGCTAGAGCGGGCTCTGAGTTTCCTCGCGACTACGGCGAGTACTGCCCCCTTCATAGGTTTATTCGGAACGGTATGGGGAATCATGAATGCGTTTCGCGGGTTGAGTTTGACACGGACGTCTACCATACAGGCAGTTGCGCCGGGAATTGCTGAAGCTTTAATTGCCACCGCAATTGGCCTCGCCGCGGCGATACCCTCGGTTATGGCATACAATCACTTTAGCAGAAAAGTTCGGGTCCAAACGGCGGATATGGAAAATTTCGCTCTAGAGTTTTTAAATATTGCGAAGCGGCACTTTTTGTAGAATCTGTAGGCTTTTATTGAGGGGGGGCGGCTGTGGAGTTCGAGGAGCAGGGAAATAATAACATCGCGCAAATAAACGTGACACCGTTTGTGGATGTGATGCTCGTGCTACTCGTCATATTCATGGTCACGACGCCTATAATGCAGCAGGGAGTAAATGTCGAGCTTCCATCGGTAGAAGCTGGAGCGCTTACAAAGCAGGCGGACGAATTGCTGGTTGTTTCGGTGGATCGTGAGGGCGATATACACCTCAATGACAACGTTCTGCAATTGACACTGTTAAAACAACGTATGTCGGCTATCGTTAAAATTCGTTCCGACAGAACAGTGTATCTTCGCGCGGATGCACGAGTGCCTTACGGTAGAGTAGTTACCGTGATGGCAGCAATTCGAGAGGCAGGGGTGCAGAAGATCGGTATGGTAACTGAGGCACTACCCAACCAGGATGGTAAGGGCGGAGGAAAAGAGTAAACCCTGATGGCGCGAGCTTCGAAAACCGTAGGGCCCTCGAATGGATACAGGGGTTTGGGGCGAATGGTCGCCCTCTCGGCCTGTCTGCATTTGTGCGCCATTTTCGTTTTTGCTGCGCCCGCTACACGGGTATCAGGGAAGGTAGCTGTCCCCGAGAATTATAAGGTGGACCTTATCTCTGAAAAAGCCTTTCAGGTATCCAAAGAAAGGGTCAAAACAGGAGAGAGACCGGAGAGAAAGGTGGTAGCGAAGAAGAAGGTGATTCCGGAGAGAAAGGTGGTAGCGGAGAAGAAGGTGGTAGCGAAGAAGAAGGTGATTCCGAAGAAGAAGGTGATTCCGAAGAAGAAGGTGGTAGCGAAGAAGAAGGTAATTCCGAAGAAGAAGGTAGTTCCGAAGAAGAAGGTGGTAGCAGAGAAGAAGGTGATTCCGAAGAAGAAGGCACCGCTCGCGGGTCAGCGTAAGCGCGAGGAGCGGATTTTGGCCGCGATCGACAGGGTCCGCGGACGTGTGCAAGCAGGCCAGACACCGAACGATGGAGAAGAGTCTCCTCGAGAAGGTCTATCCGCTATCGGGAGAGAGAACCGGCGCGCCCTGATTGCGGGCTACGTCCAACAGGTCAAACAAAACGTTATGGATAGTTGGATAGTAGCTGAACAGAAAGTAGGCCTCATAGCAGTGGTCAGTTTCGGAATACTGGCAACCGGAGACATCTTCGATTTGAAAATGGCGCAACCGTCGGGGAGTGCCATTTTTGATGAATCCGCTATCCGAGCCGTGCGGAAGGCGAGTCCGTTGCCACCGCCCCCTTCGCGATATAGGCGACAATTTGCAGAACAAAAGGTGGAAGTCTTATTCGGCGAAATGCGGTAGAGGAAGCGAGCATGAGTGGATTGGGCCGAGGTAGCGCCCAGGTAAGGTCCTGCGTGGCTCTAGTAATGTGCTGGTGCCTCGGCATAGGAACCTCACTTTGGGGCGATGTGCATGCACAGATCAGGATAGAGGTGCCACGGCCTGGGGGGGCGGGAATACCCATTGCGGTCGCTCCATTGGCTAATCCTAGTTTGACTAACGAAGCAGGGTTCGCTGAAACCTTCATCAAAGTGCTACGTAGCGATCTCCGGATTTCGGGTCTCTTTAAAGTCATAGATTCACGCGCTTACGTCGAACCTCCGGAAAGCTATAAACTCGAGCAGATTCGCTTTTCGGACTGGGACGTGTTGGATGCGCTTGCGTTGGTGAAGGGAGCTTTCTGGCTGGACGGGGACACCTTGACCGTGGAGGTACGTCTTTTCGACGTCACGCAGCAGAAAACACTGGGAGGGAGGCGGTACCAAGGCCGCAAAGAAGAAGTGCACAGGATGGCACATCGCTTTGCGGATCAAATTATGCTGTTTTTGACTGGCGAGGAAGGGCCTTTCGATTCTCGTATAGCATTCGTATCAAAACGCCGAGGAAATAGAGCGAAAGAGATTTATGTTACGGACCTGAGTGGGAGTGAGTTGCGAAGATTAACCAATGAGGGAACGCTCAACTTGAACCCGAGTTGGAGTGCCGGCGGTACAGAATTATTTTTCATTTCATACAAGTTAGGAGGCCCCTATGCGTTCCGATTAAGTCTGACCACGGAACGGTCTTCCCGCCTGTACTCTCAAGTTTCTTACGGTGGCAGATGGTCACCAGATGGCGAAACGCTGGTGATCAGTTCTGAAAGCAATGGAAATTCTGACCTATTCTTATTATCGAAGGATGGTCGACTAATTCGGCGGCTGACACGCCACACGGCGATTGACGTTTCGCCTTCTTGGTCTCCCGACGGGCAGCATTTAGTATTTTGTTCTGGCCGGAGCGGCACGCCGCAAATTTTCGTAATGGACCTGGATACTGGCAAAATTCGGCGGGTCACATTCCAAGGTCGGTATAATACCGATCCGGAGTGGTCGCCTAAAGGAGATCGGATAGCGTATTCGTCCAGAGCGGGTGGATTTACGGTCATGTCGGTTAACCCGGAGGGCGGCGAAATGAAAAAAATTGCGCCGGGCGAGTACCCTTCGTGGGCGCCGGATGGCCGATATCTTGTAATTGCTCGGAGGGGAAGAATGTACGTGGTGAGCCAAGATGGGCGGAGCTCCAAACAATTGACTGGAGCAGGCGGAGATGATACTAGTCCAAGCTGGTCAAATCGTTTTCGCTAAGTGCTTGCAAGAAGAGGAAAAACGGAGAAAAAATGCCGCACAATCTAGAGCAGAACCAAATGCAGAAACTATCGGTTATATCAATACTGCTTCTGACGTTTATGATCGCGGGCTGCCCAAAGAACCCCGCAACTTCGACGGGCTCTTACGGAAGTGGTTCTGGGACCGGCAGAACAGGGGGCAGCCTTAGTGAGAGCGGTCTTGCTAAAGGCGAGCGCATACAGGAACGGGTACAAGGAAGCGAAGATGGCACGGGGCCCTTGGCCGACATTTACTTTAACTATGACTCGTCTGATTTGTCTGAAGAATCGCTAGCCGCGTTACAAGCTAACGCAGAGTGGTTGAAGAACAACCAAGATGCTAGTGTGGAAGTAGAGGGCCACTGTGACGAGCGGGGTACGATTGAATACAATTTGGCCCTGGGCGCAAAACGAGCACGAGCGGCGCGGGAATATTTAGTTGCCCTTGGGGTGGAAGCAAGTCGATTATCCACTATCAGTTACGGTGAGGTACTACCGAAGTGTCCCGACCAGAACGAATCATGTTGGCAGCAAAATCGGCGCAGTCACTTTTTAATTTTGAACCAGTAACGCGGCAGCGTCCGGTCAATTTCGAGAACATCACCAAGCGCATTGCGTGGCTGGTGTGCGTGTGGGGAGCGCTGTGTTCTCAGGGTTGCGCGACGCAGGCAGACCTCCAGCAGGTTCAAAATGATCGAGGCGCCATACGCACGCAGGTGGCAAATACGAATGCGACTATAAGTGGTCTCCGGAGCGCAGTACGAGGCGTTCAGGGTGAAGTTCAAGAAATTGACCACCGGTTGAAACAATTGGCGGCTCGAGAAAGTCCGGCGCATAGTCTTTTAAATAGGATAGAAGAGCGGCTCGGAGCGCTGGAACAACAAGTACGGGCCTCGTCGCTTCCTGATGCTGTGGCCGAGCAGAAAGGGTTGTCAAGCCATGGCTTGGAAGGAAGGGCGTCAGCTCTGCCCTTTGGCACCACGCAACACGCTAGGGAACCGATGCCAGCGCCTTTGACCGTGTCCGCGGATGATACACCCGAGTGCCAAGACCTCTACCGCGAAGCGTTCCGGTACTTTCAAAGAAATGAGTACAATTACTCGATACGCGAGTTCCGTAGTTTTCAAAGACAATGTCCTGATTCGGAAAAGGCGGACGATGCACAATATTGGATCGGCGAGTGCCATTTCGTCCAAGATGACTTTAACCGGGCTATCCTGGAATTCAACGACGTGCTTTCATACCGCAAAGGCGACCGAGTTCCTGCTGCTCTTCTTCGGCAAGCCCAGGCCTTCGTAGAGATCGGGGATCCGACGGATGCTCGGCTGGTACTTCAAAAGCTTGTTAAGGATCACCCGTCCGCAGATCAGGCAGCCCAAGCCTACAGTATTTTGGACACTCTTCGCCGCTAACCTCGGCTGTTCGTATTCTTGGCGGACTGGACATGCAGATAATTAGGCGTATCACAGCTGGTACAATCTTTACTCATCCCATTGTGGGGTTGGGAAATTTCGATGGCGTCCACGTAGGTCATCGAAGGATTCTATCTGGAGTAGTAGACGAAGCAAGGTTGCGCGGAGGAACGGCGATTGCGTTAACGTTTCACCCCCACCCCTTGACGGTTCTACGGCCCGAGCAGCCGGTGCCGCTCATTCTTGGTTTGCGTGAAAAAGTAAGGAGATTGGAAGAGGTGGGTATCGACTGCCTAGTCTTGCAGCCGTTCTCTCCTCGGTTTGCCAGGCTTAACCCTGAGACATTTGTGCGAGAATTCTTGGTTAAGGGTTTGGGTGTTGCTAAGATCTTCGTTGGCCAAAACTTTACTTTTGGTCGCAACCGGGAAGGAACCTCTAAGGTTTTGGCTGAATTAGGGGACCGCTTTGAATTCGACGTTAATGTGGTGGCACCCGTGGCCATAGAAAAGAGAGAAGTAAGTAGCACCCTTGTCCGTTCCCTCGTAAGAAGTGGTAGGATGCGGGATGCCGCGTCGCTTTTGGGAGCCAACTATGCGCTAACTGGGCGCGTGCTGACAGGGTTTCGTAGGGGTCGCAAAATTGGATTTCCTACAGCCAACCTACGTCCTAGAGGTTCGTTGCTACTGCCAAACGGGGTTTATGCGGTTCATGTTTTAGCGGATGGCCGGAGTGTCAAGGGAGTTGCAAACGTGGGCATTAACCCCACGTTTGGAAACGAACAAAAAACCGTGGAGGCACATCTTTTCGATTTTTCGGCTGATTTGTATGGCAAAATTATAAGCATACACTTTGTGGAACGTTTGCGAGACGAGAGAAAATTCGACAAAGTGGAAGACCTTATCGGCCAGATATCCAGAGATGCAGAAGATGCTCGCAGGATTCTCGCCGGAAGGAAAATCGCCGGGAAGTAATGAAACAAGAATTTCGAGCCGGTCAGGCGCAGGGCGGACGTCGGCTAGACTTAGTGGTAGCAGACTTAGGGATGGTGAGCCGTTCGTATGCCAAGTCTCTGATTGAGCAAAGTTGCGTTCTGGTCGGCGGCGGCCATCGGAAGGCCAGTTATTTAGTTCGCACGGACGATTTGATAAATGTACTATGGCCAGTCCAACAGTACGATGCGCCAGCTCCGGAAGAGATTCCGCTTGATATGCTTTATGAGGACGAGGACGTCGCAGCAATCAATAAGCCTGCTGGTATGGTAGTGCATCCCGCACCGGGGCAGTGGGAGGGGACGGTCGTCAATGCACTCTTGTGGCGCTGGGGTTGGAATGAAAAAAGCACGGGGCTTCGTCCCGGGATAGTCCACAGGTTGGATAAAGATACTTCCGGTGTCCTCGTGATCGCAAAAAATAGGGCAGCGTTGGAGCACTTGGGAATACAGTTTCAGGAGCGGCGAATCGCCAAAGAGTACCGGGCGGTGGTTATTGGACGCATGCCTCGAGAAGAGGGCTTGATCTCGTATCCCGTTGGGCGACACGCGATTCGACGGAAGATGATGAGTATCAATTCTCGACGAGGAAGGCCGGCGGAGACGGCATATAAAGTCGACGCTTGGTCTGATTCCGTGTCGGTTGTACAGTTGAGACCAAAGACGGGGCGGACACATCAATTAAGAGTACATTTGGCCGCGGTTTCGCACCCCATAGTTGGTGACAGGGTGTACGGGTCAGTTAGAGCCGAGCGGCGGCTGCCGCCCGCGATGCGGGGCTTCGGTAGACAGGCCCTGCATGCGCAAGTTATTAAATTCAATCATCCGCGCAGTGGAAAAACAGTGACCGTGCGTGCGCCCTATCCAGATGACTTTGCGGGGCTCGTCGACAGGGCATTGTCCGCATGATCTGAACGGTTTTTCGTTGACAGACTTAAATCGATGTACTATGCTGGTTACTAGAACAATCTAACCAGACGGCTTAGCCTAGCTCTGCAAAGCACGCCAAAAAAAGGTTTGTCACCGAGAACGAAGCTTAGGGAATCGGGGCGGACCTTCCACCTAATAAGGCACTCGATAGAGGCGGAGAGACCTCTCGCCTAATAACTCAAAGCAAACAGAATAGCGCTCCCAGTTCAAGAGTTGTACGATATTTTGGAGGATAGTATGGGTCGGACGGCCACGAAAGCTAATGAAGACAACGGGCGTGAAGACGTCCGTATTAACGGGGTGGATGAGGACGGAGGCCTGAACCTTAAGTCACTCAAATCGAAAAAAATTGGTGAATTGACCGAGATTGCCAGAAACTTTGATGTTGAGGGTGCATCAAGCCTTAGGAAACAGGATTTAATTTTCTCTATTCTTCAGGCCCAGGCCGAGAAGAGTGGCTTTATTTATGGTGAAGGGGTTTTAGAGATTCTCTCGGATGGCTTTGGGTTTCTGCGCTCCCCGGACTACAATTATTTACCGGGGCCGGACGACATTTATGTTTCGCCGAGCCAAATCAGAAGGTTCAACCTTCGAACCGGTGATGTCGTTGCCGGGCAAATACGCCCGCCAAAAGAAGGGGAACGGTACTTCGCATTGCTGAAAGTAGAAGCAATGAACTACGAAGAGCCGGAACGTGCAAGAGACAAAATACTTTTCGATAATCTGACGCCGTTATATCCCGAAGAGCACTTGCGACTGGAGAACGACGCCGAAGAATACACTGCCCGGACGATTGATCTTCTCACGCCTATTGGAAAAGGTCAGCGTGGTCTTATAGTTGCGGCTCCCCGCACAGGCAAAACAATGATGTTGCAGAATTTAGCGCATGGAATAGTGCATAATCATAAGGAAGTTACATTAATTGTGCTCCTGATTGATGAACGACCTGAGGAGGTGACGGACATGCAACGGTTGGTCCGTGCCGAAGTTGTGAGTTCGACTTTCGATGAGCCTGCGACCAGGCACGTCCAGGTAGCGGAGATGGTCTTGGAAAAGGCAAAGCGCCTAGTGGAGCATGGGAAGGACGTGGTCGTATTGTTGGACAGCATTACAAGGCTAGCTCGGGCGTACAATGCGGTAGTTCCGCCTAGTGGTAAGCTCCTTTCCGGAGGAGTGGATGCAAATGCACTGAGAGGACCAAAAAAATTCTTTGGGGCCGCGCGGAATATTGAGGATGGCGGTAGCCTGACAATAATAGGGACGGCACTCGTCGACACGGGAAGTCGTATGGATGAGGTGATTTTCGAAGAGTTTAAGGGCACGGGTAACATGGAGATACACCTGGACCGTCGGCTCATGGACAAGCGTATTTTTCCGGCGATGGACATCGGAAGATCCGGAACGCGGAAGGAGGAGTTGTTGATGCCTCCGGAAGTTTTGAACCGCGTTTGGATTCTTAGAAAGCTGTTAACACAGTTAAATGCGGTGGAGGCGATGGAATTCTTTAGGGATAAGGTGGATGGAACGAAAGATAACCAGGAATTTTTGGAGTCGATGAACCAGTGAGTAGAGATAGTTTTTGAAGTTAAGCGACATTGCAAATATTTTAATGCTTTGCTAAACCGAACGACGGCGAACCAGCAACGCAAAAAAGAGTCTGAGGAAAGGTTTCTCGTAAATGGCCGAAATCACAATCAAACAGTTATTAGAGGCCGGGGTGCACTTTGGCCACCAAACCAGCCGGTGGAACCCCAAGATGATGCCCTTTATTTTTGGCGCACGTAACGGCATACACATCATCGACTTGCAGCAGACTGTAGGAATGCTGCGCAGTGCCTGTGGCGTAATTAAAGACCTCGTCGCTGACGGAGGACAGGTGCTATTTGTCGGAACAAAAAAACAGGCCCAGGAAGTTGTTCGCGAAGAAGCCGAGCGTTCCGAAATGTTCTACATTAATAATCGCTGGCTGGGCGGAATGCTGACCAATTTTCAGACCATTCGGAAGTCGATTGATCGGCTGAAACGACTGGAGGAAATGCTCGAGACTGAGGCTGTCACCGAAGCTCTTACAAAGAAAGAGCTTTTGGGTATGAGCAGGGAACGGGACAAGCTGCTAAGCGTTTTAGGCGGCATAAAAACAATGCGGAAACTTCCCGACGCGGTTTTTGTTGTCGACACAAAGAAAGAGGAAATAGCAGTAAAAGAGGCTAACAAGCTTGGAATCCCGGTCGTTGCGGCAATAGATTCGAACTGTGATCCTGATCTGATTACGTTCAAAGTTCCGGGAAACGACGATGCTATACGTGCGATTAGACTCTTTGCGAGCGCTATTGCTGATGCATCGATAGAGGGTCGACGGATATACCAGGAGCGGCAGGGTGCTGGAGAGGATGACCCAGACGGTACCCCTACGGGAACGACGGAAGAACAGGTAACAAGTTCTGTATCGACGACGGATGAGCAAGGTAGTCCTGAGGCCGTGGAGAAAAGCACGGATCCCGTTGCGGAAGGGAGCGTGGGGTGAGCGAAATTTCAATGGCACAGGTGAAAGAGCTACGCGAACGTACGGGCGCGGGTATCGTAAACTGTAAGAAGGCTCTGGCGGAAAATGGCGGCGAAATAGAGAAGGCGATAGATTTCTTGCGGGAGAAAGGACTTGCAGCCGCGGCTAAAAAAGCAGGACGAGCGGCAGAGCAGGGAGTCGTAGGGTCCTACATTCACGGCGGAGGCAAGATCGGTGTGTTAGTAGAGATCAATTGTGAAACCGACTTTGTCGCACGTACAGAAGAGTTTCAACAATTGGTAAAGGATCTCGCGATGCAGGTAGCCGCGGCTAGCCCTAGGTGTGTACGCCGAGAAGATATAACTGAAGTTGAATTAGAACGGGAAAGAGCGGTGTACAAGACTCAGGCTGAGGAATCCGGAAAGCCTCCCCAAGTCATAGAAAAAATTGTGGCGGGAAAAGTAGAGAAATTCTTTAGCGAAGTATGCCTGTTAGAGCAGGCATTTATTCGAGAACCAGGGAAAAGCGTACAGGATATCGTGAACGATGCGGTTAGTAGGACCGGGGAAAATGTTGTCGTTCACAGGTTTGCACGGTTTCAGATTGGTGAAGCCGCACCGGCGGATTAGGTTAGCGCATAGATTGAATGACAAAAAAAGTAAAACCTTACAAGCGCGTTCTGCTTAAACTGGGTGGTGAAGCCTTGTCCGGCACGCGTGGTTTTGGAATCGATGATAGCGTATTAGCTCGTATTGCAGGCGAAATAAAGGAGGTACAGAGGTCGGGTTGTGAAACGGCTTTGGTGCTTGGAGGGGGGAATATCCTAAGAGGTGTAGAAGCAAGCGCCCGTGGCATAGCGCGTCCAACGGGCGATTACATGGGAATGCTAGCTACCGTGATCAATAGCCTTGCGATGCAGGAGGCGCTGGAACAGGTCGATGTTCCAACACGCGTAATGTCTGCCCTGGCGGTGTCCCAGGTTGCGGAACCGTATATTCGGCGTCGGGCGACGAGGCATTTGGAAAAGGGTCGCGTAGTGATTTTCGCGGCAGGTACAGGGAACCCGTATTTTACGACAGACACCGCGGCGAGTTTGCGCGCTATGGAAATAGGGGCGCAAGCAATATTTAAGGCAACGAAGGTCGATGGGATATATAGTGCTGACCCGATGAAGGATAGCGAAGCAGAGCGTTTTAAGAGTCTAACCTATATAGATGTACTCCAACAAAAATTAAAAGTAATGGACTCGACGGCGATTTCATTATGTATGGATAATGATTTGCCCATTATCGTCTTTAGTATGTTAGAGGCAGGGAATATAGAGAGGGTTGTGCGAGGAGAGTTGATAGGGACGGTCGTGCAGGGGAAAGAGGAATGACCGCGGCAGTATTTGAACAGCTAAAAGGAGAAATGGAGGGTACGCTACAAGCGCTCAGGGGTGAGTTCGCTAAACTCCGGACGGGTCGTGCCTCTACGTCTTTGATAGAAGCTATCAATGTAGATTACTACGGGGCCCCCACTCCGCTTAACCAATTGGCTTCACTTTCAGCGCCCGATGCCCGCCTTTTAGTGGTGCAGCCATACGAGAAAAATATATTAGGCGATGTTGAAAAGGCTATTTATCAAGCAGACTTGGGGCTGACGCCGGTAAACGACGGAAAGGTGGTCCGAATTCCGATACCGGAATTGACGGAGGAGCGCCGAAAAGAGTTTGTCAAAAAGATTCGTAAAAGTGCCGAAGATTATCGAGTTTCGATGAGGAATCATCGACGCGACGCGAACGACTATCTAAAAGAAATGCAGAAAGACAAAGAGATAACAGAGGATGAGCTACATTCTTCCCAGGATCGCGTTCAAAGGATGACGGGCGAGTACATTGACAAAATAGACAAAATGGTCCAGGTGAAAGAAAAAGACTTAATGTCGGTGTAGATGACCGGAGTCGAAAGGGTCAAAACCAAATTAAATTGATCCTTGTCGTTTTTTCACGTGTGGGCGCTTTTTTAGAGAAACAACAAATACCCAAGCATGTTGCCATTATAATGGATGGCAATGGGCGTTGGGCATCGCGTAGGGGCCTCGGCCGAATCGAGGGCCACAAACGCGGGAAAGATGCCGTAAGAAGTATAGTCGAGGCCAGCAGAGACTTAGGCCTTTCCTACCTAACACTATACGCGTTCTCGACCCAAAATTGGTACCGACCTCGAGAAGAAGTGAAGGCGTTGATGGCTTTGTTGAACCGGTATCTCCGGACAGAACTACGACGCATGATGAACTACAACATCCGCCTCCGAGTAATTGGCGATTTAGAAAGGCTGCCTCGAAATGTCCGGAAATCACTGATGGAAGTCATAGATGCGACGGAGGAGAATACTGGTCTCACCGTCGTCCTTGCCATAAGCTACGGGGCTAGAGAGGAGATTGTCGCCGGTGTAAGATCTTTGGCAAGACGGGTGGAGTGCGGGCAATTAAAACCGGACGAAATTGACGAAAACACGATCGAGCAAGTCTTGTGGACCAGGGACATCCCACCACCCGACCTCCTCATACGTACGAGTGGTGAATTTCGGGTTAGCAATTTTATGCTGTGGCAACTCGCATACACAGAGATTTTTGTAACGGAGACGCTGTGGCCCGATTTTGATCGCGAAGAGTTTCTCCGGGCGTTGGCGGATTACCAGAGCAGGGAACGTCGTTTTGGCCGAACCGCAGAGCAACGAACTGGAGCCGAGTTAAAACGTGCTGAGCGTTAGAATTGCCACTGCTGCAATCGCACTGCCATGTGTGTTCTTCTTAACCGTCTATGCGCCGGTGCCGCTGTTTTCCGCTGGCATTTTTCTCATGACCGCGGGAGGGCTCTATGAATACTTTCGCCTGATAGATTCGGAGTGTTCGCTCAGTTGGCCGGTTGGCTTCTTCTGGGGCGTGGTCGTTGCGCTGGTTGTAGTGACTTCAAACGACCACTTGGTGCTTCCGGTTTTTGTGGCCGGCTTTGTTATAGTCTTTATAGCGACTCTCCAGGATCGTGTACCGCATCGAAGTATACGCACCATCAGCCTTTTTTCTTTAGGGGTAGTGTATTCGGGAATGCTCCTGCCTTTCCTCGTGCTGATTCGTCAAGGTGAAGAGGGGTCGAATTGGGTACTATTTGTTCTGCTAATTGCAATGCTAGGGGACACTGGCGGCTATATAGTGGGACGTAGCATAGGGAAGCGTAAATTATTACCGTCCGTTAGCCCTGGCAAGACGGTAGAAGGCGCGGTGGGGAGTCTTTTTGGAAGTTTGGGAGCTTGGTGGATAGCGGGACATTGGTTGCTGCCGGGTCATACGGGACCTGAATTGTTGGTGCTAGCGATGGTTGGCGGGCTGTTGGCTCAATTAGGAGACCTCTGTGAATCTGCTCTCAAGCGAGCATGCGGGGTCAAAGACTCGGGACGGCTTTTCCCGGGTCATGGTGGTGTTTTAGATCGGATTGACAGTCTGCTGTTTTTAGCGCCCTTTATCTATTATGGGAGTCGACTTGTTCGTTGACAGCGAAGTTTAAGTATAGGAGTGGACGCTAATGGATCTTTCAGGGGTGGAAGTAGTTTTTCAGGTCGTTCTAGTCTTCGGGCTTATAGTCTTTATACACGAATTGGGACACTTTTCGGCCGCGAAGTGGGTGGGTGTCGGTGTCGAGCGGTTTTCTCTTGGTTTTGGGCCAAAACTGCTGAGTCGTAAAGTCGGTGAAACCGAATATCTGCTGAGTGCCGTCCCCTTGGGAGGGTACGTTAAAATGGTGGGCGAGGAGGTCGGGGATGAGGTGGGCGAGGAGCAAGTAGAAAGATCATTTAGCTCAAAGTCTTTGTGGGAACGCTTCTTGATAGTTTCCGCTGGTCCGTTGGCGAATTTAGGTCTGGCGTTCGTGGTTTTTAGTGTCTCGTTCTCGTGGTTCGGGGTTAGTGTGCCCAGTGACAGCCCGAAAATAGGAGGAGTTGTACGCAATATGCCGGCCGAGGCTGCGGGTTTTGGGCCTGGCGATGAAATCGTTTCGGTGGATGGGATAAAAACTGAAACTTGGGAAGAACTGGCTCAAGAAATACAAAAAAGTAACGGAGAGAGAATATCTGTCGCTGTAAGAAAAGAAAATATGGATCAAGCTGTGGTGAGACAGTTGGTTCCTCAATTGAAAGAGAATGGTCCCATAGGGAAAGTTTACGTTATTGGGATACAACGCGTATTCACGAATGAACGAGTAACCGTGTACCGAGCTGTCGGATTAGGGATTGAACAAACTTGGCTTTGGACACGGCTCATAGTTGACAGCGTTATCAAGCTGTTCAGTGGACAGGTTTCCACAGCTGAATTAGGTGGCCCGATCCTAATTGCGCAAGTAGCGGGTGAGCAGGCTCGCCTGGGGACGGAACATTTGTTGCGTTTCACGGCCGTAATAAACGTGAACCTGGCAATCTTCAATTTGTTACCGATTCCCGTACTCGATGGTGGCCACCTATTACTCTTGTTGATTGAACTCTTGATGGGCCGCCCGTTGACCGATCGAACTAAGGAAATGGCACTTCGATTCGGATTTATAGTTATTGCGTCGCTCGTTGTCCTCGTTTTCTACAACGACATATCCAGGCTCGTAAGCTGATGGCGCGTGACCTTATTCTTGGAATTGATGCATCTACGGCGATCGCTAGCGTCGGGCTCGTCCAAGGCGATCAAAGAATAGCTGAAATTTGCGGTATTCGTGGAGCGCGTCACGGATCCGAGCTACTGCCGCTAATAGAGAAAGTTTTTGAATTATCGGGAAGAAAATTGACTGATATCGATTGTATTGGGGTCGTGGTTGGCCCAGGATCCTTTTCGGGTCTGCGCGTCGCAGTCGCCACCGCGAAAGGGCTGGGCTACTCTCTTTCGAAAAAGGTAATAGGCGTATCGACGTTAGAGGCGCTGGGGCATACCGTCCCGACCTCGGAGGGCCGCACTCGTATACTGTTGGACGCGCGAGGCGGCGAAGTCTACTGGGCAACATTTCAATATCAGTCGCATGGAGGTATAGTACGAATCACAGATGACGCTTTGGAAGGTTTAGAAAAACTACTTACCTTGGAGAAATCCCCGGCCGTACTGTTTTGTGAGACCCGGGAAGGGTACGATTCGACAGTCCATCGAATAGGCCAAACACACTCGAGCTTTCTTTCTTTTGGCCTACTTACCCCGCTAGCTTGCCCGGTTGCCGCGCTGGCTCAAAAAATGTTGAAGAACGAGGATAATAAGAAACTCTCGGAAATAGTACCCCAGTACCATAGAAAATCTTACGCCGAAAAAAACACCGATTCGGATGGTACGCAGCGACTACGTGGTATTGCTACCTGAGCGCTATTTGCTCGAGGTGGCCTATTTGTATATCTGAACAAAACTCTGTTATTAAGCGGACTTATGGCCTAGACAACCTGCTAAAATTTTGGCATTCTGCCCCGAACGTAAAACGAACAAAGACGGGCGTTCCGACCCTAGGTTTTGGCGAGCGTGGATTGGGGTTACTCTAATATGAAAAAGCGTGCCGGTGAGGAAGGGATGATATGACGCGACGAAAGATTGCCCTGATAGGAGCTGGAAACATTGGAGGGACGCTCGCACATCTCAGTGTTCTGAAGGGGCTCGGGGACGTTGTATTGTTTGATGTAGTTGACGGCTTGCCCCAGGGTAAGGCTCTAGATTTATTGGAAGCCGGACCCATCGAGGGCTATGATGCCAATATAACGGGTACGAATAGCTATGCTGACATAGCTGGCTCGGATGTATGCATAGTGACTGCAGGCGTTGCGCGCAAACCAGGGATGAGCAGGGATGATCTTCTGGGCATAAACTGCAAAATCATGAGCGATGTGGCGAGCAACATAAAGGAATATGCTCCCGATGCCCTTGTAATAGTCATAACGAACCCTCTGGACGCAATGGTGACACTCACCAAACGGATCACCGGATTTGCGAAAAACAAGGTTGTGGGGCAGGCGGGAGTTTTGGATTCCGCGAGATACAGAACCTTTATAGCGATGGAATTGAATGTGTCAGTTCACAACGTCACTGCCATGGTTCTTGGTGGGCACGGTGATGATATGGTGCCAGTAAGGAGCTATTGCCAGGTAGCTGGCGTTCCCGTGGAGAAGTTGATTTCAACGGCCAGGCTGGATGAAATCGAGAGTCGAACACGGAAGGCCGGCGGAGAGATCGTTTCGTTACTCAAGACAGGATCTGCATTCTACTCTCCCGCCTCCGCCGCTATTCAGATGGCAGAAGCGTATTTGGAAGATCGAAGGCGTATTCTCCCGTGCGCTGCGTACCTTGAAGGAGAATACGGGATAGATAGCGTATATTTCGGAGTACCCGCGTGGATCGGGGCGGGCGGTGTCGAGAGCGTCTTAGAAGTCGATCTGAATGAGAAAGAGAAGAGCGAGTTGGACATTTCCGTGAGCCATGTGCGGGAGCTGGTAGCGGCAATGGACAATCTGCTGCGTGATAGCTAGGGACGGAGATCTGAGGTCAATTTATATGAACATTCATGAATACCAAGGGAAAGAAATTCTGCGGAAGTATGGCGTGGCAGTCCTGGATGGACGGGTAGCGGCAACCGCGGCCGAGGCAGAAAATGCGGCAGTGGAGTTAGGGGGCGGGCTCTGCGTCGTGAAGGCTCAAATTCGTGCTGGCGGGCGCGGCAAGGCCGGTGGTGTTAAATTGGCGAAAACACCTGATGAAGCAAGGGGTTACGCGGAGGCTCTTTTGGGAAGTGTGTTAGTCACGCACCAGACAGGCCCTGAGGGCAAACAGGTACACAAGGTATTCGTGGAGCAAGGGTGTGAAATAGAGAATGAATATTACCTTGGTTTGGTGATTGACCGTGCTACGTCTCGCATCACTGTGATGGCGAGTTCGGAGGGGGGGGTCGAAATCGAAGAAGTCGCTGAGAATTCGCCGGAGAAGATCTTGCGGGCCACGGTGGATCCAGCCGTCGGGTTTAGTGAATTTCAAGGGCGTCAGCTGGCATATGGTCTCGGAATACCGAAAGATTCGATTCGGAAAGCTGTTGTTTTTATGAAGGCGCTTTACCGAGCCTTTTGTGAGACAGATGCCACTATGGCCGAAATAAACCCCTTAGTTTTGACAAAATCTGGAGACTTAGTCGCGCTCGATGCGAAGATTGGTTTTGATGACAATGCTCTTTTTCGTCACCCTGACCTCAGGGAGATGCGCGATGTAACGGAGGAAAACGACAAGGAAGTTGCAGCGTCAGAGTTTGATCTGAACTATATTGCCCTGGATGGCAACATTGGATGTATGGTTAATGGTGCAGGGTTAGCGATGGCTACTATGGATATCATCAAGCACTATGGAGCTGCGCCGGCGAATTTTTTAGATGTGGGCGGGGGCGCTACCACGGAAAAGGTCACTGAGGCATTCAAGATTATATTGTCTGACCGGAACGTGAAGGGGGTGCTAGTAAATATTTTCGGCGGTATTATGCGCTGCGACGTCGTCGCTAATGGTGTGGTCGAAGCGGCGAAACAGGTGAACCTCTCTGTTCCATTAGTCGTGCGTTTGGAGGGAACCAACGTAGAACTCGGAAAGAGTATATTGGCGGATTCTGGGCTCGATATTATTGCGGCTGATGACTTGGCAGACGGCGCGAAGAAGATCGTTGACGCTATACAAGTCTGAAGGAGGACGTTTGTGAGCATTCTGGTAGACGCAAACACAAAAGTACTAACACAGGGAATAACCGGATCCACAGGACAGCTACATACCTTAGGCTGCAAGGAGTACGGTACACAGATGGTGGCGGGGGTGACTCCCGGCCGTGGAGGAACGTCTTTTGAAGGAATTCCTATCTTCAACACGGTGAAACAAGGGGTGGAGGAAACTGGTGCTAATGCTTCTGTCATCTATGTTCCACCGCCTTTTGCTGCGGACGCTATCCTCGAGGCCATAGATGCAGATTTGGAATTGGTAATTTGTATTACCGAAGGTATACCAGTCCTCGACATGGTCAAAGTCAAGCGTTCTTTGGCCGGATCCAGATCGCGTTTGATCGGACCGAACTGTCCAGGTGTTATTACTCCAGGACAGTGCAAGATCGGGATCATGCCAGGCTATATACACAAACCAGGGTCTATTGGTGTCGTCTCTCGTAGTGGCACTTTGACGTACGAGGCCGTCCACCAGCTGACGCAATTAGGTATAGGCCAATCGTCTTGCGTCGGGATAGGCGGGGACCCGGTGAATGGCACCGGTTTTATTGATGTTTTGGAGCTTTTTCAAGAGGATAAAGATACAAAAGGAATAGTGCTGATTGGTGAAATTGGTGGCACTGCCGAGGAAGATGCAGCCGCATTCATTAAGGCGAACATGACAAAACCGGTCGCGGCCTTCATTGCTGGCCAGACCGCTCCCAAGGGCAAACGGATGGGCCATGCTGGAGCTATCATTGCCGGCGGCAAAGGAACCGCGGGCGAGAAAGTGGCGGCGTTCGAAGAAGCTGGAGTTGCGATTATTTCGAGCCCTGCAGAAATGGGAACGACGATGGCGAAGGCCATGGCGTAATTTCCACCGCGGAATTAATGCTAGCGGGTCATCTATAAGCGTCCCTGATTTTTTATGCAGAAAGACCCTAAAAATGGATTCCTGAACTTCTTTCAGTTGGCGGAGCGTGCGAGAGCTGACAGCCGGTTCGCGGAAGCGCTTGCTTTCTACAGAAAGGCAAGAGCCCAGGCAAGAAGGGCTGGCCGTAAGGAAGAAGAGCTGGACGCAGAGATCGGCGTAGGTGATTGTCTGCGCATGGTGGCACGTTTCGGCGTGGCTCAGCGGTCCTATGAGCGAGCTGCCATTCTGGCGGACGAGGTGGATTATCCCGATGCCGCAATTGAAGGTTTAGTGGGAATCGGCCTCAGCGTGAGGGCCCAGGGAAATCCTGAGGAAGCCGTCCCCTACTTGGCAAAAGCTCTGGAACTCGGTAGCAGATCGGGCTTACGGGCGCGTTTAGGTTTCGTGAACTGGGCTTTGGGGGGTACGTATAGATTCTGCGGTGACCTCAGGAAGGCCAACAAGCATTTTGCAACCGCATTTAAGTTTGCGACAAAACAAGGCGACACAATAGGGGCAGGATATTCTTTATGTGGGCTAGGCGGGGTCGCCAGGTTGATGGGAGACTTTGAGCGAACACAGGAGTATTACGACGAGGCTAACGCTATTTTCGATGTTGAGAATGACCGGTATGGGCGTGCCTATTCCTTCTGTGGCTTAGGAAACGCGGCCCGTATGCGGGAGGACTTTGCGCTATCATCGCGCTTTTTTCGAAGAGCCGAGCGCTTGTACAGCAGGATTGGGGATAAAGCTAGCTTTGCGTATACATTGTGGGCGATGGGGACCGTCGATAAAATGTCGGGCCATTATTCCCGGAGCGCCAAGATTTTTGATAGGGCTTCTGAACTATTCCGTACCACGAACGATCGGCGGGGCCTCGTCTATTGCCGGCTGGGTAAGGGTGAGTTAGCTTTTTTGGAGGGTCGGGAAAAAAGGGCATACGGATACTTCTCACGTGCGTGTGGGATAGCAGAGAAGTACGGGTTCCACGCAGAGGTGTGCCATGCGCTGAATTGTCTGAGTTTAGTAAGCCCGTCCGCTGATAGAAGGAATGTTAGGCTAGCTTATGGTCGATGCGGACTATTTTACAATCCACCCCCGCCTCCTTTCAATATTCCTTAGTGAAGCATCTGCTACGGGATATCGTTGACCCTTCCGAAGCCCATGGATAAACTGTTGTTCCCAAGGGAGAGAAATAAAAAATGCTTGAAAAAACGCTTTCCATATTGAAACCCGATGCCGTTGAGAGGAATGTGGTAGGTAAAATCTTGTCCCGTTATGAAGGCGCTGGTTTGCGGATAGCTGCCACGAAAATGATTAAGTTGAGTAAGGCTGAAGCCGAGGGGTTTTATTCCATACATAAAGAGCGCCCCTTCTTCCAAAGTCTGACTACGTTTATGTCGTCGGGTCCGATTGTCGTCTCCGTTTTGGAGGGAGAAGATGCCATCAAGGTCAATCGAGCTATAATGGGCGCAACGAACCCGGATGAGGCCGACGAAGGAACGATTCGAAAAGAGTTTGCTACGGACATCGAGAAAAACGCTGTTCACGGTTCCGATGGTCCGGATACGGCGCAATCCGAGATAGCGTATTTCTTTAGCGGATTAGACTCTACGATCACAGTCGGTGAAGATTAGCTTCCGACTTCTGCGTTTGGAACAACTTAAGCCTGCATGGAAAAAACTGACCTAAAAGATTATAACCGCTGCGAGTTCGAACGCTGGGTTACAGGTCATGGGTACAAAACTTTTCGTGCGCGGCAAGTATTGGACTCCATGTACAGACGTGGTGTTACCGATTTTCAATCGATGAACAATATTCCGGTTGAGCTACGCACTGAACTGGAACAGCATTTTCTTGTAAGGGAATTGCCGTGCCTCAAAAGATCTGCTGCGGCGGATGGCACGAGGAAGTATCTGTTTGCGCTAGCCGATGGGCGTCGTATCGAGAGCGTCTTGATACCGAGTAAAAAGAGGATGACCCTTTGCGTCTCGTCTCAGGCAGGCTGTGCTATGGGATGCAGATTTTGCGCGACTGCCGCCGTTCGTCCCGTCCGTAACCTTATCGCGAGCGAGATTGTCGCCCAAGTGCTTGCCGTGCAATGTGATCTTGGGGCGGGGAATGTTGTGTCAAATCTGGTGCTGATGGGAATGGGAGAGCCCCTGGCTAATTATGAACAAGTAATGAAGGCGATAGACACTTTCACTGCAGAGTGGGGACTGCGAGTGCCTCCTCGCCGTGTAACCGTTTCTACGGTGGGACTTGTTCCTCAAATGCGACGTTTATTGCGGGAGACCCAGGTGAACCTGACGATCTCTTTAACTGCGACGTGCGATGAGGTCCGTGATAGTCTGATGCCTGTCAATAAGCGCTATCCTCTAGCGGTAATAATGGACGTTTGCCGAACCCAGGAAAGGAAATCGCGAAAACGTATTACGTTCGCCTACACTTTGCTGCGGGATGTTAACGATAGTCCAGGGGATGCTCGTCGCTTAGTTTCACTTCTTCATGGAGTGCACGGAAAAGTTAATCTGATTCCGTTTAATTCATTTAGGGGTGCCCCTTTCAGACCCTCTTCGCGCGAGACTGTCCTACGTTTCCGACAGATTTTACTCGACAAAGGAGTCTTTGCGGCAATTCGGGAAAGTCGGGGGGAAGATGTACAAGCAGCGTGCGGACAGCTGGCGGCCGTGTGACCTGTGTAATTTCGCCATAGGAGAATTATGAACACTGTCGGTATTATTGGTGGCAGCGGATTATATGAGATGGAGGGGATCGAGTCAGGAGAGTGGACACATATTGACACTCCGTATGGCGACCCTTCAGACGACTATTTTGTCGGAGAGATGGACGGTAACAAACTGGTGTTCTTGCCACGGCACGGTCGCGGACATCGAATCCTACCGTCTGAACTAAATTTTAGAGCGAATATCTACGGAATGAAAAAGCTGGGTGTCCGACAATTGATAGCAGTAAGTGCGGTCGGGAGCCTCAGGGGAGAGATTGCGCCCGGTGACATTGTCATTCCAAATCAATTTATAGATAGGACCTACGGACGAACGGGTACATTTTTTGGCGGAGGAATCGTGGCACATGTGGCTTTTGCCGATCCAGTTTGCGCAAGGGCCTCGAAGCTCCTAGCGCAAGTCGCGCGAGTTAAGGGCGCGACGGTGCACGACACTGGTGTCTATATTTGCATCGAAGGACCGCAATTTTCTACTCGGGCGGAGTCTGTCCTTTACCGAGAATGGGGTGCCGATGTAATAGGTATGACGAATGTTCAGGAGGCAAAATTGGCTCGAGAGGCCGAAATGTGTTTCGCGACCCTGGCATTAGCTACTGACTACGACTGCTGGAATACGGATGCTGGAGATGTGGTTATAGAGGATGTGCTAGCCATCTTGAACAAGAACGTAGACATGGCGAAGAGTATAGTTCGTACCACGTGCAGTGACCTAGGCCAGGGTGGTCCGTGCCAGTGCGAGAGCGCGCTCGCGAACGGTATCATTACAGAACCGTCGCTGATTCCGGAACGCGTCAAAATTGAACTGGATCCGATAATAGGCAAATATATTAACGGCTAGCTATGTGAGGGTAGAGATGAGTATTGTTGTTGTTGGATCGGTAGCGCTGGATTCTATTGAAACGCCGGTGGGTCAGGCATCCGAAGTGCTGGGCGGTTCAGCCGCCTATTTTGCCGTAGCGGCAAGCTATTTTTCAAAGGTAAATCTGGTAGCCGTAGTGGGTGAAGACTTCCCGAAGGAAGCCCGCGCAGTACTAGAGTTGCCTGCAATAAACCTTGACGGACTTGTGGTGTCTCCCGGGAACACGTTCCGATGGTCAGGACGGTATCACGAAAATATGAATATTCGTGATACTCTGGATTTACAGATGAACGTGGTGGCTGACTTTGCGCCAAACCTTCCCGATCACTACAGGGATGCACCCTTTGTGTTTTTAGGGAATATCGACCCAGGGCTACAAGGCGAAGTGCTTAATCAGACCGTGGGAAACCCATTAGTCGGGTGCGACACCATAGGTCACTGGATAGAAAATGATCGGGCCGGGTTGGAAGAGGTGTTGAAACGTGTGGATATGCTGGTTGTAAACGACGAAGAGGCCAGTATGATTAGTGACGAGTCCAATATTGTCAGGGCCGCAGACAAAATCTTAGGGATGGGACCTACAACCGTCGTGGTAAAGCGTGGCGAATTTGGAGCGTCGTTGTTTTCTCCGGACGGTACCTTTTCAATACCTGCGTATCCTTTAAGGGAAGTGGCCGATCCCACTGGTGCAGGTGACTCCTTTGCTGGAGGCTTATTCGGTTACCTATCGGAATCCGGTGATATTTCAGCGGCCGGAATCCGAAAAGCGCTTGCTTATGGGAGTGTAGTCGCTTCGTTTACTGTCGAAGATTTTAGCCTAGAACGGCTTAGGAAATTGTCACGAGAGGATATTGAAAGCCGATATCAGGAGTTTGTGGATTTGACCCATTTCTAGTCTTCTTAAGCTCGGCTTATTCTGCTTATGGACCTTTCTATCGTAGTACCGATTTACAATGAAATAGAAAATTTGGAGCCCTTGTGTGAAAGATTACATGAAGTGATCGGCGGCACGGGATGGAGCTATGAATTGGTGTTGGTGGACGACGGGAGCACCGATGGAAGCGGTGGCGTTCTACGTCGGTTACATAGAGAAAGTGGCAAAGTAAAGGTGTTAAGCTTTCGTCGAAATTTCGGCCAGACCGCTGCACTCGCGGCCGGCTTTGAGTATGCCAGCGGTAACGTCATCGTATCTCTGGATGCCGATTTGCAAAATGACCCATCGGACATCCCAAAACTTGTTGCCAAACTTGAGGAAGGTTATGATCTTGTCAACGGCTGGCGTGTTGACAGGCAGGACCCCTACCTTCATCGGCTTCTTCCTTCACGAATAGCAAACAGGTTGATATCTTTAACGACGAGGGTAAAACTCCATGATTATGGGTGTACGTTGAAGGCCTTCAGGCCCGATGTGGCTAAAGGCCTCAAACTGTACGGAGAAATGCACCGGTTCATTCCCGCTTTGGCCGGCGATATGGGTGCTCGTATTACGGAGGTCCCGGTCGCGCATCACGCGCGGATTGCGGGGACATCCAAATATGGGCTAGGGAGAACATGTTCGGTAGTGCTTGATCTATTGACGGTGAAGTTCTTGTCCAGTTACGCCACGCGGCCCAGTCATTTTTTCGGTCTCATAGGATTGATCTCGTTCCTTCTTGGAGGTGGTATAACGGTGGCGCTGGGCTTCCAACGCGTTTTCTTCAATGTGCAGCTAGCCGATAGGCCTATTTTGCTTCTGGCTATCCTGCTTTTCGTGACAGGCATACAGCTCATGACGACGGGGCTTATCGCTGAGCTACTGTCGCGCACGTACCACGAAAGCCAGAAGAAGCCCATCTACCAATTAAAGGACGTGCTCGATTAAATTAAAGAAAAGGTGTCGTGCGAAGCGACGAAATCGGTAGAAGAAGCGGATCGACAATCTAGTACGGCTGCGAAGGGAGGATTCAAATCGCACGGATATTAATTACCGGAGGGGCGGGCTTTATAGGGTCGCATCTCTGTGAGCGTTTCCTTTCCAGGGGTGACGAAGTGGTTTGTTTAGATAACCTGATTACAGGGTCGATGGACAACGTCGCACATCTTTTTCCGAATCCAGCATTTTCCTTCTATTCGCAGGACGTGACAAATTATATCTACGTTAGTGGTGAGGTGGATGCAATTCTGCACTTTGCTTCTCCAGCGAGCCCAATCGATTACCTAGAACTTCCGATTCAAACTTTAAAAGTTGGGTCTCTGGGCACTCACAAAGGGCTTGGTTTGGCGCGACTCAAAGGTGCCAGATTCCTTTTAGCCTCTACCTCCGAGGTGTACGGCGACCCGCTAGTACATCCACAGAACGAAGACTATTGGGGGAATGTTAATCCAATCGGACCGCGAGGCGTTTACGACGAAGCGAAACGTTTTGCAGAGGCTCTGACGATGGCGTATCAGAGGAGCCATGGCGTTAGGACCAGGATAGTGAGGATTTTTAACACATATGGCCCTCGGATGCGATTGAAGGATGGACGCGTGGTGCCGAATTTCATCACGCAGGCTTTGAAAAATGAAGACATTACTGTCTACGGTGACGGCTCTCAGACGAGAAGTTTTTGCTTCGTTGACGACATTGTTGAGGGAATAGTTCGACTTTTGGAGTCCGAAAGGAATGAACCTCTGAACATAGGAAACCCACACGAGTTATCGGTTCTTGAGTTCGCCAAAATCATTATTCGTCTCACGGGAAGTTCGAGCCAAATCGTCTTTTGCCCGCTACCTGTAGATGACCCGAAGGTGAGGAAACCCGACATCGGAATGGCCCGTCAACTGCTGGACTGGGAGCCCAAAGTCATTTTGGAACAGGGCATGAAAAAGACGATCGCATACTTCAGAGAGAAAGTAGGCTCCTAGTAATGGATACGCGGTTGGTCGGTACACTGATCCGCGTGTTGCTTCTGTAGAGTGGAAAAATGAAGATTCTCATCACCGGGGGAGCTGGGTTTATAGGGTCCCATGTAGCAGATGCTTACATTGCCGCTGGTCACCAACTTTGGATTCTGGATGACCTTTCCACCGGGAGGCGAGAAAACATCCCGCAAGCGGCGCAGTTTATTCAGGCCGATCTTGCGGACGCAGCTACATTCGAGATCTTGCGTCTCTTGCTTACCGAGGAGAAAATAGATGTGGTGAATCATCACGCAGCACAAATGGATGTGCGCCGGTCGGTTGCGGACCCTTTGTTTGATGCTCGAGTGAATGTGGTCGGATTGATAGGGCTTCTGGAGGCCTGCAAGAGCGCTGGGTGCAAACGCATTATATTCTCGTCTTCAGGAGGTACGGTCTACGGAGAGCAGAAGGAGTTTCCCGCGAACGAGGAGCATCCAACCACTCCCATCAGCCCGTATGGCGTAAGCAAATTAGCTGGCGAGGGTTACCTGCACTTTTATCGTTTCCAATATGGGCTGGACACAGTCATTCTACGTTATGCGAACGTATATGGTCCCCGACAGGACCCACACGGGGAAGCTGGTGTGGTCGCAATTTTTACAAGGTTACTTTTGACAGGCGAGCCTATTACTATTAACGGTGATGGAGAGCAGACTAGAGACTATGTGTTTGTTGAAGATGTTGCCCGCGCCAACCTAAAGGCGCTCGCTTGTGAGGCTAAAGGCCCAATCAACATTGGTACCGGTAGGGAGACAAGTGTCAACGCACTCGCTGGATTAGTGCAGGACATCACGGGTTCGACGGCACCGGTTCGCCGGGCGGCGCAGAAGCCGGGTGAGCAAAAAAGAAGCGTATTAGCTTGTAAAAGGGCGGAGTCAGTTCTCGATTGGAAGCCGCAATTTACTATTGCGGAAGGCTTGGCGAAGACAGTGCATTCACTGCGGGCATAACCATGAATATTGAGAACATACGAAATTTCAGCATAGTAGCCCATATTGATCACGGAAAATCCACTCTGGCGGACAAGTTGATTTCAGAAACTGGCTCTATTAGTGAGCGAGAAACTGGCGCGCAGTTTCTCGATACCATGGATCTCGAACAAGAGCGGGGCATTACAATCAAAGCGAGGACGGTCCGCTTGAAATACCTTGCAGAAGACGGACGGGATTACTGTTTAAATCTAATAGATACGCCCGGCCACGTGGATTTTGCGTACGAAGTGTCGCGGAGCCTATCTGCTTGCGAGGGTGCGATATTGGTGGTTGACGCAACTCAGGGGGTAGAGGCACAAACGCTCGCGAATACCTATCTAGCGCTTGATCATGAACTCGAAATCTTGCCCGTCATCAATAAGATAGACTTGCCGAGTGCCGATCCCGAGCGCGTACGGAAGGAACTAGAGGAGGTGATCGGCCTAGACGGCAATGATGCGGTGTTGACGAGCGCGAAAGAGGGACGGGGCATAAGGGAGGTGTTGGAAGGTGTTTTGCGACTAATGCCAGCACCAGAAGGCGATGCTAACGCACCGGTGAAGGCCTTGCTGTTCGATAGTTGGTTTGATCCGTACCAGGGCGCGGTCGTACTGGTACGAGTATTCGAAGGAACTCTTCGCCAGGGTATGCAAATTCAACTCATGTCAAGCGGAAAAAACTACGAAGTCGCACAAGTAGGAATTTTTTCACCGCATGCCCGGGCGGTGGGTGAGCTGGGACCCGGTGAGGTGGGTTATGTTATGGCCGGTATAAAGGAAGTGAGGGAGGCTCGCATCGGCGACACAATCACGAGCGCCCGCACGCCAACCACCGGCATGCTACCGGGGTTCAAGGCCGCAAAACCGATGGTGTTCAGTGGGCTGTACCCAGTCGAATCTAAGCAATACGAACCACTCCGAGAGGCAGTGGAAAAGCTTCGATTGAATGATGCAGCGTTCTCCTACGAGAAGGAGACATCGTTAGCCCTTGGTTTCGGGTTCCGATGCGGGTTTCTCGGCCTTTTGCATATGGAAATTGTTCAAGAGCGTTTGGAACGAGAGTTTGCCCTAAACCTGATAACGACGACTCCGACAGTCGAGTATCAAATATTAACAACAGACGGGGAGGTTCGACATATCGAGAATCCTTCTTCTCTACCCCCCTCTGAGCAGATAGACGAGATGAGCGAACCTTTTATATTGGCTACTATACACGTCCCTGAGGAATACATTGGGAACGTGATGAAGCTCTGTCAGGAACGACGAGGGGTTCAGCGAGAAATGACATATCTGGGTTCTTCGAGGGCAGCACTAAAGTATGAACTTCCGCTTAACGAAGTCGTGATAGATTTTTATGACCGGATCAAGTCCATTACTAGAGGGTACGCTTCATTCGACTACGAATTTAGCGAGGTCCGCAAGGCGAACCTCGTGAAAATAGATGTGAGAATAAATGGCGATCTTGTAGATGCCCTCTCTCTAATAGTCCATGGCGATTATGCTTACAGTAGAGGAAGAGAGCTGGTGCAAAAAATGCGAAAGCTGATTCCTCGCCAAATGTTTGAGGTGGCAATCCAAGCCGCTATAGGCAGTAGGGTAGTCGCCCGTGAGACAGTCAAAGCACTTCGAAAGAATGTAACGTCGAAGTGTTACGGCGGGGATATTACGCGGAAGAGAAAGCTGTTAGAAAAGCAAAAAGAGGGCAAGCGGAGGATGAAACAGGTGGGCCAAGTCGAGATTCCGCAGGAAGCCTTCTTAGCGCTCCTTCAGGTCGGCGAGACCGAAACTTCGCGCCGGGTTTGAAAAGAAACGTTGCAACCGGGAGCGAGGAAACCGGAAGCCTCATGTCTTTGTTTGAGGCGACTCTTTCTTCCCAACACAGGAGTAGGTTCTTGGTTAGACATAGAACAGGGCGGAACAAATCAACTTTTCGCGAGTATGCAGAAGCGCTCTTCGTAGCGCTTCTGATAGCAATGTTCATTCGCAGCTTTCTTGTACAGGCCTTCAAGATTCCATCAGGTTCAATGCTTCCGACTCTCCAAATTGGGGATCATATTTTGGTCTCGAAATTTTCATACGGACTTCGGCTTCCTTACCCTTTTGAAATGCCGCTTGTACAATGGCAGCAGCCGGAGCGTGGAGATGTAGTAGTTTTCCTCTATCCTAGGGATAAAACCAAAGATTTCATCAAACGAGTCGTTGCCCGGGGCGGAGATGAGGTGCGCATAATTAATAAGCAATTGTTTGTTAATGGTGTTCCAGAGAAAACCGATCACGCGTATTTTGACGAAACGAGCGGGACTGTTTCTAGTTTGCGAGACAATTTTCCAGGGCGCGGGATTGGTGGTGAGCGCGGGACTGTTTCGGTTCCGAATGGTAAGTTATTCGTCATGGGGGATAATAGAGATCACAGCCACGACAGCCGTTTTTGGGGCTTTGTCGACGAAACCGATGTAAAAGGTAAAGCCTTTTTGGTATATTGGTCGTGGGACGGTATTGACAGGTGGATCCGTTGGGAGCGACTAGGGTCGATCATAAGCTAATAGTTTGGGCAAAGCAGATTCGAGAGAGAGGCGCACGTGGAGCAGCTCGAGGAGATGTTGTTAGAAAGTAACAAGGTATCTCAGGATGACCTGCGCCGGGTCAGGCTCATTCAACAGGACCGCGGCGAAACGTTGGAACGCTTACTGGTTGAGTTAGGGTTTGTGTCCGAAGAAGACCTATTGCCGGTTCTCTCGAAATACTACGCAGCACCACTAATTTCTGGTCGAGAGTTTCCTGCTCCGTTACCGGTTTTGGAGGGTGTGACTATTGGCTTCCTTCGACAGGCACGGTTGGTGCCACTAGCTGTCACTGATGGTGAACTCATGGTTGCGATGGCCGATCCTGGGGACGTCTACTCTATTGAGTCATTAGAGAATGCAACCGCGCTCTTGGTGGATGTTCGTCTAGCGCGCGAACGTGAAATAGTCGATGCTTTGACTGAATATGATGCCGACGGCGGTCAAGGCGCTGACTCGGTAGATGTTGAAGGAGTGGAGTATCTAGAAGACGACCAAGAAGATGAGGCCCGACTAAGGGATCTGGCGAGCGAGGCACCGGTCATTAGACAAGTGAACATGTTGATCGCCCGGGCTATGGAACAGCGGGCCTCCGATATACATATCGAGCCCTTCGAAAAAGAACTTCGGATACGATACCGAATAGACGGCATGTTGCACGACATAGAGGCACCTCCAAGAAATCTCCAAGCCGCGCTCATTTCTCGGGTCAAACTCATGGCCAAACTCAACATTGCAGAACGTCGTTTACCGCAAGACGGGCGGATAAAACTTCGGATGTTGGGCCGGGAGGTCGACTTGCGGGTTGCAACGTTGCCTACCCTTTATGGGGAGAGCGTTGTGCTACGAATACTCGATAGGTCCAGCATCGATGTCACGCTGGAATCGTTGGGCTTCCCAACAGATACGTTAGATTCTTTCGAGAAACTTATTCACCAACCCTATGGAATGATTTTAGTTACAGGGCCAACGGGGAGCGGTAAAACAACGACGTTGTATGGTGCGTTGGACAAGATAAATTCGCCAGAGAAAAAAATTATCACGATTGAAGATCCTGTGGAGTATCAGCTCGACGGGGTAAATCAAATTCACGTCAAGTCCCAGATAGGACTGACTTTCTCCGCGGGGTTGCGTTCTATAGTGCGGCAGGACCCCGATGTGATTATGATAGGTGAGATTCGTGATTTTGAAACCGCGGAAATCGCTATTCAGTCGGCGCTTACCGGGCACTTAGTATTTTCGACGTTACATACCAATGACGCTGCTGGTGCCGTTTCCCGTTTGCTGGAAATGGGAGTGGAAGACTATTTATTAGCCTCTTCTTTGCTTGGAGTTATGGCACAGCGTTTGGTTCGGCATCTATGTACAGCCTGTCGCAGGCCAATGCAAGATATAACCGCCCTGTCTCAGAAAGACTTCCAAAGGAAAGCAGAATCGGATGCGGTGTATGAAGCATATGAAGCGGGCGAGTGCGAAGAGTGTGGGATGACGGGTTATCGAGGACGAAAAGGCATCTTCGAGTTGCTTCCAGTGGATGAAGGGCTGCGCCAACTAGTGTTGAGACGTTCGTCTTCTGACGTATTGAAGGATTATGCGATCACTAACGGAATGCGCACCTTAAGGGACGACGGATGGAGGAAGGTCCGCGAGGGAACTACCACAGTCTCAGAGGTGGTCCGGGTTACCCAGCAGGAAGAAAACGCACCAGTGGATCCATCTCCACCGGTGGCAGTTCCAGGTGAGTAGGCAATAGGCACAGGCAGTAAAGTGTCATCAGTTCCGGTTGCGGTGGTTGGTTTTACTTTCTTGACCTTTTGCTAAATTGACCTCAGCTACTTCGTTAGGTCCAATGACCCAGGACTTGTGTCTTTGCCATATCAAAGGGTCGTGGCCTGGAATGAGGCGTTCGAGGTCGCGCTGTAGTGCCACACGAATATTCTCGTAAGTAAATAGCTGGTTAAAAGGATTGCCCTGATTGTACCCTGGTGGCCACATTTGCTCGACGTTGGAATACCAGTAAACAGCATCTCCTGCTATCGCGAAAAGTCCATTCAGCGTTTTGACTTCAAACCATTGAGTGCCGAACGTGTGAGAATCCTTCGCTAAGTGAGCTGTTATTCCTGGCAATACCTCGACATCGCCTTCGATTAACGTCGCTTTATTCTGGCTGATGGCCATGGCAACGTTGTGAATATCTTGCGGGTCCAAAGAAGATAAGATCCAATCTCGAGCACCACCGCCGAAATCTTTTGGTAAGGATAGGGTGCGGAGCCAACCCATATACTCGTCGAGTTGTATATAGATTTGTGCGTTTGGGAAGGCCTGGAAGTTTCCGATGTGATCGAAGTGTAAATGGGTAACTAGTATTGCGTCAACGTCCGTTGGTCGGAGGTCTATCTTTGCCAAAACAGTCGCGGGACTCTCCCAACCAAAAAAGTTGTACCTGGACATCCATTCCTGATCTCCAAACCCCGCGTCGACTAGGACAACGTGGCGCTTGCCGTCAGTCGCGCCACCCACGAGTACAGTGTACAGCATCGGGATTTGCAGAGTGCCTTTGTTGCTCATCAGGCCTGAACCACCAAAGAAATCGTACGGCATGTCAGCCTGACAGTAAGCCATCGTCCATATGGAGTAGTCGGTGTCATTTTGGGCTATCATTAGCCGGCTCCTTTCTGATCTTCGGTTATATTATAGTTTAGCATAAATACATTTGTGCCTCAGGAATTCTACGTTTTCAGCGTCGTCCGTTTCGTGGCAGTGTCCGATCCGGGAAAGGTTTCTTGAGTGCGGGACTGCAGCGTACGGTGCGCGTCTATTAGCTCCAAGACGGATTTTTCCATAACCGGTTTCTTTCCTTTCTTTCTTTTCATTGAGCAAGGCCCGGCGGCGCATCCGCATACTGAGCGAGAAAACCGAATACCTGGTGTCAGTATTTGGATCCCAGTAAATAATAATGTTCTATTGTAGCGTGTGGAATATTTCGCTAAGTTCAAAAAAAAAGTTCCGATGGCGGAAAGAACGAGGGTTGTTGGCCTGACTGCGCGGTCGGAACGGGACAAGAAGGGGGTATGTATGAAAATTGGTATCCAGATGGTTTTGCCAGCTCACGACCTGGGTGACCGCGCAATGTATCAAAACGAAACGCGCCTTGCCGTCGAAGCGGAAGGAATGGGCTTTGATATAGTTTGGCCTGTAGAGCATCATTTCTTTGATTACTCTATTTGTCCGGATAACATGCAATATCTGAGCTACATAGCCGCTAAAACGGAAAAGATGGAACTGGCGACGGGTGCTATAATTTTGCCTTGGAACAACCCTATGCGCGTGGTAGAAAAGATGGTTTTGCTTGATCATCTTTCTGACGGCCGTGCAGTTTTGGGGTTGGGAAGAGGTTTGGCAAGGCGCGAGTATGCGGGATTCGGTGTTGACATGGGTGAGGCGCGGGATCGGTTTAACGAGGCTGCCGAGATCATCGTTAAGGGTCTCGAGGACGGTTATGTCGAAGCCGATACCTCTTATTTTAAGCAGAACCGGGTCGAAATTCGACCGCGTCCCATAGGGAGCTTCAAGAACAGGCGCTACATGGTATGCATGTCGCCCGAATCGTTCGAAGTGGCGGCGAAGTTGGGCTTGGGCGTGATGATGTTCTCCCAGGTGACTTGGGACAAAGTAGCGGACGGTATCAATAACTATCGGGAGATGTATCGCAAACATAATGGGGAGGATGCTCCTCCGGTCAGCACTGCTGATTTTGTAGCTTGTATGCCTGACGCGGCAAAAGCTGAGTCGATTGCCCGTGAAAAAATTGTAGGCTACTTCTTCAGTGTGATGGAACACTATGAAATGCTAGGCGATCATTTTTCGAACACCGGGAAATCTTATGCTCACTATGCCGAGGCTGCAAAAATGATGAAAGAAGCCGGCAACGAAGCTATTCTTGAAGATTTTTTGGCGGCGAACCTTTGGGGAACGCCTGACATGATCATCGAGAAGCTTGAGACTCGACGCGAGCAAATTGGCGAATTTGAAGTAAACGGTTGTTTTAGTTATCAAAGCCAGCCTTTTGATCAAGTTGAAGAAAATATGCGGCTTTTTGCCAAAGAGGTAGGGCCGATGATGCACGAATGGCTTCCCGCTCGGCATGCTCCAGTGGATGTGTCTGTTAACGAAGCCAGGGCGGGCAAATAGGGTTTTGCCCTCTTGTTTCGTCAACACTAGATCCTGACCGGGAACGCACGTGCAGTTCTTTCTAGATCCCAGCATGTAATACGTGCGCTATTAGGGGCGCCTGGCGCGCCCCTAATAGTAATAATGCTATGGACGGCATAGTGGGGTCATAGAGATCCGGAGTGTAACCCTCTCGGCATCCGGTTGGGTATCGGTGCCGAGGGGCCGTCGTTGCGCTTTTCCCCAGAAAACTCCAAACAAATATAATCCACTGATCTTCTTCTTTTTCTTTATGTAGGTGCGCTGGTTCAGTGTGTGTGTAAGCCCGTTTGGGGAAGAAAGATAAAAGGGCGTCGAGACAATGCGTTATAGGCCACTCCCACGTATACTTGGAGTTGCCTTGTATCGCGGATCTTGACCCACACATCCGTACGGCTTATCGTTCCGACGAAGTCGGGGTGGGTTCATTGTATGGAAAATAATCGGGGCAAAGAAAAAAAGACCGGAGGGCCTTTAACGGGTGTCCGTGTGATTGAGTGTGGGGTTTTACTTGCGGGGCCGTTTTGTGGGCGACTGTTAGCTGACTTTGGAGCAGAGGTGATCAAAGTTGAAGCGCCAGATACGGGTGACCCCATGCGAAGTGTCGGGCAGTCGTTGGTCGACGACAAAAGCCTATGGTGGCCAGGAATAGCGCGGAATAAAAAGTGTATATCGTTAAATTTACGCAGACCCGAAGGACAAGGGATTCTTCGAGATCTAGCAGCTCAGGCCGATGTCCTCGTGGAAAATTTTAAACCGGGCGTCTTTGAGAAATGGGGCCTCGGTTATGAAAACCTCCGCGAGTTGAATGACGGTATCGTGTTTACACGGGTATCGGGCTACGGACAGACGGGACCATATAAGAACAAACCGGGATTCGCGGCGGTGGCGGAGGCGTTCGGAGGATTGCGTAACCTAGTAGGGTTTCCGGACCGGCCCCCGTGCCGGGTGGGCATTAGCTTGGGAGATTCTCTGGCGGGGATGTTTGCCGCGTTCGGTACGCTGATGGCCCTCTATAACCGTGATGTAAACGGTGGAAAAGGACAAGTCGTTGACATGGCACTGTACGAAGCCGTTTTCGCACTCCTCGAATCGACTTTAACGGAATACAAAAAAACCGGGTACGAGAGGAAGCGTACGGGTACTCTCCTACCAGGGTTTGCCCCGTCCAATCTCTATCCTTGTCAGCAAGGACAGTGGATAGTGATAGCTGCAAATACAGATGGACTGTTCTTTCGGTTGTGCGAACTTATGGAAAGGCCTGATCTCCTCCGGGATTCCAGGTTTGCTGGCCAAGTCCCCCGGGCCCGGAATCGTGAGGCCATAGATGCCGTTGTGTCTGGTTGGACTGCCTCTTTCGAAATCAATGACCTGAACGAGAAATTGGAGCGTGCATCTATTCCGGCAGGGCCAGTTAATACCATAGAGGATATAATGAAGGACCCTCATTTTGAGGCGCGGGAAATGTTGTTGTCTTTGCACGATCGTGTCCTCGGCGAACTGAGTGTTCCGGGAATCGTGCCTAAGCTCAGCGAGACACCCGGCAAAGTGAATTGGTTGGGAGGCGCCATTGGTGAACACAATGAAGAAATCTATGGCAGATTGCTGAATATGGGGAGTGATGAAATAGAGGATTTACGCCGACGGGGTGTTGTTTAGAAGGCTGTCCAATAGAAAGTAGGGAGAAACGTATGTCAGAGCAACTCCTTTCAGGGATCCGGGTCGTGGAATGCGGAAACATGGTTTCCGCGGCCTATTGTGGCAAGTTACTGGCCGATTTCGGTGCTGATGTCGTGAAGGTAGAGGAACGATCGGGAGATAATTCTCGGAGGCGCGGGCCATTCCCGGGTGACACACCGCATGGAGAGAAGAGTGGTCTGTTTCTGTACTTGAACACGAACAAGCGTGGCGTGACACTTGATGCCACGCAACCCACAGGAGAAGCGTTGTTACAGAGCTTATGTGCTGGCGCCGACATCCTTGTTCACAACTATGGACCGGGCGAAATGTCGCGGTTTGGACTTGATTTTGAGCGTCTGGCGAATACGAACTCAGGTCTCATAATGACTTCGATTTCCTATTTTGGCCAGACCGGTCCGCACTCCGGTTACAGTGCTTACGATCTTACGGCGAGTAATGCGGGTGGTTGGGCATCTATTAGCCCCGGGGCCTCCGACTACCCGGAGTTGCCGCCGCTCAGGGCATTTGGCCAGCAAACCGAATTCCAGGCGGGGGTACACAGTGCGGTGGCTACGCTGGGGGCATATTATCACAAGTGTATTACCGGCGAAGGACAGCACGTGGATGTCTCCATCCAAGAGTGTGTTGCGGCCATACTCGAGATGAATTTTATGCACTATACCTATGGCGGGGTGGAAACTTCACGCCTCGGGAGGCGTTCTATTTACCCCTGGTGCATGCTTGATTGTAAAGATGGGAAGTTGTTTGTGATTTGCGTTGAAGAGGATCAGTGGAAAAGATTTGTGGAGCTGATGGAGGAACCAGAGTGGGCCAACCTTGAAATATTTGAAGACAGGGTCCTTCGAGGACAAAACTATGATGCTTTGGTGCCCTTTTTACAGGAATTTGCTTCCAATTGGACAGTCGCAGATCTTTACAAAGCAGGGCAGCAACGGCGAATTTGCATGGCGCCCGTGAACCAGATGGAAGACCTCTTGGCCTCCGAGCATCTCAAGGCACGAAATTTCTTTACCAAGATTAGCCATGAAGTGGCAGGCAGCCTCGAGTATCCGGGCGCGCCCTTCAAAGTAGAAAATGGGGGCTTTGCGATACACCGGGCTGCGCCGCGCCTTGGAGAGCACAACCGAGAGGTCTATGGAGAGATCGGGTTATCCGGGGACGAGATGGACGCTTTGATTGCGCAAGGAATCATTTGAGCGGCATCGCTGGAATTTGTGACAACGAGAGATAAGGAGAAGGCTATGGCACGACGTCCGTTAGAAGGCATTCGCGTTACTGATTTCACTTGGGCCTGGGCAGGGCCGTACTGCACACTACAGATGGCGCATATGGGGGCGGAAGTAATCAGAATTGAGAGTGAAAAGCGTCCTTGTGTGACGCGGCTTATTCCGCCGTTCGCTGATAACGAGCCCGGCCCGAACAGGGCCGGCTACTTTAATCAGTATAGCCAAGGCAAAAAAAGTCTCCAACTTGACCTAGCGAAACCGGAAGCGGCGGACATAGTGAAGAAATTGATAACGAAGAGTGACATAGTTGTGCAGAATTTCTCGACGGGTGCAATCGATCGAATGGGTTTTGGCTACGAAACGTTAAAACAGCTTAAGCCGGATATCATAATGATATCGATCTGCGGCTACGGACAGACTGGCCCAGAAAGGAAGTACATGGGGTATGGGCCTGCCTCTGTGCCTTTGGCCGGTATATCCGCGCTGACAGGTTACAACGGAGTGGGGCCGGCTGAAGTTGGAATTTCCTACGGCGATCCAAACGCCGGCATCTTTGGATCCTTTGCGGCTATGGCCGCGCTTGCCCGCAGACACAGAACCGGTGAGGGCGCGCACGTTGACTTGGCACTGTGGGAAGCGCTGTTAGTTCTTATGCCCGAGGGGATTATGGATTACACGATGAACCGTAGCCAGCCCGAACGCGAAGGCAACCGCGATAGGTGGATCGCGCCCCACGGATGTTTTAAGTGTGCTGGGGATGCAGAGAAGTGGATTACCATTGTGTGTGGGTCGGATCCGGAGTGGCAAGCGCTATGTGAGGTGATGGATCAACCAGAATTGGGTACGGATAAGCGCTTTATGGACGCTACTTCTCGGAAGACAAATGAAGATGAATTAGACATCATTATAACCGACTGGACGAAGGGTCGTGATCGTTGGGAATTGACGCAGTTGTTACAGAAAGCAGGTGTCGCTGCGTATCCGTCGATGAGTAACAAGGATTTAGCAGATAACGAACATCTGAAAGAACGTGGTTATTTAGTGCAAAAGGAGCATCCTGAGTTTGGCAAACGGATTCATGCCGGAATTCCCTGGCAAATGTCGGGGAGTGGCTGCGAGGTACAAGCGGCCGCGCCGCAACGGGGACAGCATACTAATTATGTTTTAGGTGACGTGCTGGGTTATGCTGAAGAAGAGATAAAAGGGTTGCGTGATGGGGGTGTACTTACCTAGTGGAAGAGGTGCGGGTCGGGTCACAGAATAACGGCGGGCAAGGTGTAAGATCGAACTTGTGTGCATTTGTAGGGATCGCGGTGCCTCCCTTGCAGGGACAGTCGCTTGCCGGTACCATCCGACACGCAACATAGGATTCTAAATGAACCCCCATTCACGCGATTACTGCGTCGATCCAGGAAGCAGATTCCCAGCAAAGGAGCGTAGGTTATGACCGGGCTCCAGGGAAAAGGTATGCTCGCGGGTTATAAAGTCTTGGACTTCACGCAGATTGTCGCGGGCCCTACCACCACGAGGCTCATGGCGGAAATGGGAGCAGAGGTCATAAAAGTAGAACAGGCGCCCCACGGCGACCCGGCGAGGTTAAACGGTATCCTTAAAGAGGGCCGGAGCGGTTACTTCGTTCAACATAACGTCTGCAAGCAAAGTGTGTGCGTAAGTTTAAAAACGGAGGAAGGTCGAGATATTATTCATCGGCTCATTCCTCATATGGACGTAGTCGTTGAGAATTACAGCCCGGGAGCAATCAAGCGTCTAGGTTTTGGTTTCGAAGATTTGGCCAAACTGAATCCTCGTCTCGTCATGTGTTCCATATCGGCCCTCGGGCAAACAGGGCCTCTGGCGAGCGTGCCAGGATACGACTATATCGCTCAGGCGTATTCTGGTTTTAACGAAGTGACGGGAGAGCGGGGCCGGGCCCCGGCCATGCCAATGGCCGCGATCGGTGATGTAAGTACGGGCGTACACGCCTTTGGGGCGATTGCCTGTGCGCTCTTACACCGAGAACGTACGGGCGAGGGGCAGTTCATCGATGTATCATTGCTTGACGCCTATATTCATTCTCATGACTTTACTATTCAAGCACACAGCGCCTCTGGAGGAAAGTTTGTTCCGACGCGGAGCGGGGCGCACCACATGGGCATGGCACCGTGCGGTATATTCAAAGCAACGGATGGCTACGTGGTAATAGTTGGCGCACTCGACCATCAGTGGCAGGGAGTGGCACGAACAATCGGACATCCTGAGTTTATAGATGATCCCCGCTTCCTCACGAACCGTGACCGGGTACACCACAAAAAAGAACTGATTAGTGCGATAGAAACCTGGCTGGGAACTAAGGGGGGTCGAGAGGAAGCGGTTGCGGCGCTCCATAAAGAACGAGTGCCCGCTGCCCCGGTATTAACGATACCGGAAGTCGTTGCCCATCCGCACTTGCTTGAACGAGAAGCCATCCGACCGATCAACGATCGCGTCCTTGGAGATTTCGTGCTTCCCGGGTTTCCGTTTCGGTTCTCTAGCGCAGCCAGAACAGATCGTGACCTTGATGCCCCCGATCTAGGCGAGCACAATGATCAAGTGCTGAACAAATACCTCAGTATGGACACCGAACAACTCAAAGAACTAGCAGAGAAAGGCGTGTTGGTCAGTAAACCTACGCCGCAGAAGTGACGTAAGCTAAACACTACAAGGATGGGAACGGAATGTTAAAAAGGCAGGGCATCGTGGAAAAAATAGGCCGACTTCTGATTGGCGTTTCGTTAATCGCCGGTCTTACCTTCGTCTCGCCAGCTCAGGCTTACTTCATGGACAAACAAGTCGATGCAGTAGTCAATACGTGGTCGAAATTTGACCGGTTTCTTTCGACTTTTGATCCGGCCGGACGCTACGTGCGCCAGCCAATAGAACGGCAGGTTCCCGCTCTGACCTTTCGCGGGTTCATGCGCCAGTGGTCGGATGTGCAACTGTCAGGGGATCGTCGGGTAGGCAATCGCGAAAAAGATTTCAGGTTTTCGCAAATGCAAAGCCTCCTAGAGTTGGAGCTCCACTATCAAGTTTCCCCGAACATAGAAATCACTAATATCAACAATTTTATGTACGATGCCGCGTATAACTGGCAGGACTCCGCCGGGTTGTTTGCGCCGCGTACGAGTGAGTCTACACGTGCCTACCACAACTTTGAGCGTATCGTGCGAGAATTGTATGTCAGCTATAGGACTCACAACTTGGACGTCGTATTAGGAAAACAACAGATCGCGTGGGGTAAGATGGATGGCCAGTTTATCGACGTGATTAATGGGATGGATCGGCGCGAATCGGTTCAACTTGAAGCGACAGACTTTGAATGGCGGCGCTTGCCAGCCTGGATGATGAATGCCACCTATTTTTTTGGGGCAAATTCTTTAAATTTTCTGTGGATACCAAATTTTGAACAGGATCGAAATCCGGTGCCCGGATCGCCTTGGTATTCACCATTGTATCCGCCGCGTGACGAGGACCTGAAGGCTATTCTAGATGGCCGAGCGAGCCCTACCGGAGACACGTATCGCAGGACGAAACGGCCATCGGCTGGTGATTTTAGCGACCACCAGTACGCGGCCCGGTTAGATGTGTCGATGGAGCCGCTGACATGGGGTCTAATCTACTATTACGCATGGAATAAGAATCCAACGTCATTTATAGTTGGTCGCGATTTGGACGACGAGGGGGTGGCCAATCTAACTTTCCAGCCAAGATTTACGCGCCTGCACCATTTCGGTGTGACCGCGGACTATGCTTCCGCCTTATCGAATGTTCCGCTGGTTGGAGAACTACCTATTGTGCTGCGGGTTGAGGGTCTTTGGACGAAAGATGTACCATTCGCCGATTTTGACCATCAACAAGCCGCTCGGGAGGGGAGCCTGAACTCGGGTATTATTCGACGTGACACTTTGCGTGCAGCTATTGCTTTGGAGTTCGCGTTTCCAGGAAACACCTCCGTAATTCTTCAGCCCTCGCTATTTTATACATTCGACTGGCGCCAAAATTTGGGCCACGGGTTCGGCGGGGGGATCGGCGATGAAATGAGCCTCATACCGGTGATTTTTGTGGAGAGACCATTTCGGTTCACGCGAGACCGGCTCCGTCTTAGCCTCACCGTTAGCCCCTTGATCAGCTTACCTCAGAAGAAGTGGCAAGGTATCAAGACGAAGTTCGCCTCGAGTTACCGATTTTCTCAATTTATTACGGGTCGTCTGATTTATACAGCCTATAGCAGTGGTGACCGGTATGATTTGTACGGTCAGTACAATAAATGGGATAACATTGGTTGGGAGATGAGCTACGAATTCTAGTAGCGAACGAGCGCTTGTCTGAATTAGGTTGAAAACGGGACATTTTTACATGACACAATCCTCTTGTCGTTGGGTCGGCGCGGCTTTGGCAATTTCCCTGTTCCTCATTCCCGCCAAGTCGAGTGGGGTAGGTCCAGACGAACGGAAAACGTGGGCTACGATT
>CAYWPF010000151.1:0-55410 GCA_964460065.1 uncultured Enterobacteriaceae bacterium
GAGCCAGGATCAAACTCTCCACTTAAATGGAGTAGGAAACCTTCGTTTCCTAATTTCAAGCCAGGCGGAAATAATCCGCTTGGTCTAGGCTTAGGCATGTATTCTGCATACTGGCACCTCTTCATTAGCTGAAGAGGTTCTATTACTACTGTTTAGCTTTCAAAGAGCTTTCCGCGAATTTCCGTTTATACAGCCCAACGGCATTAATGTCAACCACGGTTCCACCTCATCGGAAATCGCGACTAAAATAGGGCGTTTCCAAAGCATCAAAGCCCGATCTCAGCAACATTACTTGAGCAATGAGCGGAGGTCTTGTATCCTGTGTTCCCGAATCGGTCAACTCCTCATAATTATGTGGGGATGCTTATTCAAATTTTACATCGGCAGGACGCCGATAGACTGCGCGAAAACTCGAGGGACTAATTATGGTAAAAGAAGACAGCCGCGAACCGGTTTCGAATGCCTTAGAAGACTACGAACTAACGAGTCGCCAAATAGAGGTTGTGTTAGACGACTGCTTAACACCGAGTGGCGACTATGCGGACATATACTTCGAGTCACGTTCAAGCGATAGCGTTTCCATGGAGGAACGCCTTGTCAAAAAAGCGTCCCGCACCATTACCCGAGGTGCAGGAGTCAGGGTACTATCCGGCGAGAAAACAGGCTACGCCCATTCCGACGAAATATCATTTGACACATTGAAACTTGCCGCACGAACAGCGGGATCCATAGCGACAGCTTCGACGGACCGCAGTGTCGTTGCCCTAAGCAACGATCACAACAGGAACGATCTGTACAAGCTCGCAAACCCACCAGTTTCCACACCTCTGCCCGAAAAAACGGAACTTCTCCGACAGATCGATGAACGCGCCCGCTCTTACGATCCGAGAATAGCCAGCGTAATGGCGTCAGTTGTGACCGAGCAGAAGAATGTATTGATTCTTTCTTCGGATGGGACCGTAGCCGCGGATGAGCGGCCGCTACTCAGGCTCCAAATAACCTGCATCGCCGAGGACGGTAGTGCAAGGCAGCATGGGAGTTACGGTGGTGGGGGCCGAGTTAGTTTTGATTTCGTTTATGAAGATGAGCGTTGGCAACGTTTCACGGACGAGGCAGCGCGCCAGGCTATTCTCGGGCTGGACGCGGTCGACGCCCCGGCCGGATCGATGAACGTCGTACTTGCATCTGGTTGGCCAGGCATACTCCTCCACGAAGCTATCGGTCACGGGCTGGAAGGCGACTTCAACCGCAAGAAAGTCTCTGCTTTTAGTGACAAGTTGGGGAAACGTGTGGCTTCGGACCTATGCACTGTAGTGGATGATGGTACTCTGCCTAACCGACGCGGCTCGCTCAACTACGACGATGAAGGTACCCCCACGGGACGGACTACGCTCATCGAGAATGGAACTCTGACAGGTTATTTGCAAGACCGTTTAAACGCGCGACTCATGCAGATGAAACCAACCGGGAATGGGCGGCGCGAGAGTTTCGCACATACGCCGATGCCTCGCATGACAAACACGTTTATGCTGCCTGGGAAGGCGACCCGAGACGACATCGTCCGCTCCGTACCGAAGGGTCTATATGCGGTTTCTTTCGGCGGCGGCCAGGTTGACATAACGAGCGGAAAATTCGTCTTTTCCGCGAGCGAAGCCTATCTCATCGAAGACGGAGAAATTACAAGACCTGTGAAGGGAGCAACGCTCATAGGGAACGGACCCGATGTACTCACGCGAATTTCTTTGGTTGGAGACGATCTAGAATTAGACGAAGGAATCGGCACCTGCGGAAAAGATGGGCAGTCCGTACCCGTAGGCGTCGGTCTGCCCACTGTCCGGATTGATGGTTTAACGGTCGGAGGTACTCAAGCGTAGATTGGCACTCCTCACTCCCGGAACCCAACGGACCGAAACGACGGAAGACCTCCATCAAAACAAGCATACCAAGGAGAACTATGGACCTAAAAACGACGGCAGAAATGCTAGTTGACTTAGCCAAAAAAAAAGGTGCTACCGCGAGCGACGTATTGATAGCGAACGGCGAATCTTTTTCCGGTGGAATACGGCTTGGAGACATCGAAAAAATAGAAAACTCACAGGAGAAAAGGCTTGGCCTACGCCTGTTCGTCGGTAAAAGTAGCGCCATCAGTTCGACCACAGACTTCTCTCCGACCTCCTTGTCGTCGTTCGTTTCCGAGACTGTAGCTATGGCAAAGACAACTGCGCCGGACAGATTTTCGGGACTTCCAGACAAGAAAGACCTCGCGTTAGAGATACCGGACTTGGACCTCGCTGACACAGCCACGCCACTCACTCCACAGGAGAAACTAGACCTTGCAAAGGAGGCGGAGGACGCCGCGAAACAATACGATGCAAGAATCACCAATTCCGAAGGAGCCGAATTCCAGAACGATTCTAACGAGATAATGTATGCTAATTCGTTAGGGTTTTGCGAGTCCTATCTAACCACCTCTTTCTCGCTGAGCGTAGTCCCTGTGGCCAGTGAAGGTGACAACATGCAGAGGGATTATTGGTACTCCGCACACCGAAAGTTTAAGGACCTGGAATCACCGAAGTTTATCGGCGAAGAAGCGGCAAGACGAACCATTCGTAGGCTCGGCGCAAAGCGGATAAAGACTCAGGAGGCCCCCGTGGTATTCGACCCTGAAATGGCGGGGAGTCTTTTACGACACATTGCGGCGGCTGTCTCGGGCGCAGCGCTCTACAGAAAAACCTCGTTCCTGCTCGACAAGTCGGGCGAACAGATAGCAGCAAAAGGCGTTTCTCTACTCGACGATGGGCGGCTACCGTCAGCACTAGGATCGAAACCCTTCGATAGCGAGGGGTTACCTACGCGTCAGAATACTATCGTCAACGACGGAATACTCACCGGCTATCTTTTGGACACATATTCGGCCCGCAAATTAGGTTCAGTATCCACGGGCAGCGCTAGTCGATCATTCGCCGACAGTCCATCGCCCAGCACCACAAACCTCTTCCTAGCACCCGGAACGACGACACAAAAAGAGATTATACAATCCGTGCGTTCCGGTCTGTTTGTGACCGAACTCTCAGGATTCGGGGTAAATCCGGTGACGGGAGACTATTCCCGTGGAGCTACGGGAATCTGGATCGAAGACGGGCAACTCACGTTTCCTGTAGAGGAGATAACTATAGCCGGCAACTTACTCGACATGCTAAAAAACATTGAAGTTATAGGAGAAGATTTAGAAAGAAGGGGGGCGATTTCTTCGCCAACCCTAAAGATTTCTCGTATGACAATAGCTAGCGCCTAACTGATAGTGGTATTCCAACTTAAAGTTCGGAAGGACGCTGTCAGATTTAAATATTGAATCCAGGTCGGCCCCTTCTGGCGGGCGCTCGACATCATCCAGTTTTAAGCAAAACCTAAAATCCTTCGATTTACGGGTTGCTCCTCGTTGTCACAGTCGTTCTACAAAATGTGCGGGGACTTGCGATGCGACAGCCTCCCACCTATAGTTTCGCCATGGCGACGGAGGACCAGACCACAAGACTACGAGCGCTCCTCCGGAGAGCAAAACCGGCTTTGGTCCTCGGCGCGCATGACGCATTATCTGCGAAAATGGCTGAAGCCACAGGGTTCGATGCCATCTGGGCCAGCGGTTTCGGAATATCTGCCGTTAATAGTCTGCCGGACGCGAACATTCTCACTATGAGCGAAACGCTGGATTCGGTCCGCCGTATGAGCGATGCCGTGGATATCCCTGTTATCGCTGATTGCGACAATGGCTTTGGTAACGCAATCAATGTCATGCGCACTGTCGTAGAGTACGAACGTGCCGGCGCCGCCGGAATATGCATAGAGGACAACATTTTTCCGAAGCGATGCAGCTTCTACGGGGGAGTACAGCGGGAGTTGGTCCCTGTTGACGAACACGCCCGGAAAATTGCCGCCGCCAAAGAATCGCGCCGTGACCCCGATTTCGTGGTCATAGCTCGGACTGAAGCCTTTATAGCCGGTTGGGGCAAACAAGAAGCCCTAACCCGAGCTCAGGCATACGCCGACGCAGGGGCTGATGCTATACTCATACACTCAAAAGCGGCCTCATTCGAGGACGAACTTGAAGATTTCGCTCGGAGCTGGGATAGAGCATGCCCGCTCGTGGCGGTACCGACTACCTATGCTGATATTACTGCCGATGATCTTTCCGCAGCCGGATTTCAACTCGTTATTTTTGCAAATCAAACTTTACGTGCTGCAATTACAGGGATGAAAAACGCCCTTTCCATACTTAAGAAAGAGGAAAGGCCGGCCGCCGTCGATGACCGAATAGTTTCACTACCAGAAGTCTACGAGCTGGTAGGCGTGTCAGACTTACAGGCAAATGAAAAGAAATTCTTAGTACCCGGTGGCCTAAACGTAACTGCGATCATCATAGCTGCGGGCTTTGAAGAGCATATGTTACCACTGATCGAGGACAGGCCCAAAGCAATGCTCGAAATTAAAGGGAAAACGCTCCTAGAAAGGCAGATTCAAGTTCTGAACGCGACCGGGGTCAAAGACATCGCGGTTGTACGTGGTTATAAAAAAGAAACTATAGATCTTCCCAACGTCCGCTACTATGACAACGATGCTTTCGCAAAGACTGGGGAGCTCTTCTCACTTTTCGCTGCCGAGTCGGAGATGGAGGGGAGGTTCCTCTTCCTTTATTCGGACATTCTCTTCGACCCGTCCATACTTGAGAAACTGCTAAAATCTCAGGGCGACATTAGTATCGTCGTTGACCGGGCCTGGAATGACCAAAAAGAAACGGACACCCAAACCAACGGACCAATTGCGGACCTAGTAATAACTAATCAACCCCCGGAAACCGGGTACCGTTATATTCCGAGCGGCGAAACCGCGGGTTTGGAGAAAATCGGGCGGCATATAACTCCTGTTGATGCGAATGGCGAATTCGTCGGTATGGCGATGTTCTCCGCGGTTGGGAGTAGAGCTCTTAAGGACACTTACTCAGACCTTCAAAAACGCGACCCGTTAGTCCCTTTTCAGCAAGCGTCTGATTTGCGCAAAGCCGATTTCACTGATGTGCTCCAAGAACTAGTCGACCGTGGGCGGCAGATATCTTGTATAGACGTTTACAAAGGATGGCTGGAAATAGACACTTTCGAGGACTATCGCAGGGCCTGGGCGAAGCTCCAATAGGGAGTATGGTCTAATTTGAGCTTGGAAACAGTAGCACTATGGACCAACCGCTGATTGATACGCTTATTCGTCGCGAATACGACTTCTTCCTTGGAGAAAAGGAAGAATGGAGCCTTGTCTCTCGTCCGCAGGATCTAGAGCTCGTGGCTCATGCAATGCGCGTACTTCTGCACATCGAAAAAGCGTCCGACTTTGTGGAGGAGTACGAGGCTCTGATAGCCTGTCAAAACCCAGACGGAGGCTGGGGTCCTCTCTCTAGCGAGGAACACAGCACCGTCTGGGTTTCGGCTTTCTGCAGCCTCATGTTACTTCGAGCTAATAGGTTGCTTGGCCGGAAGCGCTTCGCAGAAGCCGTCGCATCAGCTACCGACTATTTTCTTGATAACCAACGCGCCGATGGCAGCTGGGTAGACCCCGCCTGGGCGGACCTTGATACTACCAGCCATCCGGTCAGCTTCTTCAACGTCGCTATGGCCCTTGACGACGGATATAGAAAGGCCGAGGTGCAAAAAGCCTGGAAAGAAGGAATCAAGTTCATTATAGAGAGGCAGGACTCAGATGGAGGGTGGTATGACAACGAATTTCACCCTTCCGGGGTTGAAATAACAGCGCACTTGATACAAGACGCTTTGGTCGCTGACCTTGTTGTGGCCAATGGGGTCAGCGGTATCCGCGAGGCGTGCCGCAAAGGAACACAACGCCTCTGCGAGTGGCAAACAGACGTAGGCTCGTGGGACGACGAAAATATTGATCATACTATGGACTGCACTCGCTCGCTCATGCTCGTGACACGCATACTCGAGGATCCTGAGCACCGAGTCTCAATCGATCGAGGAATGGAGTGGCTAATGCACCACAAGAATCCACACGGTTGGGGAGATTTTCCAGGCATGGAAACCAACTTAGAACGAACATGTGACGGTATAGACACTTTGTTAAAATACAAAGCTTTTTGCGAAGAGGATGCTACACAGGTAATCCGGCTTTGGGGCTACCTTCCCTAAAGCCTGCGCTACCTTCATATGACTAAACCGGCCTCCAAATGGAAACCTGTTTGCGGATCAAGTGACCTTCCTGTTGGCAGCCGGAGACTTGTCGAGATCGCAGACATAGAGATTGCGCTCTTCAATATAGCCGGAGATGTATTTGCGATTAACAACCGATGCCCACACAAGAAAGGACCTCTAATACGCGGGTATACTGACGAGGAAGGGGGCATAAAGTGTCCTATGCATGGCTGGCGATTCGATCTGCGGACGGGCGAAAGTAATAGACCCGCCCATGCCCTTGTTTATGAAACCAAAACCGAACGCAATATCGTTTTTGTCGCCCTGGTAAAGTCTTAGAAGCTGTCTTTACATAGAGATTGCGAAGACTCCCCCCGACTAGCGGCTGGCCAGTGAGTAAAACTGAAAGGATCGCACAACAGAAACGATTCCAATCGCTCCGCCTAAATTAGGAATCGCGAGTCCAATGTCTTCTTTGAAACTGGCCCTTAGTGGCCAATGAAAAACTAAACGTCAAAGGCAGTACCGGTATGAAGAGCCAACGAGAATTGTTCTCTCTATCCCCCTCAAACCACTATCTCAATTGTGCGTACATGTCCCCCCAATTGAGATCAGTGGAACAGGCAGGGATCTCTGGCGTCAAGCAAAAATCGGATCCTAGTTCGATCAGCGCTCGGGACTTTTTTGAACCGGTCGAAACGCTGCGAGGGCTGCTCGCAGACCTCATTTCCGCACCTGCAGATCGTATCGCATTCATCCCATCAGTAAGCTACGGCATAGGCATTCTAGCTTATAACCTGCGGCTGCAACCGCGCGACACCGTCGTTATTCTTGGGGAAGATTTTCCAAGTAATGTGTATACGTGGATGCACGCTTGCAGTACTGCCGGCGCGAGTTTGGTGACAGTCGAACGACCTCACACCCGATATTCACAAGGACGCGAGTGGAACCATCGGCTGTTAGAAGCCATCAACGAAAAGACCCGCGTCGTCGCTCTGGGGAACGTACACTGGACGGACGGCACATTGTTCGACCTCAAAAATGTTGCCGATCGCGCCAGAGACGTCGGCTCTTTTCTAGTCGTGGACGGAACGCAGTCCATCGGTGCTCTACCATTCGACTTTAATGCTATAAAGCCAGACCTCCTCGTTTGTGCCGGATACAAATGGTTGATGGGACCGTACCAATGCGGATTTGCCGCGGTGGGTGACCGACTTATAGAATCCGAGCCATTCGAATACAACTGGATTAATCGGAGAAATAGCGGCAACTTCAGTAATCTCACGGATTACGACCCAGAATACCAAACTGGCGCGCGGCGCTTCGACGTGGGCGAACGTTCCAACTTCATTATCGTCCCTATGCTCACTGCCGCGGTTCAGCAGCTATTAAATTGGGGGGTTTCAGGAGTAGAAAAGTATTGTCGGGGACTCACTGATTTGCTGACAGATTCACTAGCAGGCACTCCTTACTGGATTACCGAAAAAGCAAGTCGCCCTGCCCACCTTTTCAGTGTTCGTCCGCACGCGAAAGACAGTGTTCCGCGGATATGCGCTGAGCTCGAACGACGCAAAGTATCAGTTTCGGTACGCGCCGACGGTTTTCGGGTCTCTCCACATGTTTACAACACCGAGGAAGATGCATCCGCACTCTTAGAGGCACTAATCAAAGCGTCATAGTCCCCACTCTCCTCTTGTAATTTCCCTCCCATACTGGAACCTCCCCTATCCCCGTATTAGTAGGAGGATCATTTGCAGCCCTGTGCCGCTGCAGCAATTGCGGGACCATTTTTTAACGTTGGAGGGGGACTCATCCATATTGGACCCCCTCTGGGCATGGAGAGTCTGACCCTAGCAAACCAACCACTATCCGGTCCACGCCTTGAACTAATCTTAATCCCCTTGCCATAGCTTGGCCGGCTGGGTAGGTTGGGGCCGCTCAAAAGTAGGGCGGGGAAAAACGAAAAGAAAGTCAACGGATGTCTCAGTACGTCGCAGGACCCGACGCGGGCGTGTTAGTAGAAGACCCCGCGCAACTCATCGAATATTTTTTTGATGCGGGAAAACCAAGGGAAGATTGGCGAATAGGCACGGAATACGAAATTCTAGGTGTGTCTCGGAAGAGCGGCCGTGCCGCGAGATATTCTGGGCGTCGTGGAATAGAAAATATTCTCAGAGGGCTAGCCGATTCACTTGAATGGGAACCGCAAGAAGAAGACGGACATATCCTCGCTTTACAAGGAGAACGGGCTAATATCGCACTAGAGCCCGGGGCCCAGCTCGAGCTATCTGGAGAACAGTGCGCCACGGTACATTGCGCGGAAGAGGAGCTACGACGACATCTGAAGCACCTCCTACCCATCGCCCATGATTTGGAAATCGACTTCATCAACCTAGGCGTGCAACCCGTGAGCCCGTTAGACGACATTCAATGGATACCAAAAAAACGTTACGGCATAATGGGACCGTACATGGGAAAAGTCGGCTCGCTCGGGCACGACATGATGAAAAAGACGGCGTCGATACAAGTCAACTTCGACTTTGCGGACGAAGCGGATGCCATGGCAAAGTTCAAAATCAGCATGGGGCTCGTCCCCTTATTGACTGCGATGTTCGCCAACTCCCCGATTTCAAATGGCCGCCTAAACGGTTTTATGTCGATGAGGGGCCACATCTGGACGGATACGGATACTCAACGATGCGGAATTTTACCATTCGTATTCAGCGATAACCCATCCTTCGAGGACTATGTCGCGTACGCGCTTACTATACCAATGTACTTCGTGGTCCGAGACGGGCAGTACGTCAACATGACGCATCTTACGTTCGAGCAATTTCTCGAGAACGGATTTGAAGATCAACGGGCCACAATGGAGGACTGGGCCATACACCTAACCACATTGTTTCCCGAAGTGCGAATAAAAAAATATCTGGAAATTAGGTGCTTTGATAATCAACCCTTCGAAAACATGCTCGCTGTTCCTGCCCTTGCAAAGGGAATATTTTTTGACAACGATACATTGCTAGCGGCATGGGATCTCGTAAAGAAATGGTCGTGGGAAGAAAGATTAGACGCCTATCACCAATCCCATCGGTCGGCTCTCGGCACGATTGTTGGCGGCCAGCGTCTCACGGACCTAGCGAAAGAACTCATCGTTATCGCATGGGAGGGATTAGAGAGGCAGAACGATCTGAATGACGACGGTGAAAAAGAGACCGTATTCCTGGAACGCTTGCGTGACGAAGTGGCAAAAGGATTCTGCCCCGCCTATCGCGTCGTCGAGAAATGGATGGGTCGGTGGAACTACAATAAGCACCTTCTGGTTGACGGCACGGCCTACCGCACCGACAACGACGACTAAAAGCCAGGCTGGCGAATATACAGGCGCCTCTCAACGTACAAGATACCCTCACTACGCAAGCCGCACGAAGTGAATACTTCCGCTGCTCACGCAGCGGGTAACAGCCGGCGTCCGCTAAGACCTGTGACTCATGCGCTCTCCCCCTGGCCGAGATTCGCCATTTCTTTGGGACGATCCCAATACAAGCATTCTGTTCCCCCCGCGCACGTTTCGTGTTATGAAGCCGAAATTGACACCGCGAATTAGAGGGAGATAATTATGGACATTCCTAAAGAAAAACTCCTTTGGATTTATGAACGAATGAAATTGATACGGGTTTTCGAAACGCGGGTCAGTAAAGAATTCGCGCGAGGCAAGATCCCGGGGTTTGTACATTTGTACGTGGGTGAGGAGGCCATCGCCGTAGGAATATGTGCAAACCTAACTGACGAGGATTATATGACCTCTACGCACCGTGGTCACGGCCACTGCGTTGCCAAAGGAGTTGACGTCCGCAGGATGATGGCAGAACTCTTCGGAAAGTCGACAGGGATCTGCAAGGGGAAGGGCGGGTCCATGCATATTGCAGACATGGACAAAGGCATGCTTGGAGCCAATGGAATAGTCGGTGGCGGCCCCCCGTTGGCCTGCGGATCAGGTTTGACCGCTAAAACCAATGGCACAGATCAGGTAACTATCTGCTTCTTCGGAGATGGGGCTTCAGAGCAAGGCACACTGCACGAAAGCTTAAATCTAGCCGCGATCTGGAAGTTGCCTATCATCTTCGTTGCCGAGAATAATGGGTATGCCGAATCGACTCCCGCTCATTACCACTGCAGCGTAGAAAACATTGCGGATCGGGCCGCCGCTTACAACATGCCGGGCGTTACCATCGATGGTAACGACTTGTTTGCAGTTTATGAATCTGCCCATGAAGCTATCGACAGGGCACGCACGGGCCAGGGGCCGAGCCTTGTGGAATACAAGACCTACCGTCACCATGGCCATTTTGAAGGTGACGCCCAAACATACAAAATCGCCGAAGAAAACGAAAAGTTCAAAAATGAACTCGATCCGATCAGGCGCTTCCGCGTTGCAGTCACAGAAAGAGGCCTCGTCACAGAGAGTGAACTCAACAACATAGACACAACCGTCGAGGACTCCGTGAACGAGGCGGTAAAGTTTGCAGAAGAAAGCCCCTTCCCCGATGTCCAAGAAACCTTCACAGACGTCTATGTCAACTATTAGGGGGTAAGGTGGACAGCCGGGAAAAGCCCCATACACAAACCGAACGGGGAGAGAATTATGGCAGAGAGAGAATTAAATTTTGGCGAGGCCCTCAACGAAGCTATGAGGCTTGAAATGCTACGCGACCCGAAGGTCGTTCTAATGGGTGAAGACGTTGCGGGGGGCGCGGATGTCGATCACCTCGAAGGAGACGACGCGTGGGGCGGCGTCCTTGGAGTTACCAAAGGTTTAGTCAAGGAATTCGGGCGGGAACGTATAATAGACACGCCCATCAGCGAGTCGGGATTCATTGGCGCCGCCGTAGGAGCCGCTGTCACGGGGCTAAGACCGATTGCGGAGATGATGTTCGTCGGATTTATGGGAGTGTGTTTTGACCAGTTACTAAACCAAGGGGCGAAGCTCCGCTATATGTTTGGCGGCAAGGCTCGAGTGCCGTTGGTCATTAGAACTATATACGGCGGGGGGTATCGCGCAGCCGCACAACACTCCCAGGTTCTGCATTCACTATTTACTCACATTCCGGGCCTCAAAACCGTGGTTCCCTCCACCCCGTACGATGCAAAAGGGTTGTTAATCTCTTCCATAAGAGACGATGACCTTGTCATCTTCTTCGAGGACATCACTTTTGGTGCGATGAAAGGCAAAGTTCCGGAGGACGCGTATAGTATTCCGTTTGGCAAAGCAGATATCAAAAAAAAGGGGACCGACGTCACGATTGTCGCAATCGGGAAAATGGTGCATCAGGCCCTGGATGCCGCAAAAGAATTGGAGAAGCAAGGTAAGAGCGCCGAAGTGCTGGACCCCCGTACGCTTTCTCCATTTGACGAAGAAAGTGTTCTCCAGTCAGTGCATAATACCGGGCGTCTGGTGATTGCGGACGAATCCCACCCCCGCTGCAATGTCGCCACCGACATTTCGGCCATGGTCGCGGAGAAAGGTTTAGACGACCTCAACGCGCCAATTAAAATAGTGTGTGCGCCCCACACTCCTGTCCCATTTAGTCCGCCGCTGGAAGATCATTACCTGCCTAATCCGCAGAAGATAAGCACTGCGGTTATGGAGTTATTTTGACGCTCACGCAATCACGACATGAATCGATGACAGGTCGTCAGGGGCACACCCTTCAGAACGGGTGAATCTATCGGCACAATGGCATCCGTAGGCATCATTCCTAATCCGCGCGCGGGCAAAGACATAAGACGCCTCGTCGCTCACGGCTCGATACTAGACACGCAAGAAAAAGTCTATATCGTACGTCGCGCCATTCTGGGAATTGAAGGCGCGGATGTAGACGAGGTCGTTCTCTTTCCCGACCCCGCCAATATTTGCACAAAAGCTCTTTCTGGAATAGGAACGGACCTGAGCATAAAACCTCGTTTTCTTGAGATGCGGGTTTTCGATGAAGCCGACGATTCGACCCGGGCGACACAGCTGATGGTGGATCAGGGAGTAGCATCTATAATAGTAATCGGCGGAGATGGGACCAACCGGGTCGTAGCTAAAAGCAGTGGTACTGTCCCCCTTGTCCCACTCTCGACTGGCACAAACAACGCATTTCCGCAATTCCTCGAATCAACGCTAGCGGGACTTGCCGCTGGTCACTTTGCAAACTTGAAGCTCTCTCCCGACACCTGCGTTAAACCTACTAAACGCCTCAATCTTTATCGGAATAGGCTGCTAACCGATATCGCACTCGTCGATGCGGCAGTGTGTGACTACCAATTCGTCGGTGCGCGGGCCGTCTGGGAACCAGAAAGGCTGAAGGAACTCTTTCTGACGCAGGGCCAACCAACTAACATTGGACTCGCATCGATTGGCGGAATTCTAAACCCAATCCATCCGGACGAAGACGGCGGGCTCTATGTTCGATTCGGTTCCACTGGAACAAAATTCAAAGCCCCAATCGCACCAGGAGTGATAGCTCCCGTAATTATCGACGAGCACACTCTCATGGAACACGGACAAAAAAAGACCGTGAGTTTCCAGCCTTCCATTATTGCACTCGACGGAGAAAGGGAGCTCACCGTAAACAAAGACGATGAATGGCAGATTCAATTGTCCTGGGATGGCCCAAAAGTTTTGGACATAGAGAAAGTGATGGCTGCCGCACGTTTACTAATAACAGGATCAGTTGCCACCTAAAGGTTTGCTTCGTTTCTTCCACGCCATGCCGCCGAACACTCCGGAACAACAAGGACGATGAGCAATTCCACAAGAACGCGCCGACTCAACAAATAGAGATTGTTTATGCGAATTATTCTTTGTTCGACACACTTCCCACACTGCTGCGACGTCCTAAAAAAGCATCTTCCAGAAGATCATATCTCAGCCTCCCCAGCCAGTGAACTACTAAAAACGACACGCGACGCTGACGTGATCGTCCCGACGATGCACCGGGTTGGCAAGCATATAATTCAAGGCACGCGTGCGAAGATGATTCATCAGTTTGGGGTCGGCCTGGAAGGGGTCGATATTTCCGCTGCAACAGAACACGGCATATATGTAGCTAACGTTCCCGGCGAAGAAGGTGCGGGGAATGCGGCCTCGGTGGCCGAGCATGCGATTTTTCTCATGTTAGCTTTAGCACGCAAATTTCCCGAGGCGGCTCAGAATGTGCGCAACAAAGTATTCGGAGCGCCGATGGGAAAGGGACTGTTGGGCAAAACGGTAGCAATAATAGGCGTGGGCAACATAGGGAAGGAATTGGCAGCGCGCCTGAAACCCTTCGGTGTAGCCATGATGGGAATCAAGCGTGCACCTTCAAACGACCTCCAACGAGAACTCGGTCTCTCCTTTCTTGGAAGTCCGCAGGATATCGGACACGTCTTAGGCGCCGCGGATTTCGTTGTTCTGGCGATTCCCGTCAACGATGCGACGCGCGGAATGATAGATGCTACTAAGTTGAAGCTGATGAAAAACCGAGCGTTTATAATCAATGTCGGGAGGGGCCCCGTAATTGAGTACGATGCCTTGGTTGCCGCGCTTGCAAATCGGGAGATAGCTGGCGCCGCTTTGGACGTCTTCTGGGATGAGCCCGTGGATCCTAAAGAGGAGCTCTTCAACTACAATGTGATCGCAACCCCACACACGGCAGGTGTCACCGATTTGTCGTACAATGACATCGCCCGCGGGTTGGCGGCCAACGTAAACAGACTCCGAATAGGAAAGCCACCTATAAATTGCGTAAACTTGGACGCCCTGTAGCTATCGCAAACCAAGCCTTTCCCGAAGCCCATATTCCCCTTTTAAACTCTACATTTCCCTCATCTCTTTGGAGGCCCGTGTGAACATCATTAAGTCAATTGGGGCACGCGTATTCATTCCATTCATACTCGCATGCGCCTGTGAAACCGCCCCTCCCGAAACGAAGATGGCTCGAACGCCGACCCCACTCGACCTTGCAACCACGGGCTCTATTTCAGGAACCGTCCATCTTGATGGCCCCACACCCGAGCAGCGCATCCTGCACTTGGGTGGTTGGTCGGAATGCGCTGCCCATTACAAGAGTACTGCGTATGCGAAGGATGTGCTAGTCAATCAAGGCCTCGTCCAAAATTGCCTAGTTTTTGTGAAAGAAGGACTCGAAGATTTCGTTTTTCCAACCCCCGACCAACCAGCCAAGAATGATCAGCGTGCATGTGTATTCACCCCGCGCATCATGGCAGTTCAAACCGGACAACCCATTCGATACCTCAACAGCGATCCCATGGCTCACAATGTGCACGGGTTTCCTAAGGAATCACGAGATTGGAATTTCAGCCTTGGACGCAAAGGCGCTGTTCGAGATATAATCATCAACGCCCCCGAGTTAGCCGTGGAAGTCAAGTGTGATATCCACGGCTGGATGAGAGGCTACGTAAGTATATTTGATCACCCGTACTTCGTATTTACAGATTTTGCCGGGTCTTTTACCTTAAACAACCTACCCGCTGGAGATTACACACTCGGTGCTTGGCATGAGCGTTTCGGTGAACAGTACATGAGCGTCACTGTCCCTGAGAGCGGTGAGACCCGAATAGAGTTTATCTTTTGACACTTCTAGCAAAGCTTAATGTACAACCTTACCTGGCTGCCCACCCCTGTCTAAGTCCGGTCAAATTCGCCTAGTCGGCCTCCCAGGTGCTGCCCACCTTGCTTCCGATTTGGAAGATCATGTGGTAGGCAAAGGCAAAACCGAGCACCACCACAATTCCCAACCACATGGGTCCGAAACTTATAGAAGGGTAATGGCCTGCTCCGGCAAGCATACCAAAGAGCATTGGTACGGACAGAAACGTATTCGCTCGGGAAGCAAGCAAAGCCCGCTTGGCCAACGCCGCTTCTGGAGCTTGACCTCGTATCGTTGCGGTAATGATCTTTTGTTGCGCGGGCCAAATAATAAACCACACGTTAAACCACATGATCGTTCCGAATAAACCGCCCATACTGATCCAGAGGCCCGCGCTCGAGCCAAACAAACCCGCGTCTCCAAGGAAACCCGTACCGTGCAGGAAATACTTCCACATGATCATGAGCAAACCCGAAAGGAAAGTCAGCATCGCCCCCCACCGAAACCACCACAGTGTTCGGGGCATAAGTTGGGGCACGACTTGCTTCCGCACATCAGCTTCGAGAGACCCCTGAAAATGGGCGTTAATCAGATTGAAATAATACAGTAGTCCAATCCATGTGATACCAGCCAGTAGATGAATCCAGCGGAAGAAAGCCTGTAATACGTCATCCATTGCCCAACCTCCTCACTTCTAGGCCCCAGGTACATAGTCTCACTTAAGACCTTCCCGCACGTTGAGTCAATAACGTATCCTTGCGTAACCCAGCAGGATTACAATTCGCCCTCTCTAGCCCTCGCGGAAAAACTTATGTACATAGCAAGCTGAGCATGGGCTTTGTGTTTATAGGACATTAGATCAATGCGATTCATTCTAGTGGGCTTGGGCGGCTTTCTAGGGGCAAACGCCCGTTATCTCACAGGGACGTACGCTTCTCGCGTATTCGGCACTAATTTCCCCTATGGAACCCTCCTTACCAATGTTGCAGGAAGTTTTTTACTAGGCCTCGTCCTCGCGTTTTTACACAATCGGGGCTCTTTAGATTCTCCCACGCGCTACTTTTTCGTTATAGGTTTTCTCGGAGCCTACACGACCTTCTCTACCTTTACTTCTGAATCGATACAACTGTTGCACCAGGGGACACCCATGTTGGCCGCAGTCAACATTCTAGGGAGTGTAATCCTGGGACTTTTTGCTCTCGTCTCAGGTACGCTATTGGGCAAGTTAATCTTGTGAGCGGGCACGCTCTTAACGACCCGATAATGATGGGGCGGCAACGCAACAGTTCCCACATTTGGATTGGACACTTTTTCTTAGAGTGACCAGGCAATCTTGCTACTGTGTACGGTCCCTGGAAATTCTGCCCTCACCGGATTCGTGGTTTGCAAAAGCCTGTCATCCAATGTTTCTATTGTAGAACAATCGTCGACGATGTGGTAGCGTTTTCTGGTCATGTGGCAACCAACCGAGAGGGCCAAGCGTGTACAAATAGTCACACCCACCCTAAGAATATTGGTCCTATTGTCCTTTTGCCTGTTTCTAAACACGTGTGCTTCTTCCAAAGGGGCGCAGACCGACGCCATAACCTCCTCAGCCGAACTATTGAGAGACCAACATAAGAAGACGTCAGCTGAACCACAGAAATCAATGAACCGCCTCAACCATAACCTAGATCGAGGATAGCAGAACTCGCTGGCATACCCGATGGCGCAAGTGACCGTTCATTACTTTGGGAATTATGGTTTGCCACAGACTCGTACCGGCAAATGAATCTAAGCATTAGCTGAGTGTCGGTGCTGACATGTTTAGATGCGGCATAATCAGACGACCGCCGCCCGGTCACTGCCTTTTGTCTCTTCGCCGTGAAGTGGACACGTTTTTCCTATCTCTAAGCCGAGTGCGTGAATGAGCCTCCCGTACCCCACAAAAGTAACAATCCGCCATCCCAACTCTAAAATTTCAGGCTCGCTAAAATGGACTCGCAAGGAATCAAACAGCTTTTGCGATGCCGTCCTATGATCACCAGCCAATATCGCCGCGAAACGGATAGCCGCCTTATCCTTCTCATCAAAAAGACCACTCTCATCGTAGTGCGGTAACGCTGCTATTAAATCTTCTGTCACTCCTTGTTGCCTTGCCAAGGCAAATCTCGCACCCATTCAAAGGTTACAATCGTTTCGCTCTGCCACCTTCAATCGCACGAGTTCAGTAAGTCGAATGTCGATCGCCCCGACGTCTTGTGACACTAAGGGGAAGTAGAACTTAATGAAGGATTTAAATACATTCGGTGCATGCGCAAAAACGCGGACGAAGTCAGACCCTCCGAGTTCGTCATCATACTCCCGCATGATAGATCTGAGTTCTGCGTCGATTTCCTCAAAGGGCAATTTGCTTAAGCGATCCATTTCCGGCCTCCTATCTTTCTCCCCCCAAACAACATCACTCTATTTCAACGCTAAAATCAAGAACAAGAGGCCTCTATTTGAGGATACAATTGACACCGCTCTCCATTTTCATAACGATACCAATCAAGCATGCCAGTGTTTCAACTCGGTAAAGAAATTGTTTTTCCTGATCCCGCGCTTGCTAACGCGGACGGCCTACTAGCCGTAGGGGGAGATCTTCACGTCGAGCGTTTGTTACTCGCGTACCAAAAAGGTATTTTCCCATGGTTTGATGACAACTCTCCGATATTATGGTGGAGCCCCCCCCAACGCTGTGTGATCGAGCCAGATCAGTTCCATGTTTCCCGTAGCTTGCGACGGGTAGCACGGCAGAAGCGCTTCCGCATTACCTTTGATCGTGCTTTCGACCAGGTAATTCGCGCATGCGCAGAGACTCGAATTGATCAAGGTAAAGAAACCTGGATAACACCGGAAATGAGGCGGGCATATTGCGCACTCAACGAGGCGGGGTTTGCACACTCAGTAGAGGCATGGGACGGTGGCGTATTAGTTGGAGGTATCTACGGCATCAGCCTGGGCAGAGCCTTTTTCGGTGAGTCGATGTTCAAACGCGCTACCAACGCCTCAAAGGTAGCATTCTACGAATTGACGAGGAAACTTCAGGAATGGCGCTTTGATTTTATCGACTGCCAGATCACAAACTCCCACTTGATCCGCCTAGGAGCCTACGAGATCTCTCGTAAATCATTTCTGGATCGCTTGGATCGAGCACTCCAATTCCGGACAATTATGGGCCCTTGGTAACCTCGTCCCTCGGAAGCGTTCGATTGGGGAGACACGCACATCCGGCCTGGGCGTCACCCGTCATCCTCAAAGCCAAGTACGTCCGCCATAGTATAGAGACCATTCGGCTGGTCCGCCAGCCACAAAGCCGCACGGACAGCACCACGGGCGAGACATTCGCGATCCAAAGCTCTGTGTGTAAATTCTAATCGCTCGCCACGCCCAGCAAAAAAGACAGTATGATCGCCGGGAGTGTCTCCCCCCCGAAGCGCCATAATGCCAATTTCGTCGTCCGTACGCTCTCCTGTCAGGCCTTCCCTTGCATACCGGACATTTTCACCAAATTCTTTCTTCTGGGCGTGAGCTATAATGCGCCCTAACGCTATTGCGGTACCGCTTGGAGCATCAATTTTGAACCGATGATGCATTTCAGATATTTCGGGATCAAAATCACCGCCAATGATCTTCGCGACATCCTCCACCACCTTCATCAAGATGTTGACGCCGACACTCATATTTGGTGCAAGGATGACCCGGCTCCGCGGCGCGATATTCTCTGCTTCCGCGCGTTGTTCGTCCGACAATCCGGTCGTCCCAATGGCAATACCTGCCCCCGCTGCGACCGCTGTGCGAAGATGATCAGCCGCAACGTCTGCCATCGTGAAATCAAGAGCGGTTGTGTCGGGCGCAGCAACCGCGGCATAATCACTGGTAATGTTTACGCCTAAGGAATTACCGCCCGCCTCTTTCCCGGCGTCCTTCCCCAGTGAAGGATGTTCTTTCGACTCAATGGCTCCTGCCAGTGTAGCGTCCGGATGCGCTGCGAGGAGCCGAACCAACATTTTGCCCATTCTCCCCGCGGCGCCACACACTACTATCCGTTTTTCCATATTTCTCCCCAACTTCGCCAAAGCACACTAGCCCAGGCACCGCCAAAAAGGCCAACCCATGGCGGCTAGTACCCCAGGCCACCACTATTATACGAGGCCGTGCGCCGCTAGTATGGCTTTTAGTTCTTCCTTGGTCTGTTTTGAAGGCGCGCTCAACGGTGCGCGTAACTCGGGCCCACACCTCCCCATCATCGCCAACGCGGTTTTTACTGGGATCGGGTTTGTTTCCACAAATAACGTGCGGATCAACGGTACCAATTCCAACTGAATCGAGCAGGCTTTTGCCCAATTTTTCTTGAGTCCGGCATTCACCAGGTCCGCCATAGCAGCCGGAACCACGTTCGCAGCAGTACTAATTACGCCGGCCCCGCCTAGGGCCATCATTGAATATGTAAGAGTATCCTCGCCCGACAATATGGCAAACTCGTCACCACAGGCAAGACGGATGTCTATAACTTGGTCAATCGAGCCCGTGGCCTCTTTAACCCCAACTATATTCGAGATTTTCGCCAGACGGGCCATGGTATTCGGTAAAATGTTTGATCCCGTTCTGCTAGGAATATTGTAAAAAACAATAGGGAACCCGGCGGCGGCCTCAGCTACAGATTTGTAATGCTGATAAATTCCTTCCTGAGGCGGGCGATTATAATAGGGCGAAATCATCAGGGCGCCATCGGCACCCGCTTCCTGCGCTTCGCACGTCATCCGAACGGCCTCGGTAGTCGAGTTAGACCCGGTGCCGGCGAGGACTGGAACACGTTTGTCAGCCACGCTCACAACAAGTCGAACGACCTCTCGATGCTCGTCGTGCGATAGAGTGGCAGATTCTCCGGTTGTCCCGCATGGTACAATCCCGTGGGTTCCGCTCTTGATGTGCCAATCTACCAGGCCCGCTAAACACTGCTCATCAATCGCGTTGTTCTTGAATGGTGTAATGAGAGCCACAAATGATCCAGCAAACATAGTACTCACCTCAGTTCCTGTCCAAAAGAAGAAGAAAACAACCCTCCGGGGACACTAGCCGACTTCTATGATGCCCTGATAGACCTCTTCCGCCGTTCCCGTCATATAAATATGGTTGTCAACTTTATTCCAATCGATGTCCAAATCTCCCCCACGAAGGTGGACGGTTACCTTTCGTTCGCACCGGCCAGTCAAGACCGCAGCAACCATTGCGCCGCAGGCTCCGGTCCCACAGGCCCAGGTTTCGCCCGACCCACGTTCCCATACTCTCATTTTCAATTCCGATGGGCTAAGGACCTCTGCGAACTCTACGTTTACGCGATTCGGAAAGAAATCGTTCATCTCGAGTTTGGGGCCTATCGTTGCAACGGCAACGTCGTCCACACTCCCCACAAAAATAATACAATGCGGGTTACCCATGGAAACGCACGTGATGTCATAATTGTCATCGTCGAGCGCTAGCCGCTCGTCGATAACCTTTCCCATAGACGCCACCGGAATGTCCGGCCCATGCAGGACGGGTTGACCCATATCCACCGTCACACCGGTAACCTTACCGGCCCCTATTTGCAAGAAAAGCGTTTTCAACCCCGCGTCCGTATCGATCAAAAGTGGGTTTTCAACGGCGATCCCATGGTCGTATACGTACTTTCCGACACATCGGATACCATTTCCGCACATCTCCCCCCTAGTACCATCCGCGTTATACATTTCCATGCGCGCATGTCCCTTGTCCGAAGGGCAAATCACAATTAAGCCGTCTGCCCCTATACCTGTCCGTCTTTCACTTATTACTGTGGAGAACGAAGAAGGGTCCGGTAAAGTTGTTTTAAACCCATTGACGTAAACATAATCGTTACTTATTCCGTGCATCTTCGTGAAGGGAACCTTCATGTATAGCCCCTTTTATATCTTTAATCCTGCGTACGGTCGTCTCGCCACACCAGTTCCACAGTATTTGAATTGTTGCCCTGGTACCCGTCTAACGTGACCGCAAAAACGCGGTACCGGTAGAAGGTCCCGGAGGTAAGGCCCACATCGGTATAAACGAATTTTTTCGTTTGCTGAAATCTTTCACGATCTTCGACTGGTACAATTGCTATTCTTTCAAATGTCCTAGTTTCCGCGCTGTCTCTACTGGCACGCATCACAACAAAGGCGCCTAAATCATCCATGTCGCTCCCGTCCGCGTAATGCAACGGACGAGACCACCGTAACCTTACCCCTTCTTTCTCTATTGACAGGGCGAGGTCTCCTACGCCTTCGGGCGCTACAAATTCGGGGGGCCGGATGTCGGTCTTATGACCACAACCGGACGCTACCGTTAGAACAATGGCACACCCATAAATCGCAGCAATACTACACAGAATACGCACAGTCAGGCTCTTACCGAACGGAGCTGCCGCTCAACGTCTTTTGGCGAGGTCCCACCATGAGAAGTCCGGCGTTCCACAGCTCCCTTTAACGTCATCCGCGGTAATAAATCCTCCTCGAAAAGGAGAGAAAACTCCTGCCACTCTATAAGGGTCAGTTCATGCAACTCCCGCCGCTCACGTACGCACCACTGCACTACGGCGCCAACAACTGCATGGGCTTGACGAAAAGGCATCTTCTTTTCTACAAGGTAGTCCGCAACGTCTGTAGCGAGCAAAAACCCACTCGACGCTGCATCTCGCATGCGGCTCGTATCAAAACGCAGCTTTCTCAGCATAAGCTCTAGTACAGTTAAAATACCTTTTAAAGTGTCCACTGTATCAAACAGGGGTTCTTTATCTTCTTGGAGATCCCGGTTGTAAGAGAGAGGGAGACCCTTCAATATCGTCAACAACGTAAATAGATTTCCATAGAGCCGCCCCGTTTTGCCTCGGATAATCTCCGGAACATCTGGGTTCTTCTTTTGCGGCATCATGGAACTACCCGTGGCAAATTCCTCTGGAAGATCGATAAAGCCGAATTCGCTGCTAGACCACAACACTAGTTCTTCCGAAAACCGGCTCAGGTGCATCCCTAATATTGCTCCAAAGGACAGAAACTCTACAATAAAGTCACGGTCCGACACGGTGTCCAAGCTATTATCGCTCACATGCTCGAACCGCAGCAATTTTGCAACGTATGCCCTATCTATCGGCAACGTAGTACCAGATAGCGCTCCTGCACCCAGAGGCAAAACATTGACGGTCATCTCACACTGACGCAACCGCCGCGCATCACGTCGAAGCATCCCGTGATAAGCCAGAAAATGATGCGCTAAGAGAATCGGCTGTGCTCTTTGTAAATGTGTGTAACCCGGCAAAATGGTGCCCTTGTGCTTTTTTGCTAGTACCGTGAGGCGTCTTTGCAGAGAAGCCAGTAGTTTTCGTATTTGAGATATCTCGTCGCGCAGATAGAGCTGCACATCCAATAAAACCTGATCGTTCCGACTGCGCGCTGTATGAATTTTCCCTCCTACGGCGCCAATTTTTTCAGTCAAGCGTCGCTCGATAGCCATATGTATGTCTTCATCCGAATCTAAGAACGGAAATGTGCCGCGCTGTAGTTCACGTTCGACTCCGCCAAGGCCCTTCAATATTCTCTTACCCTCGCCCGAAGTTAATATATTACGCTTAACGAGCATCTTACAGTGGGCGACCGAACCCTGAATGTCATAATATGCAAGCCTGCGATCCACTGCCAATGACGAGGTAAATGCTTCCATCGATGGGTCGGGTGCCTTAGAAAAACGTCCGTCCCATGCCTTTTTTTTGTGTAATGCCATACCGGTAGTATACACCTAAAGGAGTTATACAAGGCAAGTTTTCTGATCCCGACCCGAAGTACAGAATCGGGTCTACCCGAGGTCCCGACGACAAATAGCCATGCTACTCCGCCAATGCCCGTATACGGAGACGAAGCGAATTTAGCCTTATGAACCCTTGGGCATCGGACTGATCGTATCCGCCTTCTTCTTCAAAAGAGGCTACCTCGGGGCGATACAAAGATTTCGCAGACCTACGCCCTACCACAGTGGCATTACCCTTATAAAGCTTTACACGAACCGTACCGGTTACGTTCTTTTGGGACTCATCCATTGCCGCCTGGAGCATCTCTCTCTCCGGGGCAAACCAGTAACCATAATAAATCATTTCCGCATATCGAGGAATTAGAGAATCTCGCAAATGCATAACCTCGCGGTCCAGCGTCAGAGTCTCCAGACCCTTGTGAGCCGCATGCAAAATGGTCCCACCGGGAGTTTCATAAACGCCTCGGGCTTTCATACCAACGTACCGATTCTCCACTAAATCACATCTTCCTATTCCATGCTTTCCACCTAGTTTGTTCGCCTTGGCAAGTAAGTTGGCAGGCGATAGCTCCTCACCGGCAATCGCTACAGGATTACCCGCCACAAAATCTAGTTCTACGTATTCTGCCCGATCGGGCGCTCTCTCCGGCGACACCGACATGAGGAACATGTCCTCTTCAGGCTCCGTCCAAGGGTTTTCGAGAATCCCGCCTTCAAAACTAAGATGCAAAAGATTGCGATCTGTGCTGTAAGGCTTCTCTCTACTCACTGGGATCGGAATCTTTCTCTGCTCGGCATAAGAGATCAAATCCTCTCTTCCTCGCATACTCCATTCCCGCCATGGAGCCACCACCTTAATCCCCGGTTCGAGAGCATAATACGTAAGTTCAAAGCGAACCTGGTCGTTACCCTTACCCGTCGCACCATGCGCTACAGCGTCAGCCTTTTCCCGCTGCGCGATTTGGATTTGTCGTTTAGCAATAAGCGGGCGCGCTATAGAAGTGCCTAACAAGTACCCGTCTTCGTACGACGCATTAGCCCGCAATATGGGAAACACATAGTCACGGACAAACTCTTCACGGAGATCTTCTACGTAGATTGCGCTCGCCCCTACCGCCTCAGCCTTGCCCTTCACAGGTTCCAATTCTTCCTCTTGACCAAGGTCCGCACAGAAAGCAACTACTTCGCATCCGTAAGTCTCTATGAGCCAACGCAGGATGACAGATGTATCCAAGCCACCACTATACGCGAGGACAACTCTTTTGACTTCCGACATCAACAATTCCTTTCAGCCACCGCAAGCTAATCACGTCGCGCGCCTGAACCTAGATTGTGGCCTGCAGCAGCCATACCATGACGGCCTTCTGAACATGTAAACGATTTTCAGATTGGTCGAATACAACCGATTGCGGGCCATCTATCACATCTCGTGATATTTCTTCCCCTCGATGAGCAGGCAGGCAGTGCATGACTACGGCCTCAGGCTTCGCTCTGCTCATTACTTCGCTATTTACTTGATATCCACTGAATGCTTGTCTGCGAAGGGTCGTCTCTTCTTCTTGGCCCATACTCGTCCACACGTCCGTGTAGACCGCATCGGCGCCAGTCACGGCCTCAGAAACTTTATGGGTAACCGACACTGCAGCCCCGTTTCTTTTCGCCTGTTCCAAAATATTCGCGTTCGGTTCGTAACCTCTCGGGCACGCCAGCACAAACTCCAGCGGTACTTTTGCGGCCATATTCAGCCAAGAGTGAACTATGTTATTTCCGTCCCCCACGAAGGCGACTTTTAAGCCCTCCAGAGTGCCGAGCTTTTCATCCAGCGTCATACAATCGGCTAGCACCTGACAGGGGTGCAACATGTCCGAAAGTCCATTAATAACAGGTATGCTAGAAGCTTCGGCGAGTTCGACGACCATACTGTGTGAATATGTTCGGGCCATCACTATGTCTACCCAGCGAGACAAATTCTTCCCGACGTCAGACGCCGTTTCTCTTGTACCTAAGCCGATGTCCGAAGGGGAGAGGTAAATAGCATATCCCCCGAGTTGGTATATCCCCGCCTCGAAGGTCACCCTAGTTCGAAGGCTCGGTTTTTCGAATATCATCGCCAGTGTTTTGCCAGCGAGGATTGGATCCCTTCCTGCTATTCTACCCTTGGATTTCAACCGACGGGCAATTACGAGAAGCTCTTGAATATCACCCCCGGTCAAATCCGCTATGCTCACCAAGTCACGTTTCATTGTCGGGCTAACACGCCTTCTAAGATGTCTAGGCCCTCATCTATCTCTTCTGCTGTGATTATAAGAGGAGGCAAAAAACGGAGGACTTTGCCGGCCGCGCAATTAATCATCAAGCCCTCGCTCAGACAATCGTCGACAATTTTCCCGCCTTCTACGTCCAATTCCGCCCCGAGAATGAGGCCCTTCCCCCGCACATCTTTTATGAACGGGAACCGCGATTTAAGTTCGTTCAGTCTGTTGAGAAAATAAAGCCCCTTTTTCGAGCAATCATCGAGAAAACCGGAACCCAACAAAGTGTGAACCACCGCGATACCAGCCGCGCACGCTATAGCGTTCCCACCGAAAGTGGAGCCATGAGTGCCCAACCCAAGACTATGCGCGATTTCCGCGCGCGTTAGCATCGCTCCGATCGGCACCCCACCGCCGAGAGCCTTTGCCAGCGGCATTATATCCGGCTGCACGCCCTCATGCTCGTGACAGAGAAATTTGCCTGTCCTCCCCATGCCGACCTGCACTTCATCCAGGATGAGTAGTAGCTCGTGTCTGTCACACAGTTCGCGCAAGCCTTTTAAATATCCTGGTTTAGGAACTATTACACCACCTTCTCCTTGAATTGGTTCTACGAGAACGGCGGCAGTTTTATCTGTAATTTTCGCTTCCACCGCAGACAAGTCGTCAAAAGGAACATACTGAAACCCGGGAAGAACCGGCCCAAACCCTTCGCGCACTTTTTCCTGACCCGTCGCAGCTATTGTCGCCATAGTCCGACCGTGAAACGAGCCTAATGCCGAAATAATTTCGTAACTTCCATTCCGTTTTTCCATGCCAAATTTTCGTGCCAGCTTGATTGCAGCCTCATTCGCCTCTGCCCCGCTATTACAAAAAAAGACTTTTTCAGCAAAGGAATTATCACATAAAAGTTTCGCCAACCGTGCCTGGGGAACTGTATGGTGCAAATTGGAAATATGCGTGAGGGTAGCGACCTGTTCTTGTACAGCTTTTACAACAGCAGGATGACACTGGCCCAGGTTCATGACCGCGAGGCTGGCAAAGAAGTCTAGGTACGGCTTGCCTTCCGCATCCCAAAGACGCGACCCTTGTCCACGAACGATTGCGACCGGGTAACGGGCATACGTTGTACACAGGTGCTCGTTATTAAGCTCTATAATTTGTGCGCTCTGCATTGGCTCAGTTGGCATATGATTGTTCTCCCTAGACCGCTCGAAAAATTCACTTTGCGTAGTTCTCTATGCCGAAGGACATCAGGTAAATCTGGTTCGGGGAAGTTCACTCGTATACACCTCGACAGAATCTTTGCCAAGTAGCTATCAGGGCCAAAATCCGTGCGGAATCACCCTGTGGAAAAAAATTGCCAGTTTTCTTCAAGCCTCCCTAGGCAACACGCCTGACTACTTCCGTTCCGATGCCCTCTCTTGTCAGAATTTCCAGTAGTACCGAATGCTTTGTCCTACCATCCAAAATGTGGACTTTCTGAGCCCCGCCATGCAGCGCCGCCAAGCAACACTCCACTTTTGGAATCATGCCGGCACTGATCGTCCCGTCCCCAACCATTTCTTCAGCTTGGAGAGAGGTGATCGTAGACATCAATTTTCCTTCTCTGTCGTTAATTCCCGGTACGTCAGTCAAAAAGATTAGTTTCTCGGCCCTTAGCGCTTCTGCTACTTTTCCGGCCACTAAATCCGCATTTATGTTGTAAGTCTCTCCCTCAAATCCGTACCCTATGGGAGCGATCACTGGTATCATGTCTTGTTCGGTAAGAGCGCGGATAACACTCGGATTTACTCCCACTATCTCCCCTACGCTTCCTAGATCTCTTTTTTCTCCGGTGTCTGAATCTTCTCTTTCTAAAAGCATTTTACGCGCAGCCACCAATTCGCCGTCTTGCCCCGTCACACCTACCGCAAGGTTACCTTGGCGGTTGATTAGACTGACAAGCTGCTTATTGATTCTGTTAAGAACCATCTCAACGACCTCCATGGTCGGCGCATCGGTAATTCGCATACCTCGTAGGAAACTCGACCGTATCTTTAAACGTACAAGCATCTCTTCAATTTGTGGCCCACCTCCATGCACGACCACAGGGTACATCCCCACGTATTTGAGGAGTACAACGTCTTGTGCGAATGCCTCCCTAAGATCCTCCTCTTGCATCGCATGTCCGCCATATTTTATCACGACGAATTTCCCGAAGAATCTCCTGATAAAAGGAAGAGCCTCCAATAACGTTCCGGCCTTCTGCTGCAATTTTGACATAGACATTGACCCATGTTCTGTCGGTGATCAGTAGCGTCAACTCAATCTGCAATCTGGGGCGCGCTCCGTCAATAGCAACGATCGGTTTCGTTTGTAAGGCTCTCTTTTATTGCCTGAACACGATGATAAAGTGCCGGACCGGACGAAAGACGCCGCTACACTCTCATGACACGTGGGCCGTAGTGCCTCCGTAATGTCTTGTCTCCTTTCAGATAGCCATATGCTCTTGTAGCAACAGCATTGAAGAACCGTGTATATTAGTGACCTTTCGAATCCGTTATATGGCAGGAAACGCTCGCCGGTAAGGAAATACCTATGACCACCAAGACTCCTCCGTCACACGCCGCTCAAGAAAAAGAAGCCCAATTACCACCGACGCCTCTCACGATAGAGGGGTCAGCAGTGCTTCACCAAATGTTTCGCATCAGGTGGGAAAAATGGAAAGGCATAGATCAGTCCAAACAAAAACAAATAATTGACGAAACCGTCAATCACTTCAGATTTATCGAGAGGCCCGGCACGGAACAAAGCGCCATGTTTTCTCTTCTGGGGCATAAGGGCGACCTCATGATCGTTCATTTTCGCCGCAGCCTCGATTCGCTTAGCGATGCAGAACTTCAACTGTCGGCCTTACGGTTTAGCGATTTCTTAGATTGTACTACGTCGTATCTCTCCGTCGTGGAACTGGGCCTGTATGAGGCTACGGTCGAACTATACGAGCGTCTTTTCAAACAAAACATAGAGCCGGGGTCCGACAACTGGAAAGTTGAAGTTGAGAAAACACTCAGCATAAAACGGGAGGCACTTGAAACTCGTATCTGGCCATCGATTCCTGAGCGTCGGTATTTGAGTTTTTATCCAATGGACAAGAAGCGCGGCGAAACCACCAACTGGTATAAAGTCCCAATAAAACAAAGACAGCAAATGATGCGTGACCACGGACTAATTGGAAGAAGGTATGCCGGTAAAGTAAATCAAATAATAACTGGCTCCGTAGGGTTTGACGACTGGGAATGGGGGGTGGACCTCTTCGCCGATGATCCTTTGGTGTTCAAGAACCTAGTATACGAGATGCGGTTTGACGAAGCGAGCGCAGGCTACGGACTCTTTGGTTCGTTCTATATAGGCTTACGTTTTCAGGCAGTCAAACTCCACCGTTTCCTCCAGGGGCACATGCCTGAATTTCCTGGGAAGTGACGAAAGACATCTCAGCACCGACCTATTTTTTTATCCGGATACCAGTACAATCTGCGCTATGGAGTCAGCAGAAGTCGTCATCATTGGCGCAGGCGTGATTGGTTGTGCAATCGCACACAGATTCGCGAAGGCCGGACACAAAACTATTCTCATAGACCGCCAATCTCCGGGCAAAGAGGCCTCCGCCGCAGCGGCAGGTATCCTCGCAGTTGCGAGTGGCCTCTCCAAGCGCGGCCCAATGTACCGTCTAAAAAAGGCTAGCCAAGATCTCTTCCCCGCCTTGGTGGAAGAAATAGAACTTGTCTCGGACGTTGATATCGAATATCGGAAAGCCGGGCTGGTCGCGCTCATCCGAAATGAGACCGAAGAGAAAATGTATCGGCGACTTTTCAAACTAAGGCAAGGGCAAGGGCATACTGTTCGATGGCTCTCAGACGCGGAACTCCATCAACTCGAACCAAGCCTTGCTCAGGGCTTCCGAGGTGCAATACATTTTCTTGATGATCACAGTCTAAATAATCGAAGATTGAGCGAGGCCTGGTCTATCGCCGCAAAGCGGAGCGGGGTCAGTGTCAAATACGACACCACGGTAACAGACGTCTCACTGACGAATGCACGCATAGACTCAATCTGCATAGGTGCCTCATGGGTCCGGGTTGGCACCGTCATTATAGCCGGCGGCAGTTGGTCGCGGGACATCGGCAAGTTGTTCAAGCTTGACATTCCAGTCGCACCTGCAAAAGGTCAGATGTTGGCCGTGAGAGCCGACCTGATACGCCATGTCATACACAGCGGCGACCATTACCTCGTCCCTCGGAATAATGGTGAAATCATCATCGGATCGACGGTAGAGTTCAAAGGTTACACCAAGGAGGTTACCCTTTCGGGGGTTCATGCATTGATCGACAGGGCACGGTCCATGGTTCCCGAACTTGCCGAGGCGCCCCTCAGTCATTTCTGGGCAGGCTTGCGCCCCTATTCAGCGACCGGCCGGCCTCTCCTGGGACGGGCACCCGGATTCGAGAACCTCGTACTCGCGACAGGACACCACCGCAATGGCATAGTCTTGGCACCTATTACGGGTAAATTGATATACGAACTAATTACGACTAACACGACATCAATAGACTTAGGGCCCTTTGCTTTGCCCGGCACGGGGACAGTCGGCCACGATAGCACGACTGAAGGGAGTTAACGCAGCGTTGCTACGAAAATAAACCTATGCGATAAGAAGATTGCAACGATCAGAAAGGAAGGGAAAAGAAATGGATGAAGTAAAAATCAAAGTTTTAAAAAATGGCCCCTACGAGGTGAAGGGGAACGTCGCCATAACGGATCAGAAAAGGAACCCTTATAAAATTGAAGACGATACCGTTTATTTGTGTCGATGCGGACTATCTGCCAACAAGCCCTTTTGTGACGGTGCCCACACGTCCTCCGGGTTCAAAGCGGACGAAACCGTGCAGTAAACGAGGACGCCGTTCGCGCGGTGACCGGCCGCCCTTTTCATAGTTTCACTGCCGACGGGGAAATTATCCTTTCTAACGAGATTCAGTTGTCGGTGGTGACTCCAGTTCCTCCGGGACAACATTGAGGAGGAGGGCCGCCTGTACGCCGACACCATAACGATAGACCATCTGCCCACCTAAATAACCTTGGTAGGTGAGCCCAACCAATGCGGCCACGGCGCATATCCGGTAGACAATGTGTAAGCGCTCACCCGTTTGCAACCGGATAATGGCGAGCAGAACAGAAACTGCAAATAATCCATAACCAAAAAACGAATGGTAAAAGACCAATTCCCGAATCTCGGGTTCGAACACGCTTTCGTTGGCCGGCAATTTTCCTGCTAGCCAGCCGGTAACGACAGCGACCCCGACAGATACAACACCGGCTAGGAAGGTGACCTTTCCGGTATATTGCCAGTCAGGACGTACAAAGTAAGCTCCGTAAAAATCGCTTAGAAGGCCAAAAACAAGGAGGCCGACAGCAAAGTTGACTGATATAGGGTGCAACAGAATCGCGATCCCTGTTTCGCTAGGGGCCAGGGGCATTGCGTCGACGGTACATAAATTGCCCATCACTAGAAAACATAAGATAGTGTTATGCCTGCACTGTGAAGATAGAAAATACGCCGGACAAAGAACTGCCCAGAACGGCCTGCCCCTATTGCCTGTGTCCATTTCTTACATCCCGCTAATGTTTCTCTTCCCTCAAGAGTGGTAAACTAGTATCAAAAGTTCTGACGAACTACCGGGGGGGCGTTGTGTCTAAAACCGAGAAACCTGCTGCACTATGTGTGGCCAAAGTCAATGAACTCAAGCCTGGAACCACCAAGAAATTTCTGATCCTCGTGGATGACCTTGAAACCGAGTGTTTCCTCGTTAATTACAAAGGCAAATACTTCGCGTATATTAATCGCTGTTCTCACGTGCCCATGACGATGGATTGGATCTAAATTCAATTTATGACGGATGACGGCCGGTACATACTTTGTGCAACCCACGGGGCCGCGTTCGAACCGTCCACCGGAGAATGCATCTTCGGTCCACCGTGTGGCAAGTTCCTCATTCCAATAAAGCTGAAAGTGCTTAGGGACAAAATATACGCTAGCCCGCCCCAGGAAACGGATAGGAACTAGAGGGTCCCCCCGGAACACAATAAAGACGGCTCTTCATTTTCTAAAAATAACTACCCCGGTTCAGTTTTCTCGGCGTCGGGGAAATCCGTTTTTGCATAGGGGGGACGATTTTATATGATTCCTTGAGAGGGAGGGCATCACCAATACCCGTCTCGGTCGCTCTACGGAAGACGAACTCACTAGATTCCAGCTCGTGATCCAAGACTATTCCCAATCGTCTCCGAAATGCGCGCGCAATAGCCGTTGCTTAAGGTAATCAAGGCTTCCAAGATCTTCGATAATATCGCCACCCGTATCGTAGAAGAAAATTTCTCCACCTTTGTTCCGTCCAACAGCAACTAGCCATTCTAATTCGTCCCTGTCCTCTAGGAGATAGTTTATGGTCTGCGAGACACCTTTTGCAGGGATCAGAGTTACCTTCGACGGTCTTGTCTTCTGCTGGGTCTTAGACGACATAGCAAGTCTCCCCGCCAAACCAATTTTCTAAAGTTGGGCCGACGTGACAGGAGCAGGATAAGGCTCAGCCTGCATCAAGTCAATACTGCCACCGCAATGGTTTCCACATGGTACGTTTGCGGAAACAGATCGATTGGTTGCACAATTTTTGTCCTATAACCTATGTCTTCCAGATACCTCAAATCGCGGGCCAGAGTAGAAGGATTGCAAGACAAGTATACGACTTTCGGTATCTTCATTTCTTTCAGATATGTCAACATAGCCGCCGCACCATGCCTCGGAGGATCCAGAACCAATACGTCCGCCTCCTCGCCCCGGGCAACAAGATTCTCCAGACCACTTTCGACTCGCGCATGTATACACTCAATATTAGAGATTCCGATGCGGGCAATGTTGTCTTGAGCGTCAAGTATGGCATTCCTATCCTGTTCTATGCTTATGACAGACCGCACTCGCGAGGCCAACGGTATACTAAGGTTGCCGACCCCCGAGTAGCATTCGATGATCCTGTCCGTCTTCCGTAGCCCGCTGTTTGTAAGAAGCGCTGATATTAAAGCTCGATTTCCAGCTGGGTTCACTTGAGTAAAACCGCCACGTCTCACGCCTAACGTGAGCCCATCTAATCCCAGATCTAGGAGGATAGTTGTGTCTCCCCAGGCGTGTCGCCAGCGACGACCGAAAAGAAGAAGGCCTCGAATTCCGTCCGAATCTTGAACGAACTCCTCGCACCATCTGCTGTCGGATTGGCGAAACTCTCCCTCCGCATTTCCAATTAGTACTGCGCCCTTGGCAGCCTCGAGATGAGCATCACCAACAACCAATTCAACCCGGCGGACGACAGTTTTTGTCTTTCGAAGCCAATCTCTCGTCGTAGACAGAAACTTATCACAGCCGTCCATTCCGATAAGGCAGTCGTCGAGCTCTACTAGCTCACGGGACTTTGCCTGGTAAAATCCAAGACCTGTCGGTGGGCGGGTACGCAGACGAATCCGGTGCCGATAGCGCCATTCCTTCGGGCTCCGGATGATAGGTTGGACGGCGGGCTCCTTGAGTCCGGCTATGCGTTCCAGATGGTCTCTGACCAAAGCTTCTTTTGCCCTAACTTGTTCGGAATAGGAAATATGCTGCCACGAACAACCTCCACACCGTGGGACGTAACGACAACGAACCGGGCGCCGCGCCGGCCCATCTTCCCGTCGAGTCACTATAAATCCGCGGCTATAATTCTGCTTTGACGTATGCTTGTCGACGTCGAGTACGTCGCCCGGTGCACTATGGGGAACAAACACGACCTTCCCACTGGGCTTTCCGGTAGGACGGCCTACTCCATCCGGGCCATAGGATAAACTTGATACCCTAACTTTGATCAACTCAGGCATGATGACACTGCTCTCTCACTTACCCATTTCGCGTCCAACGTCTGACGCACGCCCGTAGGCTATTCCTCGCTTACGGTAATATGTGTTACGACACAACCCATGCTTACGATCCGGCGAGGCAAACGAACAGACTTGGAAGGCCTCAAACAATTACTCTCACCAGCCTATCCGTCTGATGCGCCCAAAGCCGCAAAAAAAGAACAACTTCGCTACTGGCGCAAGATCGCGAGCGACTCCTCGTTAGAGTTCTACGTTGCATTGACGGGCAATGTGATAGGCGGTGTCGTACTAATCAACTATGTTCGGGGACTTCGCAGCCGTAAGCCTATAGCAATACTCGACATAGCCGCTTCCGAACGGGTTCCTGACAACCTGTGGTCCAATCTGCTAGAAGTTGCGAAGGAACGTGCCAAGTTGAGAAGTTGTCTTGCGGTTACGTGCCTGCAACTGGAAAACAATATCATAGCTTCCTCTTCCAGAAATCTCTTTACGGATGCCGGATTCAAAGACCTCGGTGAAGTTTGGTCTTGCCGCCTCTAAAAGTCGCGCCACCGTCCCTCCTCCTTAGTCGCAAAAATCCGAACCCCTACTTGACCCCGAGACCTGCAGCCAGCTATTAGGGTGCCATTGACGACTGCACATGTCGGGGTGTGGCTCAGTCTGGTAGAGTACACGGTTCGGGACCGTGGGGTCGCTGGTTCAAATCCAGTCGCCCCGACCACCAACTTCATACCTATTAGGAGTCCAGTGACATTTCTGGGATCGACAATGGGCGCAGACATAGTTCCTACGGTCCTAATTCTTTCAGGTGTTGCAAGTTACCTTACGGGCTCTATACCTTCAGGTGTACTAATCGCAAATCGTCAGGGTGTCGTCCTCCAAACCGTAGGGAGCCACAATATCGGGGCAACAAACGTCGCACGTTCCATAGGAAAAAAAGCTGGGGCCATAGCGCTTTTAGCGGATATAGCGAAGGGCCTGTTTCCTGTTTTGTTAGCTCGATGGCTCAGCGCTGAACCATTGGTATACGCCTGTGTCGGCTTTGCCGCAATTCTTGGGCATGTTTTTCCAATCTTTCTTAACTTTAAGGGCGGGAAAGGCGTGGCAACGGCGCTCGGCGTTTTTCTGGGCCTAGCACCTCTTGCGGTATTAGGGGCCCTCCTAGCCTTCTGCATATCCTTCGGGTTTAAACGAATTGTTTCCCTATCCTCGGTCATCGCCATGCTCGTCACACCCGGATCCGTCTTCGTTTTCGATTATTCGGAGCCCATAGTACTGGCTAGCATTCTAACCTCTGCTCTCGTAATTTTTCGCCATTCGGACAACATTCAAAGGATCCTTACGGGGCAAGAGGAACAGTTCAGGTTCAAAAAGCCCCCAGGTCCAATCTAACAACACGTATAAGGTTGCGTCTCGTCCCCGAGCAGTTGGGAAGAAGAAATCCCACGCCTGTAGCGGTCTCCTATATACAAATCGAGAGACTTATTGGAATTTTCAATTCAGTGTATTAGAGTAGGCCAGAAGAGCATTTTCACAATCCGGCGCCATCCGTTACGAAACACGTTACTTGTACCGAAGCCTCAGGAGATACTCGCAATGAACACCATGAAGAAAGTGGAGGCCATTATCAAACCGTTCAAGTTGGACGAAGTGAAAGAAGCACTGAATGCGGCGGGTTTGTCTGGACTAACGGTGTGCGAAGTTAAGGGCTTTGGGAGACAAAAAGGTCATACTGAATTATACCGGGGGGCCGAATATGTGGTAGACTTCCTGCCAAAAGTAAAGCTTGAAATTATCGTTCGAGAAGAGCAAGTCGCAGAAGTTGTCGAAGCCATTCAGGAAGCTGCAAAAACCGGACGTATTGGAGACGGTAAGATATTTGTTAGTAATATAGAGGAAGTGATTCGAATACGCACAGGCGAGCGTGGCGAAGATGCATTGTGAATCGCCCAAAGCGCTTACACTCGGGGGCTTGACAACCTTTCTCACCTACAAATTGTCACGTCGCCATTTCATCATTTTCGACAAGGATTCCCACCCACGCCGCCACCCGGAATACCTGTTCTGAACCAATGCCAACCCTGCGTTACTCCTTGACAAAAATTTGGATGTCAGGCACTGAAGAGGTGCGTAAATCCCGTCTCTAACAGGAAAATTGAGGCTGGATACACTAAGGAGACAACTTATGTTACTTGATGGAAGAGTTGCTGTCGTCACAGGCGCGGGACGTGGAATAGGGCGCGAAGAAGCCTTACTATTGGCGAAAAATGGAGCAAAGGTCGTCGTAAATGATTTAGGTGGTAGCTTTGATGGTACAGGGTCTGACGATAGCCCTGCCCAGCAGGTAGTTAATGAGATCGAGGCCGCAGGGGGCGAAGCAGTTGCCAATTTTGAAAATGTTACGGACTTTAAAGGCGCAAAACGCATAATAGAATGTGCCATAGATTCATTCGGCAAGCTGAACATACTAGTGAACAACGCTGGCATTCTCCGTGATAGAATGATTTTCAACATGTCCGAGGATGAGTGGGATGCTGTGTTAAATGTGCATTTGAAAGGTTCATTCAACTGCTCCCGGCACGCCTGCGAATATTGGAGAGAACAACATAAGCGCGGCACGGTCCTGAATGGACGAATCATAAACACCTCATCTGACGCTGGGCTTCTTGGAAGTCCTGGTCAACCAAACTACGGGCCGGCTAAGGCGGCCCTTGCCACCCTTGCCATAATAATCGACCGCGAGATGCAGAAGTACGGAGTCACAGGAAACGCGATAGCGCCTTTGGCAAGGACAAGAATGACAGTAGATGCTACACCACAGACCGCTGGATTAATGGCAGGCCCAGACAAAGCAGGAGAACATGATTATTTCGACCCAGGACACATCGCCCCGCTAGTCGCCTGGTTGGCTAGTGAGGATGCCGCCAACGTACACGGAGAAATTTTTCGTGTAGGTGGCGGGTGCGTCTGGCTCATGCAAGGGTGGCACTCCGTAGGTACTGTTAAGAAGAAAGGCACCTGGGACGCTACGGAATTGGGAGACCAGCTAAAGGTAGAGCTTGCCAAAGGGCTTACCTCGAAGGAAGACTTGGGAGCCGTATTCAAATCACTAAAAGAGTAGACACACAAACTCGGCCCTCTGTATTTCAAGATCATAGCCAGTCGGTGGCAAAGCATCTCCTTTGCCACAACTAACCCTAAGTCAAACGAGTGACAGATAAATCTCCATGTAACTTGTCTCTCATGTTCAATGTACTCATAGTTTGCCACGCCAACACGAGTCGGAGCGTGATGGCCCACCTCATGTTAGAAAAAATGCTAGCGGAGAGAGGAATAACAGGGATAAAAGTGCGCTCGGGGGGCATCGCCATTTACGCACGAGACGGAATGATAGCATCACTTGACGCTTATTTTATGCTGCAGGAGGAAAACGTACACATAGAACGTGAAAAGTTTGTGTCTACAGATCTCAAAAAGCACAGAGACCTTATCAGCAACGCGAACCTCATACTGACTATGACAGACGAACAGAAGGTAATGCTAGAGGCCTTTCGCGAGGCTGTGGATAAGCCTACCTATACATTAAAAGAGTTTTCTGGGGAGAAAGGTGATATAGAAGATCCTGCTATGCAGGGAGAAGAAGCTTTTCGCGCACGCATGGTAGAAATCAAACGTTGCCTGAAGCAATCGTTGGACGCCCTGATAGTCCGTTCGGAGCAAGTCCAATGACCGACAAGAGCGCCTTCTCTAATCCTAGCAATGACGTAATTCGAAAAATTCTAGCGAGCCCAAAAAACATTGCCATCGTTGGATGTTCACCAGATCCGCAACGAGACAGTAATCAAATAGCGCAGTTGCTTAAATTGAAAGGGCATCGAATTTTCCCCGTCAACCCGCTTTGCCCGCAAGTATTGGAAACGACATGCTACCCTCGCCTTCAGGACATCCCCGAACAAATCGATATGGTTGACGTTTTTCGCCGCTCCCTCTTTGTCCCGCAGATCGCGGACGAGGCTATAGGCATACAGGCCGCAGTACTATGGCTTCAGCTTGATATCATAGACGAAGCAGCAGCCTTGAGAGCCCGAGCTGCTGGGCTTTGCGTCGTAATGAACCGATGCCCTGCAATCGAGTACGGGCGCTTGTTTTAGGACCCCACCATGGCTAAATCGTCTGCCGGAAACTTACGGGGATGGAAGAGGCTCGCCAGCGAGCTCGTATATTCCTGTCGAATATTCTCGCTAAAGAAAAACGTCTCACGCTCACCCCGTACCCAAAAGTCTCACGACTTTTTCGTATTGGAAAGCGGTGATTGGGTCAATATTATTCCTATCACTCCTTCGGGTGAAATAGTTTTGATTCGGCAGTACCGGCATGGTGTAGAGAATTTTACTCTAGAAATTCCGGGCGGGATGATCGACGATGAGGATGCGACGCCTGCGCACGCCGCTCGTCGAGAGATGCAGGAGGAGACAGGTTACGACTCCGACGAGATTCTCCCTCTAGGCTCGGTCCATCCCAATCCAGCGATCCAAAACAACCGTTGTCATAGTTTTCTTGCTGCTAACGTCGAAAAAGTTTCCGATCCACGCTTCGATTCTACAGAGGAGACAGAAGTATTACTCGTGCCCGCTGGTAGTTTAGGAGACCTTGTAGCCCGCGGGCAAATTACTCACTCCCTCGTTATAGTGGCTTTCTATTGGTACGAGAAATTTTTAGAAGGGCAGCTCAAATCTTAAATCAAAACCCGTCTCGTGACGGAGTACTAGAAAGCTCTCCCCCGCATGCGACCGGTGGAGAAATTTTCAGTAGGACTCCTAAACGCTGCCCTCGAATATATTAGCCGACCTCGAACGAAGCGGCGAATTTTCTAGCGTCGCTTCGTTCAGAAAATCTCTCTGGTTTAGTAGTAGATGCTACTTACCTGACGCTAGACTCTCTCTTACCAAACGACCCATTTCCTTACAGCCTACAAGCCGGCATTCTGGCTGTGCGATATCCGCCGTTCGATAGCCGCTGGCAAGTACGCTATCCACAGCATCCTCTATACACGCGGCTGCATTCTCTTTCGCAAAGGAGAGCCGCAACATCAATGCACAAGATAGGATCATCGCGAGCGGGTTGGCTTTGTCCTGCCCTGCGATATCAGGAGCCGTACCATGAATCGGTTCGAACAACCCGCACTCGCCATCTCCAAGAGACGCCGAGGGAAGGAGACCCATAGAACCTGCCAGCATCGATGCCTCATCAGTCAGAATATCTCCAAACATATTCTCCGCCGCTATCACGTCAAAGTCTGCCGGTCTGCGTATCAAGTGCATGGCCATCGCATCGACCAAAACATCTTCATATTCAATGTCGGGGTAGTCACTGGCTACCTCATGCGCTACTTCTCGCCACATCCGTGATGAAGCCATAATATTTGCCTTGTCGACGGATGTAACTTTCTTGCGGCGGCTGCGTGCTAGTTCGAAGGATGACTTCATCAATCGTCTAACTTCTTCCTCCGTGTAAAAAATCGTATCTACCGCCTCACGACCAGACGTCCCGTGTCTCCTTTCACTCGGCCGCCCATAATAGACCCCACCGGTCAATTCTCGAACTACCATCAAATCTACCCCGTCTAGCACTTCTGGTTTTAACGTTGAAGCATGTACTAGATGCCTATTGACTTGTACTGGTCTCAGGTTAGCAAAAAGTCCCAACTCCTTGCGCAAACCCAGTATGGCCTGTTCGGGTCGAACTGTGGATTTAGGATCATCCCATTTCGGGCCACCGACGGCGCCGAGTAACACAGCGTCACTCTCTTTAGCTATCTTAAGGGCAGTGTCCGTTAGTGCGTTCCCGTGCTCATCAATGGAACATCCACCTGCTAAAGCGGGTTCAAAAGCAAAATCCATGCTGAACCGAACTCCAACCTCCCTGAGCACCTCTGTCGCCTCGGCCATCACTTCAGGCCCTATACCGTCGCCCGAGAATACTGCAATCTTCTGCACCATTACTGTCTCCTTTGACACGCTAATTTCATGATAGGAGTCTTATCTAAAACACACCGTCTGTAAATTGTGGAGAAAGCGGCCGCTCGGTCACGTCAAGGCCCGATCATGCGCTTGCGCGAATGGTCGCCGTAACGATCGATTTGAGCAAATTTATTAAGCGCATTTGTGAATGCGAGCGCGCTAGCCATAATAATATCCGTATGGGCGCCTTGACCATTAACCGACGCTTCGTCCTTCTTCAACAGGCACGACACTTCGCCTTGTGCGTCCGTGCCACCGGTTATAGCTTTCACGGAATAGCGTTCTAACGTCAGTTCAAGTTGGGCGATACGTGCTATGGCCTTGTAACATGCGTCAACCATCCCATCGCCAGAGGCATTCTCCAGACGCTCTTCCCCGTTCACCCTCATCTTCACTGTCGCGTGCGGTACCGCCATACTGGAGGACGTCACATTCATGTACAACAACTCATACTTGTCTGGTGTTCGCGCGGTCTCTTCCGTTACAATCGCGATAAGATCCTCGTCATACACACATTTCTTTTTATCGGCGAGCGTCTTAAAACTGGCAAAGGCCTTATTCATATCAGTTCCAGAGTAATCAATACCCAAGAACTTAAGTCGATCGATGAAGGCGTGCCGCCCCGAATGTTTTCCCAAAACAAGCCGATTGCTATCGAGACCTATCGTCTGTGGTCGCATGATTTCGTACGTCAGCTTATTTTTCAACACACCGTCTTGATGAATTCCTGCTTCATGGGCAAAGGCATTGTCCCCCACCACTGGTTTATTGATGGGGACAGTTATTCCTGTGATTTGAGAAAGCAGCTGGCTCGATGGGTAAATCTGCTCACTTACGACGCGGGTCTGCACATCCGGAAAGACATCCTCTCGCGTCCGAAGAGCCATCACAACCTCCTCCATAGAAGTGTTGCCAGCCCGTTCTCCAATTCCATTGATCGTACATTCTACCTGACGTGCCCCATTTTCGATGGCCGCAAGTGAATTAGCCACAGCAAGCCCAAGGTCGTTGTGGCAATGGGCACTCCAGATGACTTCCGCTCCGCCACGGACGTCTTGTCTGAGTTTTCGGAATAGCTCGCCGTACTGTTGAGGAATCGCATATCCAACGGTGTCTGGTACATTAACGGTCACTGCGCCAGCCGCGATCACTTCGCTAAATATCTGCACTAAAAAATCATAATCCGATCTGGACCCATCTTCCGCCGAAAATTCCACATAATCTACATACTTCTTCGCGTATTCTACCGCCCATACCGCAGCGTCCAGACATTCTTGTTTGCTCATCATAAGCTTATCTTTGAGATGGATGTCAGACGTAGCAATGAAAATATGCACCCCAGGTTGTTTAGCCTTCTCTACCGCTTGCACAGATCGTCGAATGTCGTCTTCTTTAGTACGTGAAAGACTTAGCACCCTTGGGCTTGAGACCAACTCGGCAACGCGACGCACTGATTCGAAGTCACCCTCGGACGACGCAGCAAACCCGGCCTCGATCACGTCTACATTGAGCTTCTCAAGCTGGCTAGCCACCATTATTTTTTCCTCGATATTCATGGTAGCACCCGGCGACTGTTCCCCGTCGCGCAGTGTTGTATCAAAAATATTTACGACCTCGCGTTCCATAGTGTCCTCCCGCTTCACAAGCTTAAAAACAAAAAGGGCCGCGAGTACACCCGCAGCCCAAAAAACGCTAGGCCGCGGCAAGGTCCGCCCGCGGCTTCCAAGAGTCTGGTGCGCCCTACACACCCCCCTCAGATACCCGCGACGGGAAACTAAGCAGTAGGCTGGGTAGCCCTCGCAAATTATCGATATACAGCGAACCGTTTGTGTACATACTTAGCGTTATACCGAACCCTTTTTCTCGTTGTCAATAGAAGAACCGGGACCTCCTTTAGCGTCGGCCTCTTTTCCAGATATATCTCGCGGAACAATGCTAACCGGCGTCCCATCCACCACGGATCTATTTCCCCCAGCAATCCGCCGCAACAGCCGAATAGACGACCCAATGGGTCCCGACAATGAATATGCTGCAGCTAGAAAGAACAGCATAATATGTGGCCTTGCTATGGTGAGTTGCAACAATACTATTGCTGCTATGAATAGCCCAAAGGGTTGGCGATCGCGAAGTCTTAAATCCTTGAAACTTACGTAACGAAACGTACTGATCATTAGGCCGGCAAGAAGGTAAATAAGCAAGAGCAACGTCACATGTTTGCTGGTGGCCCCCGCGCCACCGAGATAATAATACATCATTATCGTTGTCGCTATCACAGCCGCCGCCGCCGGAATCGGCAATCCCACAAAGCTCTGTTTGTCAATGACGCCAATTTGAACGTTAAAACGGGCGAGCCGCAGCGCTCCGCAGACGACGTACGATACCGCGGCTAACCAGCCCCACGCCTGCCAGGGATCAAGCGCCCAACGGTAGACTAACAACCCAGGTGCAACCCCAAATGCTACGAGATCCGACAACGAATCATACTCAGCCCCAAATCGGCTCGACGTCTTCGTCATTCGTGCTATGCGACCGTCCAAGGCATCGAAAATTAACGCCACCAAAATCGCAATAGCTGCAACTCGATATTCGCCGTCGATTGTCGCTACAGCAGAGTAGAATCCGCACATAAGCCCCGCCGTCGTAAAAAGATTCGGCAGCAGATATACGCCTTTTCGTAGAGGAGGTTTTATCCTCTTCCCTATACGTACTTCACGGATTTTTCTGCTTTTTCTTTCAATCATCAGAAACTCTTCATTCCACGTCTTGACCTGTGGGGTACTCTCCTAACACCGTTTCTCCAGCCGTTACGCGCTGTCCTACGTGAACTTTGAGATTGGCTCCGACGGGAAAGTAAATGTCTACTCTCGAACCCAGCATTATCATACCATACCTCTCCCCCTGCATTACATGATCTCCAACTTGGGCGTGGCACACAATACGACGCGCCAGCATCCCAGCAATCTGCACCAATACCACCTCGCGACCGGTGGAATCCATAATCCGCAAGATGTTTTGTTCGTTCACGTCGGCCACATCCTTAGAAAAGGCCGGCTGGTATTTCCCGGGCTTATAGTCAATCTTCATCACTTCACCGGAGATAGGGAGACGGTTGACGTGCACGTCCAGCGGCGAAAGGAAAATCCCGACTCGTGTGAACTCACCCCCAGATACAACCTGGGAGCGTGTCGACTCCTCAACGTTGACGACGCGGCCGTCAGCGGGAGAAATTATATGTCTTGGATCGTATGGAATGTTTCGGTCAGGGTCACGGAAGAAAAACGCAGCAAATAGAGCCAGAATTAGAGTAATGCCGCTTAAAACCGTGGCGTCTATCATGCCGAGAAGCAGAGACGCTATACCTAAACTTATGATCCAAATGTACCCTTCGCGCGCAAAATGCATCTTTCAAAATAATGAAAAATGCTAAAGACATCGCCTTTAGCATTTCGCACAGTCCGTCCCTCGATTAATTCTTCGCCTTATCGACTAACCGGTCTTGTTGAAGCCACGGCATCATATTACGAAGATTCTCGCCAACGACCTCCGCCCCATGAGCAGCCCCTTCTTTACGGAGACCATTAAAACGGGACATACCGGATCGATATTCATTGATCCATTCGTCAGCAAAATCTCCGGATTGTATATCGGCGAGAATTTTTTTCATCGCGACCCGGGTTTCATCACCGATCACGCGCTTACCGCGGGTCATATCGCCGAACTCTGCAGTATTGCTGATCGAATAACGCATATTCGTAATACCACCCTCATAGATCAGATCTACTATCAGCTTCATCTCGTGTAAACATTCAAAATAGGCCATTTCTGGCGCATAGCCAGCATCAACTAGTGTCTCGAAACCGGCACGCATTAACTCCGTTACGCCTCCGCACAGAACAGTCTGCTCGCCGAACAAGTCTGTCTCAGTCTCCTCTTTAAAGGAGGTCTCCAAAATAGCTGCTCTCCCGCCCCCAATCGCAGACGCGTAGGCCATAGAAATATCTTTCGTATCTCCACTCGGATCCTGCGCTATAGCAATGAGGCACGGGACTCCGCGGCCTTTCTCAAATTCACTTCGGACCAAGTGGCCGGGGCCCTTTGGCGCCACCATAAAAACGTTGATGTCGTCCGGCGGTACGATCTTCTTAAAATGAATATTAAATCCGTGCGCACATGCCAAGTACTTACCAGCAAGCAACCCTGATTTTATCTCCGCCTCATACATTTCACTTGCTATTTCGTCCGGTGTCAGCACCATGATGATGTCTGCTTCTTCCGACGCATCTCCAACCTCGCTTACCGGAAATCCCGCCTCCTCAGCCTTCGTCCAGGACCCACTGTCCTTGCGGAGCCCGATTCGGACATCTAGGCCGCTGTCGCGCAAATTGAGCGCGTGCGCGTGCCCTTGACTCCCATAGCCTACTATTACAATTTTCTTGTCACTAAGAAGTGGTACATTCGCGTCGTTATCATAGTAAATTTTCATGCTCATACTACGCTCTCTTTCTTCGTTTTAGCTCCCTGTTCCACTGCGGCATCAGCAACCACCGCGGATAAAGTTTGGAGGCCCCGTTGCACCGCGACTTTGCCTGTTCGCACTATTTCTTTAATGCCCAATGGTTTCAATAGATCTAAAATGGCCGCGATCTTGCCCTCATCGCCAGTGACTTCTATCACAAACGACCGAGGTCCGGCGTCTATAACTTTCGCGCGAAAGATACTGATAATACTGAGGATCTCAGCACGGGTCCGGTCGTCTGCGGCAACCTTCATTAGGGCCATCTCACGTTCCACATACGGATTGTCCTGAAAATCGCTAACTTTCAGAACACAAATAAGCTTGTTAAGCTGCTTCGTTATCTGTTCGACAATTTGGTGGTCTCCCTCGGTGACAAGGGTGATCCGGGACAGAGAGGGGTCGAGTGTCTTGGCCACCGTCAGGCTATCAATGTTGAAGCCACGGCCACTAAACAACCCCGCCACCCGCGCGAGAACACCGAACTCGTTCTCAACTAGAATAGAAATTGTGTGGCGCATCGTTTCTGGGGTTCCGTCCCCGTCTTCCATAGACCAACCCGCACCCAACAATGTCCTGGGCCCATGGGCGCGCCTTATGTTCAGTCCACGGGAGGGGTCTCCTGTGCTAGGCCGCTTGCTGCTTGTAACGTGCCAAGATCTCCATAATTCTATCTTTGGCAGCCAATTTCTGTTTCTGAATAGTCTTCTCTTCGACCTCTTCGCTTGAACTCAAAATGGTTTTGTCTCTAAGCTCTTGAAGCCTGTCTTTTAGTCTTCCGTGCTCTTCGTAATGAGTCCGTAGGACTTGGTCGGTATCAATCAAGGAGCGGATTAAAGCTTCTTCCTTTACATCCATACGCATCCTTTCCCTGAGAAAAATTAACTTGAAGAACTCTAGTACAGGTGTACTCGTATTGTCAATGTAGCCTCGCCGAAAGCCAGAACAACGTCCGCGTCATTACGGACTTTTCGACAGAGCGTTCAGCCGGCGGCATCCCCTTTTGCGACCTTGCTTTCTTGAATAATTTTCGCTGTCAATTGGTGCGGTACTTCTTCATAATGGGAAAACCCTGACTCGAAAGTCCCTCTTCCGCTCGTCATAGATCGAAGATCCGGTGCATACGTCAAAATTTCCGCCATTGGCACGGAGGCCTTTATTATCTGATTACTTCCTTTAGCGTCCACACTTAGTAACCTTCCGCGCCTACGGTTCACATCACCAGTGATGTCGCCCATAAACTCTTCCGGGACTGTTATATCAAGATTCATTATAGGCTCCAGTAGTACTGGTTTCGCATTTTCCAGTGCATTTTGGATCCCAATTGAACCAGCAATCTGGAACGCCATATCGGAGGAATCAACGTCATGGTACGACCCATCGTACAACGCGACCTGAACATCTACCATCGGATAACCAGCGAGAAACCCCTTCCCAAGCGCATCTACCACTCCTTTTTCCACAGATGGGATGTACTGGCGTGGTATAGCGCCCCCCTTGATCTCATTGATGAATTCGAAGCCCTTCCCTCGAGGCAAAGGCCCCACCCTCAACCATGTGTCTCCAAACTGACCCCGACCGCCGGACTGTTTTTTTAACCGACCGTGGGCTTCGGTCTTTCCATTTATCGTCTCGCGATAGGGGACTTTAGGAGCCTTCAGTTCTACTTCGACCCCGTATTTCCGCTTTAGCTTTTCCACTACGACTTCAATGTGAAGCTGCCCGGCACCTGAGATAAGAATCTCATTAGATTGTTGGTCTCGGTCCACCCTGAGTGCCGGATCCTCTTCGTTCAAACGGTCTAACGAACTCATTATTTTCTCTTCGTCGTTCCGAGATTTGAGACCCAGCGCGAAGGAAATCGCCGGGTTGAACTCGAGAAGCGGAGGAAATCGTATCATCTGTTTTTCGTCACTTAGAGTATCTCCGGTGTGCGTCTCTTTGAGTTTCGCCACCCCAATAATTTCTCCCGGTAAAGCGGTCCCGACCGGTTCCTGTTTCTTCCCTTTCAATTGAAATAGTTGACCTAGACGCTCTTTCGTATCGCGCGTCGTATTATAAACCACTGAATCACTCGCTATCTTGCCGGACGAAACAATAAAGAGTGAAAGTTTTCCTGCCTGAGAGTCGACAGTTTTAAAGACTCTGGCACTGAACGGCTCGGTCGCGTCCGGACGGCGCCTCACTTCTTCCTGGTTTTTAGGGTTCATACCTACAACCTCAGGCCGAGATCCTGGCGAAGGGAGCAATCCAACAATAGCATCCAAGACCGGCTGTACACCGAGGGCTTGGCTCGCAGATATGAACTGGACCGGAAAAATCTTCGCGGACGCAACGGCACTACCCAGTGCGCTCTCAACCGCTTCAGCGCTCAGCTCCTCCCCTTCCAGGTACCGTGTAAGCAATTCGTCGTCCGTTTCGGCGATCGCCTCGATCAGACGCTCCCGGTAAGCGTCCGCATCAGCCTGTACGTCGTTGGGTATTTCTTCCGCGCTAATTGCACCCTTGTCTCCTTCAAACATCCAAGCCTTCATAGACAGGAGATCAATCACGCCACGAAAGTTGCTTTGTGCCCCAATAGGAATCTGTATAGGAGTGAGGACAGACTCGAGAGCTGCCCCTAAAGCGTCAACGGCCGGCCCAAAGTCACCTTCCTCTCTATCCATGCGGGACAGACATACGACGCGCGGGAGTCGCATTTCTCCAGCCCAATTCCACATACGTTCAGTCTCCACTTTGAGCTGCCCGGCCGGCCCTGCAATAAAAATGGCGCCACTCATTGCCTCCATTGCATAACGAGTGTCAGGCAAAAAGTTGGCATAGCCTGGAGGATCCACTAAACATATTTGGTGCCGCTTCCACTCTAGCGTATGGAAGGCGGTGGAAAGCGTCGTCTTACGTCTAATTTCTTCCGGCTCGAAATCCAACGTGGAACTCTCTTCATCCACGCGTCCTTGACGGGTCGTTTCGCCGGCCGCGTACAAAAGAGCTTCGCCGAGGGTGGTTTTCCCCGCACCACCCTCGGCAAGTAGGCCTACAGTTCGAATGAATTGCGTATCGTTACCAGCCATGTTTCCCCTCCTGAACAGAAATAGATAATTACCGAGTCCCCCCCCTCCCCCTGGGCTCCCTCTACCGAACATTCCTTTCACCGTCCTAACAATTTCTCTCGTACAAGATTCTTAATCCCTCTAACGTGACGAACTCGTCAACCTCTTGGATCGTATTAGATTCTGCCGCAATTAAGTGGGCAAACCCTCCCGTGCCAATAACCCTTGCCGGCCGCCCATTTTCCTGTCGAATTCTGTTCACCATTCCATCTACCAAAGCCGTGTATCCATAGTAAATACCGGATTGTATTGAATTTACCGTGTTTCGGCCGATTACCTGAGGCGGTTTGACAAGCTCCACCCGGTATAACTTGGCGGTCTTGTGGAATAAAGCATCCAACGATATCCCGACACCAGGTACAATGGCCCCCCCAAGATATTCGCCCGCCTCAGTAACATAATCGAAGGTAGTTGCCGTCCCAAAGTCAACAATGATAACTGCGGTACGGACCCGCTCGTACGCCGCTACTGCATTGACGATTCGATCCGCCCCAACTTCTCGCGGATTATCATACAAAATAGGCATGCCGGTCTTTATTCCTGGACCAACAATAATCGGTTTTTTGTGAAAATATGCGTCGGCTAACTCCTCAATCGTCTTGACCATGGCCGGAACCACACTCGAGGCAATAATGCCTTCGACGAGTGACATGTCGAGGCCCCTTGCGGCAAACAAGCTCTGCATCAACACGCCGTACTCGTCAGCCGTCCTTTCCGCCTCAGTGAGAAAACGCCAGTGATACGACAATTTCTTCCCGTCGTAGAGGCCCGCGACCGTGTGTGTATTGCCTACGTCTATAGCAAGTATCATACGCTTATGAATCACTTCGTGATTTCCAATCGACCCGCTAAGGTTCTTTCAGAACGCTGACATCGCCTACCAAAATTCTCCTGGAATCTTGCCGGCCACTACCCTCCAAAAGGAGCGCCCCTTCTTCGTCAATTCCAGCCGCGATACCCGAGATTATCCCCTCAGGTCCGGAAACGCGAACAGCACTACCCAGAAACTTCTCGGCATACCTACACCACATTCGCTGCAAAGGAACGAATCCGTTCTCCAGCCACACAAGATATAATTTCTCAAGTTGGGTCAACACATCAGCGGTAAACTTTGCTCTGTCCACGGAAGCACCTTTCATCAGCTTTAGCGATGTGGCACTTTTCCTTATTTCCAACGGGAAACTTTCGCTCTCCGCATTTATATTAACGCCAATTCCTACCACAACAGAAGCCTGGCCGGGTCCTTTCGTCTGCATCTCCGTCAAGATTCCACACACTTTTTTGCCAGAGATCAAAACATCGTTAGGCCATTTGATGGAGGGCTCGAGCTGCGTAACGTGAGCAATCGCTTCAGCCACCGCTATTGCTGCTACCAGGCTCAATTGGGGATATCTCGAAATTTGTGAGGAAGGTCGCAATACTAAAGAAAGGTAAAGATTTACACCGGGGGGAGACACCCAGACCCGGCCAAGCCTGCCTTTGCCTCCGCTCTGCGCATCTGCAATTACAATCGTCCCTTCCGATCCACCGCTTCTGGCGAATTGCGCCGCCCTGACGTTCGTCGATCCAACCGTCGGTAAATAGTGAATACGGAAGTCCAACGATGGATTATCTCGCTTTCGCAAGTAACGAGATACGGCGTCAGAAAAACTCGCGGGTCTATGCCCATTCATCCCTTGCGCCTCGACTCATCATGAAGTTACGGCCGGTTCCATTTCCATACTCAAATCTGCTGCCGGAGCAGAGTGTGTCAGCGCACCCACAGAAATAAGGTCCACTCCTGCCTCTGCGACTTCGCGTACGCGTTCCAAAGACATGTTACCCGACGCCTCAACCAAAACATGTCCATCAATCATCTTCACCGCCTGTCGTGTCTCCGCAATACCCATGTTATCGAGCAGAATAATGTCGGCCCCTGCATCTAGAGCCTCACGCACCTCCGGCAAGATCCTACATTCAACTTCAATCTTCAACCATTTTGATGCTTTATCACGGGCACGGCCAACCGCCTCTTTGATCCCACCACACACCGCAACATGGTTATCTTTGATAAGAATACCATCGTCTAAACCAAACCTATGGTTCCTACCACCCCCCTGAGTCACAGCATACTTATCTAAGATACGTAGGCCTGGCAGTGTTTTGCGCGTGTCAACAATAGTACACTTTGTCCCCTCGACGAGTTCCACGTAGCGTCGGGTAAGTGTGGCAACTCCACAAAGATGCTGCAGGATGTTCAGCAATGCTCTTTCCGCCGTTAGTAAGCCGGAGGCAGAACCATCAAAAGTTAGCAACATGCTGCCCGCAGCGGCCATATCACCGTCTTCTTTCAAAAGTCGGACGCTTTGCCTTTCCCCCGTCTCGCGAAGGAACAACTCTACCAGTGGGAGCCCAGCAACAACTATTTCAGTCTTCGCCCTAATACAGCCGTTAACTTTCTGCCCACTTAGCACGGTGGCAAACGTCGTGGCGTCCCCACGACCGGTATCTTCCTCCAAAGCGGACGAGACGAGTCGTATCACCGCTGGATGGTTAAACGGGTACATGACAGGAACTTTACAGAGGTAGTCAACATCAGACAAGGACAGAAAGTTGGGCAAATCAGCCCAACCCCCGAAGATTTTCCTTTAAAGTCTTTAGCTCCGATTCTAGATCTCTCAGCTTTGTCCGCTCCTTTTCAACAACCGAAGGATTAGCCCTCGCTAGGAATTTTTCGTTGGACAACTTTTTTTTGACGCCCTGCAAACTGGCACTCAATTTTTCAATCTTCCTCTCCAACCGTTTTCGCTCTTTAACTACATCGACGACGCCCAGGACCGAAATCTCCAGATCTCCAACGACAGAAGAGGCACTGTTTTTCCCCTTTCCGGCATCGGTATCAAACTTCAAAGAATCCACTCCGGCGAGGCCCTGTATATGTACCAGCCCGCTTTGCAACAGTTCTGGCACCCCGTTAGGCGTACTTATCCGGACAGGCACTTTTTCCTTGGGTGCAACATTATACTGGCTCCGGATATCCCGAATAGCGCGAATGACATCCTGCAGCAGTAATACCTCCTGCTCTACCCTTTCGCTTCGCCACTCTACTTCAACTACCGGCCACTTTGCACGAGCAATCGTCTCAGGAATGTCGACTGCCGTTACAATACCGCGATGTCGGATTCTTTCGTTCAATCGCCCCCACAGGAACTCGGTAAGAAACGGTATGAACGGATGGAATAGCCTTAATACTTGATCTATACAGAAGGCCAACACCTGCTGAGACATCTGTCGCTGAGGCCCATCCCTCATGCGTGGCTTAATCATCTCAAGATACCAGTCACAGAAATCCGACCAGAAGAAATCTCTCGCGGCGGATATCGCGGCCGCGGGGTTGTAACCCGTAAGCTCTTTATGTGTCGTGTCTATCGCCAAGGTTAACCGGGACAGGGCCCACCGATCCTCGAATGAAAGTTGATCTGGGTCCGTTGCCTCAAAAGATGCTCCGTCAAGGTTCAGTAATGCAAACCGCACGGCATTCCACAATTTATTGCAAAAATGCCGGCCTACTTCAAAGCGCTCACTTACCAACCTAGCTGAAGGGACACCTGGCATGGTCCCAAGCACGTCGAATTCTTTCCCGGTTTCCGGGCAAACGTATGTAAAAATACTACTGCCGTGCTCCGCTTTCGCCAAATCTACCGGTCGTTCCGTAAAGGGGGAAATCGCTTGCACCGGCAATCGAATATCCTGAGAACCAGTCTGCATTTCGCATAATACGTATCGCATCGCATCACAACCATATCGTTCAATAATGTCTACAGGATCAATACCGTTGCCCTTCGACTTACTCATCCTTTCGCCCTTCCCGTCTAGGATCGTCGCGTGGATGAAAACGTCAGTGAATGGCACATCGCCCAAGTTATAGAGACCCATCAGAACCATTCGGGCAACCCACAAAGTAATTATATCTCGACCCGTAACCAAGCATGAGCCCGGATAATAATAGGACAGACAGTCGTCTTCCCCATTGACGGCACCTAGCCGCGACTGGCCAACATCAATTCCTGCGGTTTCGGGATCAGGCCAACCGAGTGTGCTATGTGGCCACAATCCACTCGAAAACCACGTATCGAGAACATCCGGGTCTCGTGCCAAGCCGAATGCTTCCAAGTCTTTGACAAGATCCGCCTGCTTTCCAGGTTCTCGTAGGCAGACAAAAAGGGTGGCTTCCGCCCCGTCGTTCACGAGTTCCGGCTCGCCTTCTACGTCATCGCTTTGAAGCAACTTGTCGTAGGTCTCCGTCTTCAACCGCACCGTGACGTCGGGCCGAGAAAGAAGAGGACCAATTCTCTCGAGTATCTCCTGCTGACCCTCTCTGTCAAAAACCCCCGACCAGATGGGGATCTGGTGCCCCCACCACAGTTGACGACTTATGCACCAATCCCTCTTTTCTTCTAGCCAGCTTACATACGTATTACGGTATCGTATGTCTGGATGAAAGGTTACTCGCCGGCCAGTCGCGGAGTTCCATTCTTCCTTGGCCGCGTTTATAGCTGCCTGAGCAAGCCCGGAACACGTGAATTCATGCTTGGTCCCACGTCCAAAGACAACGCCATCGTCAATGTCCCCCATCCGTATAAACCATTGTTCCGAAAGATACGGCTCAACCGGAGTCTTCGACCTGTCGGAATGACCTATTTCCACCTCTCTGTCTTCTACCGATTGCAGAAGCCCAACAGAATCCAGGTCTGCGACCACTTTCTGCCTCGCTTCGAACCGGTCAAGTCCCGCATACTCGCCAGCATTCGGGTTAAGTGTCCCATCAGGCGAGAGAATGTTTATAATCCCTATACTGTCTTTGTGGCGCGTCCAGACCTCGTAATCGTTGGGATCATGTGCCGGCGTAACCTTTACACACCCACTCCCCAATTCCGGTTTAGCCCAGGGGTCACAAATTAAGGGAATGAGCCTGTCCTGTAACGGTAGCCGCACCATTCGCCCGGCTCTCGCCATACAAGCTAATTGTTCAAGTACGGGTAAATGCGTTAACTTCCGTTGTTCCAATCTTACTAACTCTTCCTCTAAGCTGACTTTGTCCTTCTGACTCGAGGCTAGAATACGTTCGCGAACGGTTGCGATTGCCAAGTCAAGGGCCGCCGCCGGATCGGGATGACAAGCTACCGCGGTATCGCCTAACAGCGTTTCTGGGCGCGTTGTAGCCACCACCAGATGGTCGGGCTCGCCCGGCATCGGTTCTACGATTGAATATCGCAAGTGCCAAAAGTGTCCGGCGACCGTTTCATGTACTATCTCATCGTCCGAAACCGCCGTCTGAAGGTGACAGTCCCAATTAACGAGCCGCGTCCCGCGAAAAATCAAGCCATCTTGGAAAAGACTAAAAAACGTCCACTGGACGGCGCGTTCGCACACCTTGTCCATAGTAAAGCGTTGGCGATTCCAGTCACATGAACATCCCATCGCCTTCTGCTGCGCAACAATGCGGGATTGATACTGTTCTTTCCAGTCCCAAATACGTTGTACTAGATTCTTTCTGCCAACATCATGCCGGGTTTGCCCTTCTAATTCAAAAAGACGCTTTTCTACCACCGCTTGTGTAGCTATTCCGGCATGGTCAGTGCCTGCCATCCAGAGAGCATTATCCCCGAGCATACGATGCCATCGCGTGAGCATATCCTGCAAGACATTGTCCATTGCGTGCCCCATATGCAGCGCCCCGGTAACATTGGGCAAGGGCATCATTATTACGTAAGGCGATTCATCTGATTTCGGCTCGGCATCGTAAGGTCTACTTGCGGTCCATTTCGCGGCCGCCGCCTCTTCAACAGCCGCCGGATCATACTGAGAGTCCGTACCTCGAGACATGTATATTCTCCTCGCGTAGAGCAAAGGGTTTTACCTTATCTTCTGCTCAATCATCCCCCGTTTCACAAAATGAAAAAAAGGGCTTTTCTCCAAATGAGAAAAGCCCCACACAACTTCCCTGCGAAAGGGGGGACTTGAACCCCCACGGGTTTTACCCCACAGGATCCTGAATCCTGCGCGTCTGCCAATTCCGCCACTTTCGCACAGCGTAACGCTTTTCTACTCTAACTAGGTCCATCTCTTGTCTTTAAAAGCCCCTCACGTCGCATTCCCGAACCCATCAAAACCGCCCGAAGAACGCTCTAACGAGTTAATCTCCGAAAATACACTCGAATTTGTCCCTAATTTAGGAAACCTTCTACCCCTTTCAGATCAGAGACGACTTCATAGAAACACGCACTGGCACCCGTGTCCATAGTCCCACCAGCCACTTGCTAAGCCCCGGCCGACCACAGCCCAACGTGAGCCATGGTTACAACTTTACCGACATACTTGACAATTGATATTGAAAATCATATTCATTTTCATCTTATGATAAATAAAGAAAACGAAAGTGTCTCCAGAAAGTTCGCCGACGAGCATGAAATACGTTGTCTGTGCGGAAATCTGGTGGCGAAATCGGTGCCTGGCGGCATCGAAATAAAATGTCGCCGTTGCAAACGCTTTATGGTGGTACCCCTGAGTTCCCAAGTACTGGAAAAAAACGATTAGCCATGCCCTGGTTGTACGACGGCGAAACGCTCGAAGTAAGGAAGGAGGAAAAGATAACGAATAGAAACGACTGGAAAGGGCTAGTTTATAATGTGAGGCGAGAGAAATTTAGTCCAAAGCCCAGGAACGTAGAAAAAGAACAAAAGGCAGGACATCCATGAGGAAGAACAGAGCTTTATTATTGTTGAGCATGCTGGCGGTGCTAGTAAGCGGACCCAATGCTGGGCAAGCGGCCGAGGAGAGCCGCATCCACCAACTGGAAAAGCAGTTGGAAATGATGCAGAAAGCTATGTCCGGCATGCAGGCGGAATTGAAAGGTTTACACACCGCCCAGGAAGAAGAGAAAAAAGAGCAATCCCGGAAACAGGATGTGCTGGCGGAGGAAGTCGAGAACCTTCGTACAAGCATCACGATCCCCGATTACAAACCGCTCACATTGAATGACAGTCAGTACGGCCTAGGCCCTGCGGCATCGAAAATTTACGGGGTCGAACAGGGTCTGTCTATAGGTGGATACGGGGAAGCATTTTACCGAAAAGATGTCGGAGACAAAACGAAGAAAGACCGGGACACCTCAGATTTCTTACGTTTCGTTCTCTACGCGGGATACAAATTTACAGACCGAATCCTTATGAACGCGGAACTCGAATTTGAACACGCCTCAACGGGAAAAGGCGGGTCGGTTTCCGTAGAATTTGCCTATTTGGACTTTCTGATGTGGAAATGGGCCAATTTTCGGGTTGGAATGCTGTTGGTTCCAATGGGAATCGTCAACGAGATGCACGAGCCAGTCTTTTTCAACGGCGTAGAGAGGCCCGAGATTGAACGCCGTATTATTCCTTCGACATGGCGGGAAAATGGCGTCGGCGTATTTGGCGAACTCGCCGAAGGCTTGGAATACCGCATTTATGGCGTCAACGGTCTGAACGCCAAGGGATTCCGAGACAATGGTTTCCGCGGCGGGAGACAGAAAGGCGCAAAAGCCCTCACCGAAGACGTTGCATTCGTGGCCAGACTCGATTATTCGCCCATTCAAAATTTCTCTGTTGGCGCGTCAGTCTACACAGGGAACTCTGGGCAGAATCAAGAAATCGACAACGTAAAACTGCCCGACTCCCATACAACGATTTGGGAAATCCATAGTCTATTCCAGTGGCAAGGGCTGGAAGCGCGAGGCTTGTTTGCTATGTCACATCTTGGTGACGCAGCGGAACTAACGGACGCTTTGAGGGAGCTAGGACAGTTAAGCTCGAGCAAAGCCCTGGCCCGTCAGATGATTGGTGGGTACGGTGAAGTATCGTACGACATTATGCCCTTCCTTTCGTCCGGTAGCACCCATGAACTACGTCCATTCTTCCGATTTTCGTATCTCAACCTACAGCATAAAATGCCGTCGGGTTACAGCGAAAACGCAAACCGACAGTACCGAATATGGACACCAGGGGTCAGTTACAAACCGCATCCCAACGTTGTACTGAAAATGGACTATCGCAATTTCAGCACCGTAAAGGGTCGGCGCGCCAACGAGGTGAACTTCGGGATTGGGTTCGTGTTCTAAACGCCGCCCCTTAATTTAGATTGCCTTGGGAAAAAGGAAATTCCAGGAGGCCGTACAATCTGTTGCAGGGTTGTATGCCCTCTGGCTTCCTTTCGTTCTTATTGACGGAATCCAGTGAAAATTCCTGTCCGATTTTTCGACCTAGAAAAAATAAGAGAGAAAAACAAATGCGAGGACACTCGAATAGAAACGGGCCTGATCAATTCTCAAAGATAATCACAAACGAGGCTGGAATCTCCGCTCGGATTTGCCCGCAAGGGCATGTATACCTGCAGGTCGGGCACACCTGCTTGTCACTCGAGAAAGATCATTTTGTAGATTTGGCACAGGTCGTAGAAAAGGCGGCGCAACACGTGGCAGCCCCCTTGGACGAACCCGATTCCCCAACAAGGCACTGACAATGTCATCTCCTTGGTAAAAAGTGTGACTTCGACTGTGGCTTTTGTTCCTGACCAATTGCGAGACAAGATGGAATCGGTTGTCACCGCACTTGCGCCTAAAGAATAAACCGGTCGAAGACGGGTGGGTTTCCCTCACCCACCCGTTCTTGGCCCCTAGGAGACCCTCCTCCCCTAGGGGCCTCCTCCGTGATCCTATTTTGACTCTGCGCGTCCTGAGTGGTTCAGACCACGGGCCTAATATCAATACAGAAACGTCGTCAGTTTCAGCGTTATTATTCTGGTTCCGGATGCCCCGTGTTGCCAATTATTGCAATAAAAAACGCGGCCATGAGGGCACCTAGGACGCCAAGGCTCATTGCTCCGGTCGAGACGTGACCGTCCGCAAGACTCG
>CAYWPF010000152.1:0-9519 GCA_964460065.1 uncultured Enterobacteriaceae bacterium
GTTAATAAAGACTTGCACTTCCGAACAACGAGAGAAATACCTTATTCCGTACGCAGAGGGTCGGGCTTGCTCGGCTATCGCGATATCGGAACCAGGGGCCGGATCAGACCCGGCAGGCATGAAAACTACCGCCGTAAAAAAAGGTGATCAGTGGGTGCTCAATGGGCGAAAAATATGGATCTCCAGAGCCGACGTCGCCGATTTTATAATTGTTATGGCGGTAACAGACAAGGAAAAAAAGGCTAAAGGCGGTTTAACGGCATTTTTAGTGGATAAAGACACCCCAGGATTGGTATTACAGCGTCAAATACCCGTGATAGGTGGTCATGCGCCGTGGGAGCTGGTCTTCGAGGATCTGATCGTGCCTGATGGCCAGGTCTTGGGTGACGTAGGGGCTGGGTTTGGACCCATGCAGTTACGGCTTACGGTTCGGCGCTTGGAGATGGGGAGTTGGTGCGTGGGGATGGCGCAACGATGCTTGGATATGATGATCGATTATGCAAAGCAGCGGGTGACCTTCGGCCAGAAACTGGCGGACCGGCAAGCTATCCAATGGTTTATAGCCGATTCGGCGACTGATATTCATGCTTCTCGATTGATGGTTCATCATGGTGCATGGACGTTTGACCAGCAAACAGACGTGAGACAGGAGGCGTCTATGTTGAAAGTATTTGCTACGGAAATGGCGACCAGAGTGGTGGATAGAGCGATGCAGATGCATGGAGGAATGGGGATGTCGAAAGAGATGCCTCTCGAATTTATGTATCGGCGCATACGCCCGATGCGGATTTTCGAGGGCCCGACTGAGATACACCGATGGGTTATCGCCAGAAAACTTCTGCGAGAATAAATTGGGTTGGAGTGCGTTAGTTGCGTATTCAAATTGCTCGCTCTATGGTGGGTCAGCAGTGTGGCCAGGAAAACGTGATAAGTTGAAAGGCACAATGATGCGCTCAAAATGGTGGCTGTCCGGGATGTTTTTGTTCTTGTTAGCTGGATGTTTCGTACGCCCTTCGAAACCGGTTGCCATTGACAACCTGATCGCGCCAATTTATCCGGATGCACGCCCGCTCGATTGCCCTATCCTGGTGCTGACGACGCCGCCCGCCGAACCATACGATGTGTTTGCGCTCATAGAGTCGTACGGAAACGAGATCGATGGGAGCGAGAGTATGGACCTGCTCATCAGGGAAAAAGCGTGCGAGGTCGGAGCGGACGCGGTGGTTTTGATGCCTCCTAAACAGGTTGACCATATGAATATGGAGGATTCGTTTCCTGATTGGGTGCAGCAGCAGAAACAGGGACAATTTGGTAGATACGCTCAGTCGGCCGACCGCAAATTTTCCTTGGCGCGCCGTGCCTTTGCAGTAGTTTTTAAACAGGCAAGTATTGAGGAGTGATCGCGGCTATGCGTCTATGTCTATTTCCGTTACACCATTGGGAGTATGGAGTACGAAAGTAGATACTGGGACCGGCAATTTGAGCGAGACTTTTTTGTATTGTATTGTGATTTTCCGTGCTGTGTTCCGGTCCGCTAGCGTTATGGCATACGGAAAGCTTTGGCCATCTACCCTTCTATAATCGCTGAATTCTCCCTCCAGAACCTGAGTACCCTCACTGTCTCGAATTGCCCATCGGGTCATTAATTTACTGGAAGAATTGAACCATACAACGCGGGTTCCGTGTCCGGGATCGGGGAACTCGACTTGATAGAGTCCGGATGTTGGAGATTCAAGAACGGACTTTGGTCCATCTAGTTCAAATGGAGGAAACCCTAAGAGTAGCCGGGCGATCTGGCGTGCAGATAGGTGAGTGCGTGTAAATTTTGCTAGGTTCTCCGTGGTAGATCTCCCCCGGTATACCAGGGCATCACGGGGAAAGTAGACGGTGAGCTCCCGCCCGTTGCATACCTGAACTGCGCCAATCCCTAAGACCGAGAAGATCTCGAAGCGGAACTTATCGGGAGAGGCAATTGCGATGGCCTGTCTCACGGAGCCGCGCTCCTCCTTGGTGATGAAGGATACAGTCGCGCGTCCGGTAAGCTGATGAATATTTGTTTGTCTAGCTGAATGAGAGGTTAGCACGGCGGCCGCGGAATAGTTGGAACGGCTGTCAGTGGAACGCCTGCTCCGAGTTGTACTACACCCTGCGAGGTAGGGGAGAAGTAGCAAAAAAACAAGTAGCACAGCTGGTGACGTGTGCCGCTTGGTACTATTGGTTCTGTGGAAATGCGTAAAGGTAAACACACCCGTAATCAACGATGTTAGTGGGCCTGCGCGTCTTGGTCTTGCAGGAGCTGCACTCGAGTAAGGTCTTTTATTTTTTCCTCTATTCTGTCCATTTGAGACTGCTCCGAACTGTTTTTTATAGCCTCTTCGTACAGGCGTTGTGCGTCGGAAGTTCGGCCGAGCTTTGTGTACGCATCTCCCAGATGTTCTATAAGTGTGGGGTCCGCATCGATTAGTTCCACTGCTCTTTCTAAGTGTTCGATGGCTTTGCTGTAGTCCCCCCTTTGGTAATACACCCAACCGAGACTATCTATGTAAAATCCTTCGTTTGGTTCTATTGCCAAAGCCCTTCGGATTAGTTCTTCTGCGTCGTCTAACATAATGCCTTGCTCTGCCCAAGTGTACCCCAGGTAATTCAGAGCCGCGGCGTTGTTGGCGTTGAGTTGTATTGCTTTCCGCATGTGTTTGATGCACAGTTCATCTTGTCCTAGCTCGTCGTATATCGCACCAAGAGCGAAGTGGTACCGGTCATTATCCGGCGCGAGCACCAGGACCTTCTTTAGAACATCTCGCGCTCGAGAAAGGTCACCGTTTTCACGCACCAGGGACGCTAGTGATCCTAGCAGTTCAAGATCGTCGCCGTTAGTTCGAAGGGCTTGCTCAATAACAAGTATAGCGTGATCGATGTTATCTTCTCGCTGGTAGATATAACTCAAATAGAGTTGGGCGTCATAAAAGTACTCTGTGCCTTCTGGAATCTGTTTGAGCTCCGCTGCGGCTTTCGTATCGTTGTCGGTCTCCGTATATATAATCCCTAAGAAATACCTCGCGCGGTAATTGTTGGGTTGCGATGCTAGCACAAGTGTGAGTTCTGTTATTGCTTTCTCATAGTCACCTTGTTCCCTATAGATGAGACTGATTTTGAGGCGAGTGTCCTGGGGGTCTGTTTCCGTTTTTTCGAGGGCAAGAAAATGGTGCAGGGCATCGTCTAACTTCTTCTGTCCTAGATATAATCGTCCGATACGTCTTCTCGCCTGCTCGTTTTCTGGGCTCAGAGAAAGAACCCTTTCGTAGGTCTCGATTGCTTTGGCATTCTCATCCTGCATCTCGTAGACTAGTGCAAGGTCGAGCAGTACGAGCTCGGAATGTGGGTTAATATTTAGTGCTTGGAGGAAAGAGTTTTCGGCGTCGCTTAGTTTTTCTGCAGCAGTTAGCGTCTGCCCGAGGTAATAATAGCCCAGGATGGATTGGGGGTATTCCTTCACCAGCGTTCGAAGCACGGCAATGGCTTGAGAAAATTCCTGTTGTTTGGCGTACAATGTTCCAAGGTAGAGGTAGGGTTCCTGGCTGAGGGCGCCTAGTGCGATGACTTTTTTGTACTCGACTGCTGCCGCTTTTTCTTTCCCGGTAGAGGCTAATAATCCGGCGAGGAGAAGCTTTGCTTCGACGTTCTCGGGCTCAGTTTCTACGACCTTTGTGACTTGCCGCAGTGCTTCCGACAAGTCGCCTTGCCCTACCGCCAGCGTAGCTAAACGAAGACGCAAAAAGGGGCTTCCTGGATCCTTGGCGACGGCTTGCTTCAGCTGTGCGAAGGCCGTTTCGTAATCACCCGTATGCATGGCCAATTGGCCTTTGACAAAATGGCCGAGGGCTTGATCCTTCCGGCTGAGTGCAGTGGGCGCCCCGGCATGTGGGGGGGCCCACTGGGGAATAGAGTTCTTACTCACAGGGGCACTGAATTTACGATTTGGTGAACATGAAGGAAGAATAATAACTATGGCTAACAAGCACTGCTGGAGACAAATCCGTGCTGTTGTCCAAGGAATGTGCATTGTGTGAAATTAGCACGCTGTTAAATTGACGGTCAATCCTAGCCTGTTACGGTGAGCGCCTGGTCTCGAACGGGGAGCAAACTTTGAAGCTTTATGTGGTAGTAAAAGAGTTATGAGTCCAGAATTTTGCGATTTAAGACGACTTTTCGCCATACGCGAACGAATGACCTCGCTTATGAGTGACGGACCGAGCCAGGCCCTTGTGTTGTCCTCTTTGCCACGACAACCCTTTTCCAGGCTCGGAGTACTTTGCGGTTCCTTCAACCCTCTGACTCTCGCCCATATTGAGCTCGCTACACGTGCCGCAGAAGAATTTCGATTGGACCAAGTGCTGTTTACAATAGCTAAGGTTACGGTGGGTAAAGAGAAAGTGACCGGCATGACGGTAGAGGATCGTCTGATGTTGCTGCTGTTATGCAGTCGAAAGTTTTTGTCACTTGGGGTCTCGATTGTGAACCGAGGACTTTATTTCCAACAGGCCCAGGCCTTTAGATCCTCTATTGACGGGAATGTCAAAAGCAATGAGTTGTTTTTCATAATAGGAATGGACAAACTAATTCAAATCCTGGACCCGTCCTATTATGTTGACAGAACAGCCGCACTTGGGCAGCTATTTGACAAAACAACGCTTGTTGTGGCCAACCGAGGCCATTTAGATAAACGGCAGTTTGATGCGCTGTTGAACCAACCTTCCAACCGGCTTTATCGGCGGTCCGTTCGTTTTTTGGCTCTGCCCTCGCGAGTTAACGAGGTATCGTCAACCGATGTTAGACGCGGTCCGTCAGAAGAGGTGGAATTGGCCAGAAGAGTACCCAGAGAGGTTTCACAATTTATTCATGAGATGAAACCGTACGCTTTGGACGGGCCGTCACCATCTTTGATGCCTGGTGCAACCGGCATTTACAAAGTGCGGTCCAAGCTGTTTGAACAGCTCGCGTCGGTAAAGACCTGGGCGGAGCATAACGTTGATTTCTGTGATCTGTTGTCGCAGGCTTTGGCATCTGGCGAACGAGGCTCTGCGTTGCGTCACGCGGCCAGCGGTAAAGAGCTTCAGCATCTCATCAATTCCTCGTGAGGTTTCTTGGAGCGCAGGAAATAAATGTATTCGGTGCACCCGAGAAACGGTTTGCGGAAGATTTTTTGCCGAAGATCGGTGCGGAAGTTAGAGCCTCTCGTTCCTCCCTCTGCGATTAGTCGTAGTTTTCTAAGCGCTCATGTCACCTTTCGAGAACACAGGCAATACATCAGAAAGGAAACATATGATTGATAAACCGGTGAGTAAATTTCTGAAATTACATTTTCGACACTTTAACGCGGCTACCGTGATTGATGCGGCGGAAGCGTACAAGCAACACGTCAGTGCCGGCGGTAAAATGTTGATAGCGTTAGGCGGTGCGATGAGTACGGCTGAACTAGGTGTTTCCCTTGCTGAGATGATTCGGAGCGGTTACGTACATGCGATTTCTTGTACGGGCGCGAATCTAGAAGAAGATGTGTTTAACTTAGTTGCACATGAGCACTACGAACGCATCCCGAACTATCGTGATCTCACGCCCGAGGACGAACTGCTTCTCTTGGGCAGACACATGAACCGGGTTACTGACACGTGCATTCCCGAATTCGAGGCGATGCGCCGTGTGGAGGGCGTGCTGCAGGAACTCTGGATGAAGGCGGACCGTTCTGGCGGTGCTGCGTTTCCGCACGAAACAGTGTATGAGGCGCTGCGTTCAGGGATGCTTGAGCCTTACTATCAAATAGATCCGAAGGACTCTTGGGTGCATGCGGCCATGGAAGCAAATTTACCTATTGTCTCACCTGGCTGGGAGGATTCTACGTGTGGGAACGTGTACGCTAGTTACTGTATGACCGGCTTAATCAAGAATGTCGGTACGGTGCGTCATGGCATAGAATACATGACATTTTTGGCTGATTGGTATTCCATGACTGCGGATAACCATAGTGTGGGGTTTTTTCAAATTGGTGGAGGGATAGCCGGTGATTTTGCAATTTGTGCGGTACCCATGCTCATACAGGATCTTAGGCGTGCGGAAACGCCGTTGTGGGGCTACTTCTGTCAGATTAGTGATTCGACTACCAGCTATGGCTCTTACTCGGGTGCGGTCCCTAATGAGAAAATCACATGGGGAAAATTGGCGATCGACACGCCGCGCTATCTAATTGAATCTGACGCGTCGATTGTAGCCCCGCTGATCTTCGCGCAAGTTTTAGGCCTTTGACTAAAGAGGCTATAGGAGAAGATAGATTCAATAACTCCCAATGCGACCGCCTGTCGGATAGGTGAGAGTCGCCCGAAGTGCTAGGAATGATGACTGTGAATTTACAGCGAGAAAAAGATGTAGCGATTGCCGCCGCCCGCATGGCGGGAACCATTATTAATGAGGTCTATCAGACAAAATATACCATTGACTATAAACGCGGAGACAATAGTCCAGTAACGGTAGCAGATCGGAAAGCTAATCAGAAGATTCACGAGATGGTACGCGGGTCGTTTCCAGAATATGGTTGGCTTTCTGAAGAAACCGTCGATTCAAAGGATCGCCTTGATGCACGTCGTGTTTGGATCGTTGATCCAATGGATGGTACGATGGAGTTTATCAATCGGATTCCTGAGTTTTCGGTGTCGATTGGACTGATAGAGGGAAGTTCTCCCATCCTCGGTGTAGTGTACAATCCAAGGAGCGGGGAGCTTTTCTGGGCCATTCGGGACGAAGGAACGTGGTGTAATGGAATACGACTCCATGTTCCCACGACAGCACGTCTGCAAGACGCTACGATACTCTCGAGTCGGTCTGAAACGAAGCGGGGGGAATGGGAGGAGTTTCGAGAACTCTTTACGGCGCGACCTATGGGTAGTATCGCGTACAAGCTGGCCTGTATCGCTAAGGGAGAGGCCGACGGATCATTCACGCTGGTTCCAAAAAATGAGTGGGACGTTTGTGCGGGGACGATACTGGTCCAAGAAGCAGGGGGTCGAGTAACAACACTAAAAGATACTCCCCTTTTTTTCAATCAGCCTGAAACACTTCTGCAGGGCTTGGTCGCAAGCAACGGACATCTTCACTCAGAGTTGATGAAGCTAATTACGCCGCGTCTGAAAGATAGACATTGCGATGATGGGCGGAAGTAAGATACCAGACGGATACCGCGCCGGTTGACGGAGGGTTAGCCACGAGGCTAGATTGAGAAAAAGAGGACAAAAACGTTGTCACAATTGCCAGCAATTTTACGTACGCGCCCGAAGCCACGATGTCCCTCTTGCAACAAATGGAACCGCGTTTATCTAACGGGCGGATCGTTTCTTTCTCACTGTGTGCATTGCAGGGAACCTTTAGACTTGCGGCCCCCGTTTGCAACGTGGGCTGCGATAGTCTTGGCGGCGGTGGTGGTTGTTTTCGGGGTGGTTGTGCCCTTACTTACGTAGTCGATTAATTTTCTTTTCGGAACGAGTCTGGCGGAGTGCGAAACGGCCCTTGAGGTCTAAAACGTTTCGGGTTGGGACGGTCTGGATTGGCCATTCCCTTCGGACTGTGCATCCAAGTCTAAGACGACCTGTTTTTCGACTGTGTCCTCGTCCAATATTTCCGCCCTCTCTACGGTAAAGGGTTTTCCGCTGCCTGTTGGGTTAGAAACGAAAACATCGTATTCGCCTTTGTCGAGTTCAAATCTGTGTTCGATGCCCGGCTCGCTTCGATCGATTTCTTTTTGTGTGCCTGCGTCATATATGATCACGAGTGCTAACTCACTTATGTCCCGTCCATTCAGGAAGGGGCGGACTAGCAAAGATCCTCGAATTTGCTCTTCCAAGGTTAGTTGCTGAAGCCCGCCTCGGTGCAATTGAACTTCCCTCCACCATTGGCTCTGGGGCGGTACACGCACTCTAATATCTACTATGCCGGCTAGGGCTAGTATGCGTTCCCCACTGAGGAATTCTCCAAGCAGTTCCTTGGACGTGCTGTCGTATAATTCAACCCCGACTCCGAGGTCTTCGCCTATTTTATTTAGGACGTTGACCTGAAGTTCTGCCATTTCCGTAATGATGACGGTGCTCGTTCTTCCCTCTCGCACTAAGATACGATCTCTCGAAATGATCCCACCTATTACGTCGATTTCAATTCGATACGTGCCAGCCGGCACGGCAAGCTGTTTTCCGAATTGGCCGCCGGCGACTAAGTTGTTTGTCTCAAGCGTGAACACTTTCGCCTGAACTGTTGTAGGCTCTTTTCTGTTCCCCCCCGTGCTTACGACAATGTTACCTGTCTGGCTTTTGGAGTCTGTTTTGACTTCCGCCGAAACGCAATCTGGCTGTGAAAGGTAAGCGATTGTTAGGAAAAGCAGGAACGAGATATTCATTTTTATAGATCGACACAGAATATGTTGTGTGACGCTTGTGTCTACGTTTCAATCGGTAGATCTTCGCGATTTCCCCATTCTGCCCAGGATGCGTCGTAGTTCCGGACTTGGTCGAAGCCAAGTAGTCTCAGTGTGAACAATCCGTGCGCCGCACGGATGCCACCTTGTCAATACGTGACGACTTTAGATTCTCGCAAAATGCCAAGATTCTCGAATAGCAGAGAGAGCTCGGCAGGCGACTTGAACTTCTTCGTTTTAGGATCAACATAATTGAGCCATTCCAAGTGGACCGCGTTAGGTATGCGTCCGCCACGTTTCGTCCCTCGATTGTTTTTGCCCGACCATTCACCGTCGGACCTGACATCCAACAATATAGTGTCATTGCTGATTGCGTCTCGGACTTGCTCCCATCGTGCAATAATCTCTTCATTTTTCTCGGCATTAAATGAAGAAGGATTTTCCGGCGGTCGTGTCGGAGCGTTACTAACTTGTTTAACCTCTGTCAGCCAAGCGTCCCAACCACCGTTCAGAACCTTGACTTGGGTATGACCATAATAATTCAATGTCCACCAAAAGCGTGCGGCATAGAGGCTACTGAACCCGTCGTAGGCAATAACTAAGGTATCGTCACCGATTCCCATCTGTTTCATTACCTCGGCGTATTGTTGTGGGCCCATTATGTATGGGGCACCTTCCTTTTCTTTTAGGTAGTGGTGCCCCTTTATTGGAATTGCGTTGGGGATATGTGCGCGTCGGTAAGCCTGCTGAAGGTCGCAGTCGACAATCCGAATGGTTGCTTCATTGAGGTGATCCTTGAGCCATAGCGGCTCGACTAACATTTCTGGCCTAGCGTATGTCTGTTCCGCCATTTTACCCCTCCTGTAGTGGTGCTTTACTCTAGTCAAAAATTTTTAGTTGTACTAGTCGTAATCAGACCTCACCAACTGCCCTTAGAATGAGGATTCTTGCTATTTGCCTGTAAAATGGGGTTCGCTTCTCTAAGGTACGCCTGCACTGCTTCTCTGACGTCACGGCAACAGACACAGGTCGCTTGGTTTTTCCCCTTTGCAGGAACGATCCGAGTTCAC
>CAYWPF010000153.1:0-25031 GCA_964460065.1 uncultured Enterobacteriaceae bacterium
CACGGAATGACTCCCTTGAAAACTAAGTTGCTTCGGTGTATGCGTTCGAAACTTTGTGCGACAACCGCCTGCACACCCAGCAAGCGAGTCCCTTTCGCCGCCCAATCGCGTGAGCTCCCCGTGCCGTATTCCTGTCCCGCCAATACGACCAAGGGTGTTTTCTCGGACTGGTACAGCATTGAGGCATCGTAGATCGAAATCTGCTCGCCTTTTTTTGTGGGCTCGTTGCCGTGGTAGTGTGTTACTCCGCCCTCCACGCCCGGAACCATAAGATTTTTAATGCGGACATTAGCGAAAGTGCCGCGGGTCATGACCTGGTCGTTTCCGCGCCTGGACCCGTAGCTATTGAAATCCTGAAGGTCGACGCCGCATTCTTCCAAATAGCGCCCAGCCGGCGCGTCGGGTTTGATCGCACCTGCTGGGCTTATATGATCTGTCGTGACAGAGTCGCCCAACAAGGCGAGTGGTCGCGCGGCCATTATGTCGTGAATGTGCCCAGCTTCGAGACTAAAGGATTCGAAAAATGGAGGCTCCTGGATATAGGTTGAACTGGCTCGCCACTCGTAAACGGCACCCTCGGCGCTTGGAATGTCATTCCAAAGCGGGTTCTGTGTCGCTAGGTCCTGGTACAGCTCCGAGTATCGCGAAGGGTCAGTAGCTGAGGACATCAGCGCCTCAATTTCACTTCCATCCGGCCAGAGCTCGCGGAGGTATACGTCTCGCCCTCCTTCATCTTTCCCGACGGGTTCCGAATTGAAATCTATATCGATCCGTCCGGCCAAGGCAAAAGCTACCACCAATGGAGGGCTCATCAAAAAGTTTGCCCTAATGTTTTGGTGTACGCGTGCCTCAAAATTCCGGTTTCCGCTGAGGACGCTGGCTGCGACGATGCTGTTGTCGGTAACAGCCTTTTCCAGCTGCGGATCTAAGGGTCCCGAGTTGCCAATACATGTCGTACAACCGTAGCCGCCTGTTTGAAAACCTAGTTGGTTCAGATGTTCCTGTAACCCGGTCTGTTCTAGATAGTCGGTCACCGCACGGGAGCCGGGGCCGAGCGACGTTTTTACCGTTGGCTTGACTTTCATTCCGAGTTCAACCGCCTTTTTGGCGACTAATCCTGCGGCTAGCATTACGCTAGGGTTGGAAGTGTTTGTGCACGATGTAATAGCCGCTATCAGCACGTCTCCATGCCCGACATCGGCGCCCCCGGCGTTCCCATTCCCGATTTTATGACGCAGACCTAGGGCGTCTTCGTCTTTTCCAAAGCCTCCCTTTTCCGGTGGGAGGATCATAAGGTGTTGAAATGTCTCCTTAATTGCGGGCAAGTCTATCCGGTCCTGCGGGCGACGGGGTCCTGCCAGCGCCGGCTGAATATTGCCGAGGTCGAGTTCCAGCGTTTCGCTGTAGTCAATGTCGCCCAAACGCGGGAGCCCAAACATTTCCTGAGCTTTGAAATAATTCCGGAAGGCCTGGACTTGCTCCTCAGTTCTGCCCGTGGAAGTCAAATATCTACAAGTTTCTTCGTCCACCGGGAAAAAGCCCATCGTCGCACCGTACTCGGGCGCCATGTTCGCGATGGAGGCTCTATCGGTAAGGGCCAGAGAGGTGGCGCCAGGGCCGATAAATTCAACAAATTTGCCCACGACCTTGGCTTCTCGCAGCATCTCTGTGCAACGTAGGACTACATCGGTCGCCGTCACTCCGGTGCTTGGTCGGCCTACCAAATGAACACCCACTACGTCAGGGGTGAGAAAGTAGACCGGTTGCCCGAGCATACCCGCTTCCGCCTCGATCCCGCCGACGCCCCAGGCAACAACCCCAAGGCCGTTCACCATAGTCGTATGAGAGTCCGTCCCGACTAGGGAATCGGGATAGAACAATGAGCCTTGGTTTTGGAGGCCCTTGGCCAAACACTCCAGATTGACCTGGTGTACGATGCCTATTCCGGGTGGGACTACTTGAAAACTCTCGAAGGCCTGCATCCCCCATTTGAGAAATTCGTAGCGGGGTTGGTTCCGTTCGAATTCTATTTTCATGTTGGTTTGTAGTGCATTATTGACTCCCGCGTGGTCCACTTGTATCGAATGATCGACTACGAGATCGACGGGAACGAGTGGTTCTATTATCCCTGGGTCTTTGCCCAGTCGGGAAACGGCCGAACGCATTGCCGCCAGGTCCACCAGTAAGGGAACGCCAGTGAAATCTTGAAGTATAATACGTGCCACCACAAAAGGTATTTCCGCTGTTCGCGTCGCGTTTGGACTCCAGTTAGCTAGGGTCCGGACATCGTCTTCGGTGATCCTCTCTCCGTCATAGTTCCGAAGGACGGATTCAAGAACAATTCGGATGCTTATTGGAAGTCGAGAGGTCGCGCCTATAGCGCTTCTTTCCAATTGGGGTAGGGAATAGAATTCGCCCGTGGTTGCGGATCCCGAGGCAAATGTTTGTCGTGCATTGAAAAGATCATGTGACATTTTATTTTCCCTCCCAAAATTCGGGCTGCCGTGACAGGCGAGGAGCTTCGTGTTCCGCTAGCCGATATATTTTTCCGCCGGGTCGAGCAAGGGAGTGCGATCTGGTACGCGAAGCGGGCTGTCCGCCATTACGGTCCTTTTTGCTGTACTGTTAATAGTTGTCAATTGTACGGACACATTGTGTCAGTTTCTCGATGCCATCAGGGTCGTCTGCGGGAATGCTGAACTCAACTCGTTCACAGACGTCCTTATAGCGTTTTGCCACCCGTTCCGCGATGGAGTCGTACGTCCCATCTACGGCGATAGTCTCTAACATTTCGTCGGTAATGTGGGATGGCATTTCCTCCCAACGCTGCTCGCGAGACAGGGCCGAAAGCCTTGCCACGAGATGGCCCCACCCATGATGTTCGAAGACGGCTCGATATGTTCGGGTAGATGCGTAAAAGGCAATACGGGCGCGTACATTCTCGAGTCGGGGACCGAGAGCCTGCTCGGTTGGAGCTGTAGCTAGTAAGGGGCTAGCGCACATGTGAATGGACTCGGTTGGCCGGCCAGCCGACGTCGCTCCCTTATTTATGGCAGGAACCATTATTTCTTGCATGTACTCTCGCGTGCAGATGGGATGGGGCCGCACGCCGTCGGCAACTTCGCCGGCGACCTGACACATGTAGGGATTTACGGCTGCCAAGTGGATAGGAATGTGCGGGTGGTCGATTGGACCAGGGTTAAATAGCGGGACCATTAGTGTGAGGTCATAATGGTCACCGTGGAAGTCCAAAGGGGTGCCGTTCTGCCAACAGTCCCAAACCGCACGCGTAGCCAGGACGTACTCCCGCATCCAGGGACCCGGCGCAGACCATGGTACGCCGTAGCGTCTTTGTATATGACCTTTTACCTGCGTTCCTAAACCAAGTATGAATCGGCCTCGCGACAGCCGCTGCAGCGTCCACGCAGACAATGCTGTGACGGTCGGGCTCCGAGGAAAGGCTAGTGCCACCGCCGTTGTGAGATTGATGCGGTTAGTAGCCTGCGCGGCAATAGCGAGGACCATGAAGGGGTCTTCTTTTGTTTCGGTCAGTACCATACCGTCATACCCTATAGCCTCGATTTGTTTGCTCCGTTCATAAACAGTGGAAAGGTCGAGGCCTCTCTCAGGCTCTCGTAGTCCCGGATCAACCTTGCCAAAGGGGAGGTGTGTTTCAGCCTTCATAGTTAGTTCCTTTTGTAGGGTTGTTTCGCGCCTGGATCTTGTACTCTACCCGCTGCTGCTAGTATATAACCAAGGGGGGGCAAAGAATATGGCGTGGTTCTCAGGGTCTAAGTGTGGAAGGTGGCTGCTTCTCGTCCTTTTGGCCGCAGGGGCGCCTTCTGCCGTTTCTGGGCGCATTTCGGAGGTGGAAGCGGCCACATCGCGTTTTGGACCAGGCCCCTCTGCGTGGGAGGGTGATCTGCGGCCCATCATGGATGATGAATGGAACGAGGACTGGGCCGCACACTTGTTGGAGCGTGCGGGGTTCGGGGGGACTCTCGAAGAAGTGAGAGAAATGGCAACTCAGAGTCCGGCAGAGGCCGTGGCCCAACTCGTCAATTATCAATTAGTGGGAAATGATTCGGTGCCAGAGTTTGATGAGTCGGGAGTCTTCGACCCGACGCTTGACCCTTTTCCAAAAAGTCGGGCGGAGGCGGTTCGTATTGCCCGCGCGACCGGGGAGAGCATGGGAGTAGCGGTTAAGCCCGGAGGGAGCCGCCCCTTGCAGCCTGTTGTCAACCGATTTTTTTATTGGCTTCGTGCCGACTTACTGGAAATGAAACGGGCGGGACAATGGTGGGGGCAACGTATGCTCGTGACAGAGCGTCCGCTCCAGGAGAAGTTAGCATTGTTCTGGCATGGGCATTTTGCCACCTCCGATACGAAAGTGCGAGATTATCGAAAATTGGTCCAACAACTGAGGTTATTTTGGAGACATGGAAATGGTAATTTTCGGGACCTGCTCATAGGATTGGCGCAGGACCCGGCCATGTTGGTGTATTTGGACGCCGGCGAGAATATCAAAGGAAGCCCAAACGAAAATTTCGGACGTGAAGTTCTAGAACTGTTCACCATGGGTGTGGGGAACTACACGGAATCTGATATTAGGGAGGCCTCGCGGGCGTTTACGGGTTGGACACATGTGGGACTGAACTTTGCAGTTGATCCAGAATTGCACGATTCGGGGCCGAAAACATTTCTCGGCAGGACCGGCAACTACGATGGAATCGATATTATAGATATTGTTTTGGACCAGACGGTCACCGCTGAATTCATCGCCCGCAAGCTATATGAGTTTTTCGTACGTGAGGATCCGTCTTCGGAACTCGTTGTAGAACTTGGAGATCTTCTCCAGAAACACAATTATGAACTCCGGCCATTGCTCCAGAAGATTTTTTTGTCCCGTGACTTTTATTGTCCATCGTCATACGGCACTCAGATTAAAAGCCCAGTTCACCTCGTGGTGTCCACGTACCGGAAACTGGGGCTACGGAAGATTCCCGGAATCCCTGATTTTAACACTGCTACGCGAGATCTAGGCCAGCAGCTATTTTATCCCCCTAACGTGGCAGGATGGAGTCGGGGCCGGAGTTGGGTAACGCCGGCCTTACTGCTTGAGCGGGGCAATTTTGCTCGGGATGTGCTGTTTCCAGACATGGTCAATTTTCATCCTCCGGATCGGTGGATGCCGGTCACGAACCAAAAGGTCGCGGCCAAAATCGACGAAGGTTTCGACATTACGACGGCTACAATTGAGACGTATGAAGGAGAAGAGGCCAATGGTGCCATGAATTCTGGGGGCGACATGATTGGGTCAGGAGCTATGGCTGACACAGGAGCTATGGGGACTCCGTCTATGTCATTCGTGAATTCGATGGTGGATGCGGATGAAGACTATAACACACGTTACGGGAGCACACACGGCTGGCAAAAAGCATTTCGCAAAATCAAGCCCATTTCTCGACATGCGGCCCGGTTGGATTTCGGGAAACTTGTGGTCGATGCGGGTCTCGAAACGACTTCTCAGGCAGTCGATTATTTTCTTCTGCGCTTGCTACGGGTCCGACTTGCCGAAACTGAGAGAGGGCTGCTCATTGAATTTCTTGATCGAGAGCTCGGAACCACGCAGATTCACCGTGCAAGCACGTTCTTGGACGAGCCGATCCGGCGTCTCATTCATCTAATAATGGTAACCCCTGAGTACCAATTGGGCTGAAACGAGGATACCGACATGGATAAGATATATAGAGGGCTGTCATCGTTGAATGGAGCTATCTCGCGCCGCGATGTGTTACGTGGTGGCCTCTGGGGTTTGGGAGTAGGCGCTGGTCTTCTGCCAACGAGCCCATTTAATGGAGCCGCAACCTCTGCGTTTGCAGACAAGCTGGCCGCGCATCGGCATCCCGAACGGATTCTTGTCGTGGTAGAACTTTCGGGCGGAAATGACGGAGTTAATACCGTAGTTCCCTACGGGGATGATGCCTATTACCGCTTGCGGCCTACGATCGGTATTCCTGCCGCGGATGTACGGAGGATCGACGAACATTTCGGCTTTCACCCCGCCATGGCGGGGTTCGAGCGGTTATATAAGGACGGAAATCTGGCAGTCGTGCACGCTTGCGGATACGAGAACCCGACTCTGTCTCACTTCGCGTCCATGGGGTTTTGGCATACAGGAAGTCCGCACGCTGGCAGCACTACTGGATGGTTAGGTCGTCTTGCTGACGTACTGGATCCGGCCGTACAGCCTAACTATCTCGTCAATATTGCCACGGCCCAATCGTTAGCAGTCAAAAGCCGCGACCACTCCCCATTGGTTTTTTATGACCCGGAAACGTTCAAACGGAATGGCGACTATCAACAACGTGGCCTCTTTCCTGTTTTGAGTCGGGGCCGTCCCACGCGCAATGAAACTTTGAAATTCCTGACCGGTTTGGCGGACAATGCTACTGAAAGTGCAGCATTTGTTCGTCAGGCTTGGCAGCAATACGATACGCCTGTGGACTATGGAATCCGCGCGGGTGGATTAGGCCTGGATTTGCGTAAAGTTGCAGCGCTAATTAACGCGGAGATGCCCACCAGGCTCTATTATGTAAGCTATGCCGGAAACGTCTTCGATACGCATGTTTATCAAAATGACTTACACTTTCGTCTACTATCATACACGGCCGATGCTTTGTTTGGATTCCAGGAGGATTTAAAGCGGATAGGACGTCAAGACGATGTTGCCGTAATGGTCTTCACAGAATTCGGCCGGCGTGTCCCAGAGAACACCAGCAAAGGGACGGACCATGGGACCGCGACGCCTGTGTACGTTCTGGGCGAAAAAGTTCGAGGAGGCCTGTACGGAGCCGCCCCGAGTCTCATTGATTTAGACGACGGGAACCTCATCCATACCACGGACTTTCGAAGAGTTTATGCCACGCTCATCAAGGAATGGCTCGGCCACGCTGAGACTTCGACGTTATTGCGGGGTGATTTTGAAACGCTCGGTATGTTTGCGTAACGGCTGTTTTGTGGTTCGCCTAAGCCGATCGCGGGGCGGGGACGAACGACAGGAGTGCCGCCCCGCCCACGACAAGAGAGTGTCCCCGACGAGATTTGAACTCGTGTCGCCGGCGTGAAAGGCCGGTGTCCTGGGCCAGGCTAGACGACGGGGACTCAAATTGTTTCGAGAGAGGGATGAGCCGACCGGGGCTCGAACCCGGGACCCTCTGCTTAAAAGGCAGATGCTCTACCAACTGAGCTATCGGCTCAGCTCGCTGCAGCATACCTGATCAAAATGAAGAACTCAAACCCCCTGACCGCTCCAAAGGTCTGTCGCCTAGATGACTTTTTGGTATGGTAGTGGCGTCGGCGCAACTCGTCTGTTAGCGTCGGTGCCATGAGTCCAGTCCGTTCTCGTTTTGCTCCTAGCCCGACGGGCTACTTGCATATTGGTGGTGCTCGTACCGCACTTTTTGCGCTGTTAGCGGCGCGCGAAATGTCGGGACAGTTCATACTGCGAATAGACGACACAGACCGCCAACGCTCCTCGTCCGCCTACCACGACGAAATTTTAGAATCTCTCTCATGGCTAGGCTATGATTGGGATGAAGGGCCATACTATCAAAGCCAACGGTCGTCAAAGTACCACGGTATGGCGGAACGCTTGCTGAAAGACGGGAAGGCATACCGGTGCTATTGCACGGCGGCGGAATTAGATGCTAAGCGCATGGCCGCTGTCGCTGCTGGACGGACCGCCACCTACGATGGTACCTGCCGGGATTACCGCGCAGTTCCGGGGGACACGCGGCCATATACTATACGTTTTCGCGGGCCCAAGCACGGCGAGACCGAAGTTCCTGACGTCTTGAAGGGCGCAGTGAGGTTTCAGAATGCGCAGCTTGACGATTTAATTCTCGTGCGCTCCGACGGTTCTGCAACCTATAATTTCTGCTCGGTATTTGATGATGCGGACCTACAGATATCGCATATCGTTCGTGGGGACGATCATCTGACGAACTCTCCGAGGCAAGTATTGATTTTCCAGGCAATAGGGGCTCCGATACCTCGATTCGCCCATTTGCCCCTTATTTTAGGACCTGACCGATCCCCGCTCAGTAAGCGTCACGGAGCAACCTCGGTTCGCACGTATAGGGAGAATGGGTACTTACCCGAGGCCCTTACAAATTTCTTGGCACGCCTTGGCTGGTCCCATGGCGACGCAGAGGTTTTTTCTTTTTCGGAACTCGAACGGAAATTCAGACTTGCTGACGTGGGCGCCTCGGCGGGGGTTTTCAATGAGGAAAAATTAATATGGCTCAATGCCCACTATCTCAGTCGGAAAACGACACAGCAGCTCATGCATGAGCTCTCCGCCTTCTGGCCGGAGAAAGCGTACGGTATAGCCGATGACGCATGGGCGGCGCGCATGGTAACGACGTTACAACCGCGGGCGAAGACGCTCGCGGATCTCGTCGAACAGGCGAGCTTCTTTATCAGTGAGGAGATAGAACCAGAGGAATATGCAGCCAAGATGTTCTTGAAGCCACCATCGCTCGAGTTATTGGCCGCGGTACGGTCAAAATTGCAAGAAATGACGACATGGGAAGAGGCCGAATTACACAATGTTTTGAATTTGTTTAGCGAGAAAAGCGGGGTGAAGCTAGGTAAAGTGGCCCAGCCCCTGCGGGTTGCGCTTACTGGCAGAACGGCAAGCCCTGGAATTTTTGAGGTCATGGAAGTTTTGGGCAAACGACGTTGCCTGGAAAGGATCGATCGCGCATTGACCCGAGCCGTGGGCCTGAAATCTTGACTTCGCGGAGTGGCTTATTTATTCTAAGGCCCACTGAGGTGTGGGCTAATTGGTAAGCCACCTGATTCTGGTTCAGGCGATTGTAGGTTCGAGTCCTACCACCTCAGCCTTCTTCGGTCCCATCGTCTAGCGGTTAGGACGCCGGCCTCTCACGTCGGTAACACGGGTTCGATTCCCGTTGGGACCAAGTTCTTATTCGGAACCATTGTTTCGAGAAAGCGTGTAAAAGACTCTGTGGCCCAATCTGGTCGTCCAATTCTCCGAGGCCCGATTTGTGGGGAACATTGGCTTAGGAATCGGGCGCTAGAAAGGTCACCGTTGGGGGCCTGGCTTGGACACTTGCACGTCGATCATCCTATTCTTCTGCAGATTCTAAAAGGACGACGGCTTCAGCGGTCATGCCTTCGCCTCGTCCTACGAAACCCATCTTTTCTCCGCTTGTGGCTTTGACATTAATCGCTGACCACCCGATGCCCAAAGCCTGGCTCAAGTTAGTTCGCATGTCGTCCTTGTACGGCCCGATTTTTGGATGTTCCGCTATCAATGTTAGGTCCGCGTTTTGTATGCGGAATCCCTTTTCTCCGACCTTTTTTACGACGATGCTTAGAAGATGTAGGCTAGACATACCTTTGTATCGCTGGTTGGTGTCGGGGAAGTGCTCGCCAATATCGCCTTCGCCGATGCCCCCTAGTAGGGCATTGGCGAGCGCGTGGCAGACTATGTCAGCGTCCGAGTGTCCGGCAAGCCCGCGTTCAAAGGGTATCTGAACGCCGCCCAGGATCAGCCTGCGGCCCGGTTCCAGCCGGTGTGTATCCACTCCGTGACCGATACGGAAAGACATAATATTAAGTGTCCTGCAGATTGTTTTCCATGAGCTGTACTAAGTGCTTGTTGAAACTAACGGGATCGGCAATTTCAGATCCCTCGGCCAGCAGACCATATCCCAAAAGAAGTTCAGCGTAAGTTTTTATCGCTTGGGAGTCTTTCTTTTCTTCGTAGATGGTCCTGATTCTTTCGAGAAGCTGGTGGTGTGGATTCAGTTCCATAATCCGTTTCTGTTTGGGCACGTTCTGCTGGGCCTGCTGGAGCAGCCGCTCCATTTGAGGACTGTGTTCGTCGTCCTCGCTTACTAGGCATACCGGGGAACTTCGAAGACGGTTAGATAAACGGACCTCCTTAATATTTTGCGCCAAGTGTTCCTGAAGTGTTTTTAACAGCTCCGTAAAATTCTTTGATTTTGTTTGCAGTTCCTGTTCCGCTTCCTCGCGCTCGCTTTCCGTTCCCAGTTGGACGGTTCCTTTTCCTATCGATTTTAACTTTTTCCCGTCGAATTCTGGCAGGGATTGGACAACGAGCTCGTCGACAGGATCTGTTAAGTACAGGACCTCATGACCCTTTTCGGCGAAAGCCTCCAAATGTGGCGAGTGTTTTACGGCGTTCAAGGACTCGCCCGTCAGATAAAATATTTCGGGCTGCGCGAGGGGCATGCGCTCTACATAGTCTTTGAGACTGACCAATTTTTCGTTTTCTTTCGAAGAAGGAAAGAGCAGCAACGGGGCTATCTTGTCTTTATTCTCAGGATCGGTACTGAGCCCTTCTTTCAGCACACGACCAAACGGCTCCCAAAACTTAAGATATTCATCGGTATCATTGTCGGCCAAGCTGCGGAGTTCGTCCAAAACCTTTTTTGTGAGCCAGCTACGCATCTGGGAAATGTGCCGGTCCTGTTGTAAGCGTTGACGAGAGACATTTAACGGTAGATCGGCAGAATCCACTACTCCTTTCAGGAAGCGCAAATACCGTGGGATGAGTTCCTCACATTGTTCCATAATGAGCACTCGTTGCGCGTACAGCTGTAAGCCGAAGGGCGAGGCATGAAAGGACATATCGAATGGGGCCTGGGCCGGAAGGAATATGAGCGCCTGGAATTCGAAGCGGCCCTCGGCACGGAATTTGAAAGTTTTAAGTGGAGCGGTCCAATCATGAGAAAGGTGTTTGTAGAACTCCGTATATTCTTCTTCTGACACCTCCGACTGTTGTCTAGTCCAGAGAGGTTTCATTGAGTTGAGCGTTTTATCCTCGGTGATCAGGTTGGTCTTCGCGCCTTCTTTGGATTTTCCATCACTGTCTCGTTCTACTTCCTCACGCACTTGTTTGTTTTTGATAGGATACGTGACGAAGTCGGAATGAAGCTTAACAATGTTGGCCAATATCCACTGGTCCGTATAATCTTCTATTCCATTGTCAGGATCCGCGGCCTTTAGGTGCAAAGTAATGGAGGTGCCGCAACTATCTCGTGAGGTGTCTTGCAGGGAATATTCACCGTCCCCTGTCGATTCCCACATCGTGGAGTTTTCCTCCCCAGCCTTTCGGGTCGTCAGCGTCACCTTGTTGGCGACCATAAATGCAGAATAGAAGCCGACTCCGAACCGGCCAATGAGTTCCGATAGAGCTTCCGGCGATTTTCCGTCCTTTTGCACCTGGTCCAGGAGCGCCCGCGTTCCTGATTTCGCGATAGTCCCGATGTTTGTGACGACCTCCTCGCGCGACATACCAATTCCGTTGTCTGTAACGGACAGTGTCCTGGTCTTCTTGTCGACTTCAAGACGGATCTCGAGTGTGGTCGTATCGGGCAGTAAATCGGATTGCGTCAGTGATTCGAAACGCAATTTATCTAATGCGTCGGAGGCATTGGATATCAGTTCTCGCAGAAAAATATCCTTGTTCGTGTAGAGAGAGTGAATGACAAGATTTAAAAGTTGTTTTGTTTCGGCCTGGAACGAAAACGTTTGCGCCGGTTGATCAGATGAATGAGCTGCCATGGTCGCCTCCTCGCTGTTCTTGCTTAGAATATACGAGACTGTCTGGTCATGGTACAGGGCCTCCTTGGTGCGTAGATGTTTTCTCTTCACGTTGGAAGGTCTCAAGCCACCGCTGGGAGTACGATGAGGGACTGTTTTGAATTGAGGAAATCGTCTGGACACGGACTCCGTTGTCCGCTGTGAACATCCCGTGGGGAGTGACACCGAACGCCGATATTGCATTCGGGAATGTTTTTCTGGATAAAGTGAAGTGGCAAGACAACAAACCAGTAGGAAAAACAAGAAGGAGGGTGGCCAGCCCCGGCCGGGCAGGGGGGCCTGAGTAGCAACCATGAGAAAGCCTCCTCGCTTGTATGTTGGAGACACAATCGGAATTGTATCTCCGGCGGCCGCCGTCGAAGATGCGAAATTGAAGCGTGGTGTGGCCGTATTAGAAAAGGCTGGCTTCTCCGTTCGGATAGGGACGAGGGCGCTGTACCGAGATCGGTTTTTCGCCGGATCGGATGAAGACCGCGCAGCGGAATTGATAGAGATGCTCCATGACCCGGGAATCAGCGCAATCTTCTGCAGCCGCGCGGGGTACGGCTCAGGTCGGTTAGTTCCGCTGCTTGCACGAGAGGATATCAGGGATATTAGCAAGATCTTTATTGGCTACAGTGATGCGACGGCATTGCTGAATTTGTTTGTACAAGAAACCCGGATGGTTTGTTTCCACGGGCCGGTAGTAGCCGGCGAGTTTGCGAGTGGCCCTTCGGAAGATTCGCTCTTGCATCTGTTTGGGCTACTGACGGTGGGGCAGGGTTTAGAGCATTTGTCTTATCCAACTACCCTTAGAGGAGGCATTGGAGAGGGGAATCTCGTTGGGGGATGCTTGTCCATTCTGACTGCGACCTTAGGAACGCCATTTGCATTTAGTCCAGGAAAGGCTATCCTGTTCCTCGAAGATGTGGGGGAAGCGCCGTATCGGGTAGATAGAATGCTGACCCAATTAAAACAAGCCGGAATTTTCGAAGAGTTGGCGGGTGTGGTGCTAGGGGAGATGAATGGGTGCCGGGGAAAAGACGAAGATCCGACCTTGCTCCTGTCAGTTGTCTCGGACATTTTTGCCGATTACTCATACCCCGTTGGATTTGGATTACCCGCCGGACACGGACGGGAGAATTTTACGTTGCCGCTTGGAACGCGGGTTAGATTGGACGGCGAAAGGAATACGTTAGAATTTCTAGAGACTGCAGTAGCATAAATGGGAGGAGGAGAGGATGGACTTCTCGGTGGTCGATGAGGTACTGGAAGGTGCGGTGGGCAATGGCACATTCCCTGGCGTGGTGGTGTTGGTTGACCGGGACGGTGAGACCCTCTATCGCAAGGCCTTTGGGTCGAAAAGCGTGGTGCCGAGCGAGACCCCCTTGCTGGAAGATACGGTATTCGATCTTGCATCTCTGACTAAGCCGCTTGCTACAACGATCGCGCTTATGCGATTTGTCGCGGAAAAAAAAGTCAAACTCGATGATAAAATCAGCCGATTTTTCCCTAATTTCGGCGTGCACGGCAAAAACGCCATAACCATAAGACAGTTGCTGTCCCATTCGTCGGGACTACCGGCCTGGCAGCCTTACTACGAGGATTTGGCGCAAAAGAAGCGTGGTATCGGACAATTGGCGACGATGGCTTCACAAAGCGCACGTGAGTTCATTTATGCTCAATTGCAGCGGGAAAAGGTCGTATTTGAACCTGGTGCTGGAGTAGAATACAGTGACCTTGGTTTTATGCTCCTTGGTGCGCTTGTTGAAGACGTCAGCGGTATGGGGCTTGACCAGTACTGCTGGGAAAAGATTTACCGACCGTTGGGGCTAAAGGCGATCGGCTTTATAAATCTCGAGACTTTGCGACAAAAAAAACTAGAACCGGCCACAGAGATGATCGCCGCTACCGAGGATTGTCCCTGGCGAAAGCGTATTCTCTGCGGTGAGGTCCACGATGACAATGCATATGCCATGGGAGGCGTGGCCGGGCACGCAGGTCTCTTCGCACCAGTTGACGATGTGCACCGCTTAGTCTCTGAGTTGATCCATTGTTACTACGGTGACAGTAACTTCTTGCCGCAATCGGTCCTTCGTGAATTTTGGACCCAGGACGGACGTGTGCCAGGGAGTTCCTGGGCGCTGGGATGGGATACACCCAGTAGCCAGGGCTCTACCGCCGGGGAGGCATTTTCTACAGCATCTGTTGGGCATTTGGGTTTTACAGGCACGTCAATGTGGGTGGATGTCAGAAGGAAGATCCAGGTCATTGTATTGAGTAATCGCGTGCACCCAACGCGCAAAAATGAGAAGCTTTCCGCCTTTCGCCCTATTCTGCACGACGCGCTAATGAAGGTCGTTCTTGATGATATCGATGGTACCGAGACGCCTAGCAGTCGGCTCGCAGGTCCGACACGGTCGACGATCAAACTCACACAAGTCGAAGAAGTGCCGGAAGTCGGCCCCATTATTGAGGGAGTCGATGAGCCGTCGGGGAATGAGGCCTTGGCTGAGCCACGTGACCCTACTGTTACGTCCCTGGCCTCCTAAAACATAGCCGGTCGGGGCGGTGACAACCTGTATGGCTCACATTACGGAACTGGATCCTCGGAGCGTCCGCCATGTCCATTGCATCGCGATTGGAGGAGTGGGCATGGCGACGCTAGCGGTCATGTTGAAGGAGTGCGGCTATCACGTGTCCGGTTCGGACACTGCAGTGTACCCACCGATGAGCGATTTTCTGGCCCGTCACGCCATCAAGGTTGATGCCGGATACGACCCCAAAAATCTGTGCGGTGCTCCCGATCTTGTCATCGTTGGAAATGCGGTGTCGAGGAACAATCCTGAGGTTGTAGGCTTGCTCCAATCTGAGCTGGATTACATTTCTTTCCCGCAGGCGGTGACGAAATTTTTTCTGGAGGATAAGCGTCGAATTGTCGTTACGGGAACCCACGGAAAAACTACAAGTACCGCCATGCTCGCATGGATTCTCGAACAGGCAGGGCGCCGACCCGGAATGTTGGTAGGGGGAATTAGCAGAAATTTTGGTAGTGGCTATGCAATTGGCGAAGGCGGGGACTTTGTCATTGAAGGCGACGAGTACGATTCGGCTTTTTTTGATAAAGGCCCAAAGTTTCTACATTATTGTCCAAGCGCGCTCTTGTTGAATGCGATTGAGTTCGACCATGCTGACATCTACAAAGATCTGGAGCAGATAAGGCGGGCTTTTAGACGACTTCTTGATATTGTTCCCGGTGGAGCGCCGATAGTCGCTTGTAACCATTACCCGGAAGTTCGTACGGTGCTTCAAGCTTCCGGACAGCCGTACGAGACATTCGGGATAGGGCAGAGCGCCGACTGGCAAGCCCACGACGTTCTTGATGACGGAAGCAATACTACGTTTCGTGTCACGCGCTATGGATCTAAATATGGCGATTTTGTAAGTCCTCTGATGGGCCGCATGAACGTGCTGAATGCGCTAGGCGTCATTGCTCTATGCTCTCATATTGAAATTTCCGCGGCACAAGCACGCGCGGCTTTAGCCACTTTCAGAGGAGTAGAACGACGCCAGGAATTAATAGGTACAGCGAGGGGCGTCACGATAGTAGATGATTTTGCGCACCACCCGACCGCAGTGCGGGTTTCGATAGAGGCCTTGCGTTCGCGTTTTCCTGGCCGCCGACTTTGGGCCATTTTCGAACCACGGTCTAACACCTGCCGTCGCAAAGTATTTCAGGCACCTCTGGCCGATGCCCTGGGGCGAGCAGACCGGGCCATCGTGGGTGAAGTTATTGCTAAGATCCAAGATCCCGTGGATGCGGAAGACATGTTCTCCACTGGAGAATTGGCAGCGACTCTCCGGTCGGCAGGGCACTATGTACAGGCTGGCCTAAGCCCAGCACAAATTATAGAGCTGCTTGATGAGGAGTGTCTTGCCGGTGACGTCCTTCTTATCATGTCGAACGGTCCATTCGGCGGTCTTCCGCGAAAGGTGCTGGCACTGTTGGATCGCGTTTAGGGCAATCGAAGATTGAGCGCATTTTTCGTTGGTTCGTACATGCGATTGTACATTCTGTAGTTGCGGAGGACCAGCTTGACGTATTTGCGCGTTTCTCGGTAACTAATATTCTCAATAAATTCATCCGCGTCTAAATCACGAGATCGGGTATGCCATTTGTCGGCTGGGGTCTCTCCGGCATTATAGGCTGCTAATGCAAGGATTATGCTTCCTTGATATTGGTCCAATAAACCGCGCAGGTACCCGGTTCCAACACGTATGTTGGTCTCGGGATCTGTCAGGAGAGTCGAATCGTTTACAATCCCACGGGTAAAGCGGGCGGCGGTGCTGGGTAACAGTTGCATTAAGCCATACGCATTTGCGTGCGATACCGCGAAAGGATTAAAAAGGCTTTCCTGACGAATTAAGGAGATTACAAGGAAAGGGTCGATCCCACTTCGTTTTGAATGGGCTTGAATCGATGGCCAGAACGCTTTCGGATACATGTAGGTCCGACGGACTGCAGGCGAGAATTTTATACGCTTCGCGAAATCAAATGCAGTGGTGTGATCGCCTATCTGGACCGCCAAGGCGAGAAGGAATTTGCGCCAGCGCGTGTTGGCGGGCGCGTCCCGGCCCATTCTTTCGAGTTCTTTGTGCGCGAGAGAGAAGAGGCCCGATCGTGCGAGTAGATTAAACCGGTCAAAATGAATTTGTTGGTCCGCCGGAAGAGCCGGTTTCTTCGGTGCCCCAGGGGAAGCGAGGGGCAGTGGTCCTAATCGAACACCTAACCGCTTCTCCGCCCACAAAGCGTAATACCCGTTGGGGGACTGACGGAGTATTTCGCGATAGTGGGGCCGGGCATCCAGTGCGCGGCCCCTTTTTTCTTTGGTACGGCCAAGCCAGTAAAGGCTTCTGCCCGCGTGCGAATCCACCTTTTCATGCTCTACCGCGCGGATAAATAGTCTTTGAGCCTCGCTGTATTTCTGTGCTTCATAGGCCATCCAACCTTGGTTCCAAAGAGATTCCACTGCGAGTTTGTTCTGAGGAAAGCGTCGTCGGAGATCCTCGTACGAGGACGAGGCTTCTTCGTGTTGCTTTTTCGCTTGGAAAATCCGACCGCTTGCGTATAGGGCATCCTTCGCAATCGGCGAATCAGGGTACCGAGCGGCCAGACGTTGGAACAGCGCCAAAGCGGACGAGTCCTCGTCTCTGTTCCATAAAGCCTGAGCCCAATTATATAGGGCGTTCTTTGCGAGGGGATGTGATGGATAACGAGAGGCGATGTTTCGCCACCCCTCAGTTGCGAGTTCGTACTGCCCGCTGCGTTTATAAATGTTTGCCAGATGCAGCAAGGCGGAAGGTGTAGCTGTGTCGTTCGCTGCGAAGCGAGCGGCCAACTCTTGAGCTAAAGCTTGTGCCGAATCAACGTCGGCCTCCTTAAGGAACAACGACGCCTCAGCGAGATAGGCTTCGGATGTCCTCAATGCCAGCTCGCCTGCATGTGTTGCTCTCAGTGTGTGTACACGGCCCCTAGCTTCTCGGGCCCACGATGACAGGGGCGCCATCTGTCGAAGCTCTTGGTAACGGCGGTACGCATTAAGCCACTGACCTTGTTTTTCCTCCGACCGAGCCATCAGGAACAAGGACTCTTGTTGAATTGGGCCATTGGGTTTCGCTGTTTTATATCCCCGTTGCGCATAATCAAACGAGGCTTTCCATTTGTTTTTCGTCTGGTTGATCGCGGCGACCTGGAGCGCGGCCCGGCTTTCCCAGACCGTTGGAGCGGACTGATTCAATAGACGCACGAGGACGGCTCGTGCTTTGTCGAGCTTGCCCGTTCGCCGAAAGGCCTCGCCTAAGAAATACAAGACGTAGTCTTCGAGAACAAAAGACCTGTCGTGCAGAGATTCGAAAGTATTTTGCGCGGCGAGCCAGTCTTCTTTCTCGAAAGATCGGTAACCTTGCAAAAATATAGCCGCAGGGTCTGGCGATTCTGTGTCTTTGGTGGCGCGCTCTGACGCGGTCTGGGACCGCGCGTTCTTTTGCGGGCTGAGCCGTGTCGTAGCATTACTACTGAATGGGACAATTTTTCCCGGTGTTGTTTGATCATTCGCAGCGACAGCGAGGGCTGGAATGCCGAGACGGCCAAAAGCGATACACAAAAATAAAATTGGAAGATTCAAATGCATAACTCAAAAAGTTTGATAGACGCAGCAATGGGGCCTAATTCTGTTTCGCAATATATTCGTGTAGTCTAATCAAAAAGCGCCGGCGGGGTATAGAGGAAGGAAGAGTTTATGCACATAGGAGTTCTTGCCTTTTTGACAGAAGCTTCGGGGCAGCCCGGGAGGATCGCGTCTGAGGCCGAGCAACTTGGATTTGAATCATTTTGGGTAGCAGAGCATTTGGTCATTCCGGTTGATTACAAGACCTATTATCCACGTTCGAAAGACGGACGAGTGCCTGAATTCTATGCGCACCTCATTGACCCATTTGTTGCCTTGGCAACGGCGGCCCATGCAACGAAGGTTATAAAACTAGGTACGGGAATTTGTTTATTGCCGGAGAGAGACGCCATTACGACTGCGAAGGCGGCCGCTAGCGTAGATTTGTTTTCGGATGGCCGGTTGCTGATGGGTGTCGGGGCGGGGTGGTTTCCGGAGGAGGCAAAGGTCATGGGCGTGCAGTTCGAAAGACGATGGCAGCACTTAAGAGAATCTGTTGAAGCGATACGTGAATTATGGACAGCCGAGGAGGCCAGTTATAACGGCGACATTGTGAACTTTCCCCCCGTCAAAATGTTTCCGAAACCGGTCCAAACGCCAATGCCGCCTATATATTTAGGCGCACACGACCGGCGCTATGCCCTGAAACGTGTAGCGCGATATGCGGACGGCTGGTGTCCAGGCGGCCTCACACCCGAGCAGGCGGCCGACGATATACCCGTGATTCGCAGACTGGCCGAGGAAGACGGCCGTGATCCAAATGCCCTGGCATTCTCTGTTATGTTGTTGGGGAGTCCTAAGGGAGAAATAACCACGGATCTCCTTAAAAAATATGACGCGGCTGGAGTAACGCGCATTATCGTCGGCGCGGCGGCTGCAGCGACCGGAGACGGTGTCGAAGCGATTAGACAACTGGCTCCTATTGTGGATCTTGCCCAACATGTGTAGTTACCAGGCGGTAATGAACGGGGGTGGAGTTTTTGTGAAGATTAAGTTTGTGACACGGAAGGCCACTATTGCTTTTGTGGGCCTTTGCCTTACGGGAGCATTAGCATGCGGCAACGTGACGTCGACCGTTACGTCAGTGATCCCCGGTTTGCCTAAGAAAAATACTACGAAAGTAAAAGTGGGTGAAAGACTTGCACTGAAAGTTCCACCCCAAGTCGCGATTATGTTGTTTCAAGATGTCGCCACGGAAAACGGGTGGGCTGTGAGGCGGGTGGGGGATCAACGAAACATCAACGGTGAAATTATGGGAAAATTTTTCCGTGTCGAAACCATACAGTTCGTGGGCGGTCGGCGGACGATGACCGGTGTCTTCTTTATAGAAGAGGATGACGAGGAGGCCTCCTACGTGATGATGGGTAAACCTGGTACCGAGGTAATGTACGGGATCCCCCTCGCGCTGGTACGGCCAATGCAGTCAGCTGTTGCCGAATGGAGGGGTGATGATACCCAGGAGGTCTTTGAAGACGAAGGCGCGGTAGGACAATTTGACGCTGCGCCCTCAGATGAGGCCTTGGCTGGAGATTCTAAAGATTTTGATACTGAGCAGGAGCCCGACGAATATAGGTTAGATTTTGACGATGTGGACGGAGGGGACTCTGCATTGGCGGAAAATGCCGATGGTTTATTCAGCGATGGCGAGGATGACCAAGAATCATGGTCGGAAGAGGCGTGGAACGACACCGAATTGGGGGTGGGCGAAGAACAGGTTTTGGATGATTTTGAGTTGAGTATCGACGAGGAGCAAATCCTTGAGGACCTTGACTTAAGTGTTGGCGATTAGGATTTTTCTGACCAACAACGACGATTTGTAGCAATTCATGCGTCGATGGCCAGGCAAAATTAAACGTTTTTGCGTGGCTGTTCTGGTCCGGCTCTCCAGCGAAATATACGCTGTCGGCGCGTACCGCTTGCTAGTTCCTTGAATAAAAGCCCTCTGAAGACCATAAGGACATAGACGATGACCGAAGCGAAGAGCGCCCAGAGTAGGGCGGGCATAGTGTTCCAAAACCCAACCGGGAAGGCTAAGAACTGTGTCCTTCCAATTTGCATAGGCACAGCCAGCATGTCGAGCGGAAAGAATAGTGACGCAGCGAGACCCGAAGGCGCGATGCCCGTGACGGCAGATAACAGAACGACAATTCCCAGGAGAGGCAAGAACCACTCCACGCTATTCTCTCTCAAAAACTCTATGCTCTCCTGCGGCATCGCGAATCCCTCGGACCGCCCCTGGTAAATGATCTCCGGTATCGGGCTGAGGACGATTGGCAACACCAAGTGTAACAAGAAATACCCTGTGCCTGACGCTGCACCATATCCCACAAAAGTGAACAACATACGGACAATAGTCATAAAAAATAATATAGTAATGACCGAGCCAAAGTGGGGCCTCCAGCTGTCCAACAGGTCGGAAGCATTGACCCGTTGCCCGTGCACGGTTCCATCGATGAAGTACAAGTAGGATCCAGTGCATAGAGCCATGACTAGTCCGACGAGGAGACCTCCAGCAAATCCCATTTGGCTAAAAATCATCGCCGAGAGAAATATCAATGGCGTGTAGAGAAAGGGTAACAGGCTGACCCACCAACTGTTCCGAATGCGGGATAGCGTTTCCTGAGCGGCATTCCTATAGATAGAGTTTGTGGCATTTATCAGTGCGGTCCAATCCATATGGGTCCTCTCTAATAGCTGGGCTAGGAGGGCGAACTAGTGATAGTGCCTAAAACCCTTCCTTGTCGGAACGACCGGATCCACGACAGGGACAGATGCTGCAACTACTGTTTCGAAAAAGATTCATCCGGCGAAAAGCTCGGCTAGACGAAACCACAAAATTATCGCGACGGCTATTGGGGCGACGAATCGAACAAGCACCAGCCATCCGTGGTAATTCCCGTCGGCCAAAACTGCTCGTGGAATTTGGGAACGTCGCTCATCGTGTGTGAGTGTCCATCCGACGAAGAGAGCGACCAACAATCCGCCGACGGGTAATAAAACGTTCGTAGTAAGCATGTCCGCTATGGTAAAGAACGCATCATCGGCGGCCGACGGAACGCCCGCCAGAAAAATAAGGCCGCCCATGAGCCAGCTAGCCCGGCCGCGAGCCCACTGTTTCTCATCTACGAAATACGCCACCACGACCTCGAGTAAGGGCATCGCGGAACTCAATGCCGCGAAAGTAAGTAATAGAAAAAACAGAAGCGCCAGGTATTCACCGAACGGAAGTTGTCCAAACGCTGCAGGCAATGTTTCGAACACCAGTGCCGGACCGTTATTGGGCGCTAATCCAAACGTAAATACAAACGGGAAGATAACAAAACCAGCAAGGATAGCGATTAATGTGTCACTTGTTGCTACCATGCAGGCGGCCCGTGGCAAATTGGAGTTTTGTCGAAGATAGCTCCCGTACGTCACAAGTGTCCCCATCCCGACGCTGAGTGAAAAGAATGCTTGGCCTAGTGCTTCGAGGATTGCTCTCGGTCCAATCTTGTCCCAATGAGGCGTTAGCAAAAAAGCGAGCCCAGCGCTCGCACCGTCGGTCCGGAGCGCGTACACGCAGAGAAAACACAGCATTAGGAACAGCGCGGGCATCATGATTTTGTTTGCAATTTCAATGCCACGCGGGATCCCTCGGGACACGAACAAGATCGTAATTACCATGAATGTCGCGTGCCAGAAAATCTGAAGAAATTTGTTGGTGGAAAGCGTAACGAAAAGTTGTTTAACAGCGATGGTGGACTGGCCATCAAAGGCGTTCAGTAGAGCCAAAGAGATGTAGTGAAGGACCCAACCGCCTACGACAGAGTAGTAGGAAAGGAGAACGAAACCTGTCGCTACGCCAATCCAACCCGTTAGGAACCAGGGGGTCCTGGGTCGCAGTTTTTGAAACGCACCGACAATGTTTAATTGGCTACTGCGACCGATAAGAAGCTCCGCGACCATGATCGGTATCCCGACCGCCGCGACGCAGGCCAAGTAGACTAAGATGAAGGCCGCGCCGCCGAATTCTCCTGCGATGTAGGGAAATCGCCAAATATTACCGAGGCCGACGGCGGAACCGACGGCGGCGAGTACAAATCCGAAAGTCCCTGACCAACTATCCCGTACACTCTCCATTTTGTCGCCCGTTTGTTCTTGGTTTACCCGTAGTTGCTTCCGAAAGACACGAGCAATGCCCTTTTGGCCTGAACGACATGGCGCCTGTTTTCGAACGTCGGTCTAGTTATTAGTCGGAACGTAACGCACTAACGTCCGAGAGCCGTCAGCGAGCTCGGTCTGGAACCGGGCCTCGTATGTCTTCCAACTTTTAGGGTATTTCTGCGCAAATATTTCATACATGCGATCGTTGACGGCTAAATCTTCGACTAAGGACCCTTCGGCATGGAACGCCGGCCCCTCGGGTGACCCGACCCATACTTTTGCCCTTGTTCTGCCCGCAATAATTCGTTTAACTCGGTAAGTGGACATTGGAGTTCCAACCCACACCGCCCCGTCGTGGTGCATGAACCAAATCTCAGCCTTCGATCCGAAGGTGCCGTCCTTCCGCTCGGACTGAATATAGATGTATTTGCTGGCATCGAGCGATGCAACCACATCGGTTGGTAATGTCTTGGCGGAGGATTCTGTGGGCGTATATTTTATTAAAACATAAGAACCTCGCTTCGCGAGCCCTTCGCGGAATCTCGCTTCATACTTCGGCCATCCGTCAGGGTACTGGTCGGCAAATCGTTCAAAGAGCACCTCGTTTATCGCGGGATCTTCCACGAAGGCACCGTTCGCCTCGATGAGTGGCCCGGTCCTGGACCCCACCCATATTTTCGCTCTGGTTCGCCCCGCGGCAATTCGACGCGCTCGGTAAGTGGTTTCCATCGACGCGACCCAGATGGCTTTTTCGTACTCCATAAACCAAATTTCTGCCTTGGATCCGAAGGTCCTGTCCTTCCGCTCAGTCTGGATATAGACGTACTTGCTCTTATCCAGTGCTTGTTGCACCCCTTCGCTCATGCCGGCTGAGGAGGTCTGCGGGTTCGCGAAGAACAAGGAGCAGCCGAGTACGAGGAACGTTCCTAACATCGCCAGCTGGCGTTTCGGTACGAGATTCATACAATCCTCCGTTTAAGTGTTGCCCGGACTTTCCAGTAAGCGTATCGATTTAATAACCACAGGGTCTGTAGGGACGTTGCCGTGCCCGCCTTTTCTGCCCGTCGTTACCTTTTCGATTTGTCGTACGACGTTCATGCCGTCGAACACCTTACCGAATACACAGTAACCAAACCCCTTAATAGTGTCATTTTTGTGATCCAGGAAATCGTTGTGTTTTGCATTGATAAAAAACTGAGATGTGGCCGAATCGAGTTCTGAAGTGCGGGCCATTGCCAACGTCCCGACCTCGTTTTGCAAGCCATTGTTGGCTTCATTCTTCACCGGCGCCCTGGTTTGTTTCTTTTCCATTTCGCTATTAAACCCGCCACCTTGAATCATAAAACCCCGGATAACCCGATGAAAGATTGTCCCGTCGTAGAACCCGTTTTCGACGTAAGAAAGAAAGTTTCGAACGGTTTCCGGCGCCTTATCTGGGTATAGTTCAGCTTTGATGGTCCCGAGTGAGGTTGTTATTAAGATAACAGGCCCATCACCTTTCAAGCCGGTCTCAGAACACCCCGTCAAAGTCATCAATACCGTCGCGATCAGAAAACAAGATTTGGCGATACGGTGCATTAGGTCCTCTCCCCCCCTTAGCATCTCCCTGTGGCCTTAACCGGGAAGTCTACCTTAGGTCAATTCTGTACGGAAGTGCCTAGAGAGCGAGCCATACTGCCTCGCCTGTTGTTGTTGATTACGGTGGCCACGTCGCTGGTTGCTGGCATAGCGCGAAAATTTTCATTAACGGCGAGATCTTCGTCCAAGTTTTATAATCCGCGTAAGTATGCCAGGACTTCTTCGAGGGGAAGCACGTCACCATATTTCGACCCTATGTCAAACAAATTCGCCTCGTGCGGTTCTTGTGCCCGGTCCCCGACACATTCGACTGGTATGATCGGCCGAAATCCGTTTGCTAGGGCGTCCATAACGGTGGCCCTGACGCAGCCACTCGTCGTACATCCCGCAATAATTGCTGTATCGACAGATTGCATCGTCAAAGTCGAAGCGAGATAGGTCCCGAAAAATCCGGAGGCGTATTTTTTCGTGATCAATAAGTCTCCGGGTTCCTGTTTGAGTCTTGGATCTAACTTTACCAGATCACTGCCAAGGGTAAGTGCGCGGAGAGACGGGGCCTTTTGTGGCCAAAGGCCGGCATCGTCTTGCCGGTGAGCGTCATACCCTACCACTGTGAAGATAACAGGGATGCCTTTGTGACGCGCCGCATCTATCAGGTCGTTTGTGGCCTCAACCTCAGTGTCCAGATTCCCGGCTAGGGGAGATTGTTCGGGTACGGTGAATCCGATTTGAAAATCGACAACGATGATAGCTGGGCATTTTCCAAAGCCTAGGCGATGTCCTAATTGGGCCCGTGCATATATTTCTCGCTTATCTTCGGAATGTGCCATAATCACACCTCACAATCCTCTAGGCTGAACGACCTGCTGAACGAAGCGGCCGCGTGGTTCGGGGGCCACGATTTCCCCGTCTTCCATCACCAGCTCTCCTCGGAGAAAGGTTTTTACGGGAATACCTTTTACTTGACGCCCTTCCCATAACGAATAGTCGGCACGCGAACGCATCCGAGCAACGCCCAGAATGGCTTCCTTTTCGGGGGCTACAACGACGATATCTGCGTCAGAGCCGACGGCCAGCGCCCCTTTTTGAGCGTACAGGCCGTACAGTTTCGCCGCATTCTCAGATAGGACTTTGGCGAGAGTGTTCAGATCAATTCGGCCTTTGTTGACTCCTTCATGGAACTTGTGGGGCAGGGTGTCTGCGACTTGCAGATTGATACCCACTCTGCAATCCCAAAAGTCGCCGTCCGTTTTGAAAGACGAAGAATAGGTTAGACTGTCAGTCCCGACCACCGATAACGTCCCCTCTTTTAGGCCACGCCAGAGACGTTCTTTGTCTTTTTCGAATCGGTTCGGAGGCTGGATCTTGGCCTTGCCGCCCATACCGTCCGCGTCCATTTCTGGTGCTGTGGTGTTAAGAAAACACGCGACGGTTTCCCCCACG
>CAYWPF010000154.1:0-13345 GCA_964460065.1 uncultured Enterobacteriaceae bacterium
CGGCGATTACTTTGCCGTTAATGCCTTCGTCGAAATGAACCTTGCCAATATGGTATTACTACAAAAGATTAGGCATCTCGTCCGAGATGGAACCAAGGTTGCGACGACGCTCGGGTTTGGTCCCCGTTTTCTGCACTCAACCGGTCAACTACACAAAGGTGGTCCGAATTTAGGGGTATTTCTGTACATAACGGCAGATGACCAAAAGGACTTTAAAATACCCGGGAGAAAGTACACATTGGGCCTTCTGAACAGATTTCAAGCGGAAGTGGATGTCAGCGTCGTGGCCGAGAAAGGGCGTCGAGTATTGAGGGTACATGTGGGACCGGACGTAACCGCGGGGCTTTTGGCATTGCATGACAACCTAGCTTTGGCGCTCAAAAAGGAATCTAATTCCGTATCGCGGTCTTTCTGAATCACGGGTGCGGATGTCACAGGGCGTCGTATGGCATTAGGGTGGCCATGAGACATTGGGCTTGGCGCTTCTTTGCGACCCCCGATTTGTTGTATACCGGCCAGTACCGTAAAGGTCCCGAGAGGATAGGGAGTTATTCGAGTATGGATGCAGTCCAGCATGCAGTAGAATTGGTAAAAGAAGGAGACGTTGTCGGGATGGGCACTGGCAGAGCGGCTACGGCGTTTGTTCGTGCTCTCGGTGAACGGGTTCGCTCGGGCTTTTCGATATGCGGAATTCCCACCTCGGAAGATACAATGCAACTAGCGAGAGAATTAGGGATCCCCTTAACAACCTTTGAGAGTGTAGACAAAATCGATATAGCAGTAGATGGGGCAGACGAAGTTGATCCCGACCTTAATCTAATTAAGGGCTATGGCGGGGCTCTAATCCGTGAACGTATTGTTGCGGTTGCCGCGCGGAAATTTGTCGTCATAGTAGGGAGAGAAAAACTCGTAAAAAAGTTGGGTGAACGGGGCAAATTGCCGGTCGAAGTAGTGCCCTTCGGTGTCGTGCCTTGCTGCCGGCATCTGGAAACGCTGAGCTTCGTACCAGTTCCCCGGCAAGACAAAAACGGCCTCCTTTATTCCGATAATGGAAATGCGCTGATTGATTGTGGCATACAGGCAATTGAGAATCCGCAGGAACTGGAGCGCTCGATCTTGGCGATACCAGGAATAGTAGGTACCGGCCTCTTTGTTGGGGTAACGGATCTCGTATTAATTGACGATAGCATAGGGGTTCAGATGAGACAGAGGAAATAGGCGCTCGCCCGCTACGTATTTTGTATTGAGGCAACCTGGGAACTATGCACCGTAAACCGCAGTGTTGGAACAGGAGGGGCGGTAACAGGTATGACCAGGTTAGTCATGGCAGGTGACATTGGCGCCACAAAAACGACTCTGGGCTTGTATGACGTATCACCGGGGACGGCCTTGGATCTGGTTGTTGAAAAGCGTGTGGCGAGCTCGGAAATTTCGTCCCTCGAAGAAGCTGTGCGTGCTTTCTTAGTTGACGTGGGCAATCGGCCTGTAGCAGCCGGCGCTTTTGGTGTCTCTGGCCCGGTGCTTGACGGGACGGCGCAGTTGACGAATCTGAATTGGAATGTCAGTGCCAAAAGTTTAAGCCGGGCGTTAAGCGGTAGTCCTGTACGAATACTCAATGATATTGAAGCTGCGGGCTATGGGCTTCCGGCGCTGAGGCCAAGTGGTCTGCTGAGGGTCAATTTGGGAAAGGACCGTCAGGGAAACAGGGCCCTGATAGCTGCAGGGTCGGGTCTGGGGCAAGCCTTTCTCGTTTGGGACGGACAGTGTCACAGACCCGTTGCCAGTGAAGGTGGCCACAGTGACTTTGCACCGCGCACCGCAAAGGAGACTCGCCTTCTTGAGTTCCTGAAAAATTTACACGCGGGAAGGATTTCTTACGAACGAGTGCTGTCTGGTCCAGGACTCGTCAGCATCTTTAACTTTCTCAAAATAGAGACAAACCTCCGGCCTTCCCCACAAGTGGTCCAAAAATTGGTGGTAGAGGATGGTGCTGCGGTGATCGGCGTGGCAGGCGCTTCGGGGAGTTGTCCACTTTCCGCTGCGGCGATTGATATGTTCGTCAGCTTGTATGGAGCGCAGGCTGGAAACCTAGCGCTAACTACGATGAGTATAGGCGGGGTTTATATTGCCGGTGGCATCGCTCGGAGAATCTTGCCAAAAATGACATCGGGGGCCTTCATGGATTCCTTTACAGACAAGGGCCGGTTCGCGAACGTTTTGCGAGAAATCCCGGTAAGGGTAATTTTGGACGAGGATGTAGTGCAAAAAGGAGCGGCATGCATAGCTAGAGAAATCATAGGTCCAAAAAAAGGCTGAGCAAGCGATACGGGCGGGGAAAAATAAGTCCTCCGCCTGTTTAAGTTTTTGTCGCATCTATCATCAAACAACATCTAGAATTAGACAGTTGGGGCAAGTGATCCGAAATGCGAGTTGTAAAGCCAGGGAATATATATGCATCTAACGTTTGAACGGTCCGTGTGCGTATTGGGCGCTTTTGTCCTTTTGGTGGCCGCTCTGTTTTCAGAGGGGTACCATCATTTCGACGAACACTTCCAAATTTTAGAGTTTGCCGGCTATAAACTTGGGTACACGCCGTTGGAGAGCCTGCCCTGGGAGTATCATTTCCGGACAAGGTCCACGATTCAGCCCTCATTGGCTGTAGTCATTCACAAGTCGATTAGCTGGCTAGGGAATGATGATCCTTTTCGCGTAGCCATGGTACTTCGCTTACTTTCGGGCACTCTATCATTCGTTAGCATTTACCTTTTCTATCTCTCGTACCTCGCTTATACCGATGACAAAACCAAGCGGAAGTGGTTTCTGCTTTCGTCATTTTTTTTGTGGGCGTCGGTTTATAACAATGTGCGTTTTTCTGCCGAAAATTGGTCTGGATCACTGTTCCTGATTGGCTACAGCCTGCTATTTGTTGGAAGATCTCGATCCCAGTGGCGTTATTTTCCAATCGGTTTGTTGTTAGGGCTGTCCTTCCTATTTCGCTATCAAATAGTGTTTTCCTTGGTGGGGCTCTGCCTGTGGCTTATAATGTTTAAAAGGGAGGACGCCCGCGGCATTGTTCTATTGTTAGTGGGTGCCTGCGTGTCCATGTGTTCTGGGTTGTTCATTGATAGTTGGTTCTATGGGGAATGGACAATCTCTGTTTGGAATGACTTTGTGCAGGATCTTTGGTTAGACAAGTTGTCAGATTTTGGGACCGCGCCCTGGTGGTTTTACTTCAAGGCCACTTTTTTCCGGGCAGTACCACCGATAGGTTTAGTAGTACTTTTAAGCTGCTTCTTGTTTGTCCTGAATAGAGTCAAACATCCAGCGACATGGGCGCTAGTCCCCTTTTTGGTATTTCATATCGTTGTCGGACATAAAGAAACGCGCTACTTGTTTCCACTTTTAGGATTGGTTCCTTTACTTCTTGCGGAATCAGGTAGGATAGTGCAGGCATTTTTGAGCGAACATATGATTCCTAACGCTTACGTCTGGCGAGGAATTTTGGTTGTGTGCACCATTAACTTGTTTATTCTCGGGATTGTTCTGTTTCGCCCCGCAGACCCTCATATTTCGCTTTATGAGGCCTTGTACCGAGATTACCCGGACGCGACGACGGTGTATTATATAGAGAAGGATCCTTATCGCCGTGTCCTGAATATAAATTATTATAAACGTGAAACTCTTGCGATAAAGGAGGTTCAAAACGCGGAAGAGATAGAGCTGTCCGATACGCGGAAAACGGTATTTGTTACAACAAAACCCCAGGAAGTTGCTGGGCTCGAGTTTCAAAGCAGGTTAATATATCGCACGCTTCCCGAGTGGGTGCGTAAATATAATTTTAATAACTGGATTGAACGCACGCGGCTCTGGTGGGCTTACGAACTAGGTCCCCGACAGGGTACTTGAGTACTGGGCGCACATGTTCCAACAGAGTTATATTCGTGTAGAACCTATTAGGCCATGACTCGCACTTCTCCGGAGTTATCTATTGTTGTCCCGACCTTCAATGAACAGCAAAACGTTGCTCGGCTGGTCGACCGTGTTGCGGTTGCGCTCCCTCAGGTGTCTTGGGAAATATTATTCGTTGATGACGACTCGCCAGATGGCACTGCTGAATTGGTGCGCGGATTGGGCGAACATGACGTTCGTGTTCGGTGTATCCATCGTCTCAAACGGAGAGGCCTAGCCTCGGCGTGCATAGAAGGAATGCTGGCGAGTTCGGCGACCTTCGTAGGGGTAATGGATGCCGATTTACAACACGATGAAAATTTGCTCGAGGCTATGATCCAGACACTCAGAGCTGGGGAGGCCGATCTAGTCCTTGGTAGTCGTTATGCACCAGGGGGCAGTACCGGCCGATGGAGTCGGTCAAGGACGCGGTTGAGCAAGACCGCGACGAAAGTGAGTCTTTGGATTTTAGGACGTTCATTGCACGATCCGATGAGCGGTTTTTTTATGCTACGCCGGAGCACGTTCATGACGGTAGTACGTCGCCTTGGTGACGGTGGGTTCAAGCTCTTGTTCGATATTCTAGCATCTTCTCCCAATTCGCTTCGTATAAAAGAATTACCGTACACATTTCGAGAGCGTGAGTTTGGGAGTAGCAAGCTTGATTGGAGAGTTGGCTGGGAGTTTGGGATAGCGCTGTTAACGAAATGTTTTCGCGGACAAGTGTCCGCGAGGGTCCTATCTTTTTGTATAATTGGCGGCCTTGGAGTGATGGTACACTTTGTCACTTTGACCATCCTATTTCGCGGATGCGAGATTACATTCACGAAGAGCCAGGGCTTTGCGACCCTGATCGCCATGACGACAAATTTTTATTGGAACAACTTACTTACATACGGGGATGTGCGCCTGCGAGGATTCCGTTGGTTGACGGGCTGGTTGTCCTTTGCACTAACATGCAGTGTCGGGGCTATAGCAAATGTCGGTATCGCATCAATCTTCTTTGACGCAGGTGTGGGATGGGTTGCGGCTGCCCTTTCCGGTGTGGCGATTGGCGCGATCTGGAACTATGGCGTCGGTTCCACTTATACATGGATGTCGGGTTCGTGGCATAAAGATTGAGTAATCCGAGAAAGCTCGAGATTGCTGAAGAGACTTAGCGTTTTTTTAAAAGTGTTGTATCGTGTAGTTCAATACTTGTAGCTCGGAATCCCTGCGGGGGCTTTAAGGTCTTCTGAGAATGAAGGTAAAAGCGATGGCCCGTAGCCGTCTCCGTTCCATCGAGGCTTATTCGTAAAAATCGGTACAAGTGGGCGTGAAGCCGCCAGTCGCCTTTTCTCTGTGTATCAACGCCTATAATTTCCCCTTGAGGGACTGCAGTTTTGATCGCTTCTATATCCCGGAAAACATGTTGGTCTCTGTAGGGCCAATCTAGGAGCCCGTAGGAGATAATCAGAATAGCAAACAGTATTGCTGCACCTACCGCATAAAACCGTTTCCCAATGAAGCTTTCGAGCTGTATGGCCCAATTTTTGAAAAGGAGGCTGAGTGTTGGAGCAATGAGAAGACTTAAAAATAGTGCGAAATAAGGGAGTGCTGGGACGATATAAAAGGAACGCTGTTTAAAACTGACCAGAATTGGAAGAGTGGCGGAAAGCGCTATCAGGAGGCACGCGCCCGCCCTCTTAAATGTCTCTGGGGACCAATGCACTTGGTGCCTCATGGCACCGTAGAGGAGTACCGGTAAAACGATGATTATATGAAGAAATAATTCTCTAGAGACGGAGCCGAGAAACGCAAACCGGCTTGCGTCCATGGTGCCCGCGGTCCGGTCTCCCGTCAGCGAGGTGAGCACTTGACTGCCGAGGTAATGGGTAATGTTGGTCCGGGCCGGCTCATACAGCAGGACTAATCCCAATAGGGTACACACCCATAATGCCGACAGCAGAGAAACGGTTAGGCCGGGGCGGAGCCCGGCTTCTCCATTTGTAACGGTTGAGTAGAGAAACGGCAGGGCGATAGGAAAAAGTCCGACCGGCCCTTTCGTCAAAAATCCAGCTGTTATTGCTATTCCCACGAGAAAGGAGTTCCAGAGTTTGGCCCGGAATTCGCTTGTGGCAAGCGCCCTCATAGCATAGAAAGACCCCAGTAAACAGAAAACAGTTAAAGTATTTTCCAGTAAATTATTTTTATATGTCCACTGCCAGCGCGGAAGAGTGATCCAACATAGAACTGGAACCCATGAAAACTTAAGGAGATCGTTCCGTCTGCCGAGAATCTGGCGCCAAAGCAGTACCAGTAGGCCCAACGACACAAACATGGAGGCAAAGCCGTATATCTTTTCGGTGAGATAGTCATCTCCTAAGACCCAAAAAAACGCTGATTGAATGATGAAACCCAACGGCGGGTGTTCGTAAAATTCCGGATGTAACGTCGCTGTGTAGTAGGGTTTCCACCAGGTTCCCCACCCTTCGGCAAGGTTTCGGCTGATAGTTGCGTAAGTGACACCATCCAAGAACATCCCCTTCGCAGCGACGAAAGGTAGCAAAAAACCAATAGTCAAAATGAGCGTAACGAACCAACAGGCCCGGTGCAGCCGGTCAGCCGATGGGTTATCGACGGCGCGCATATCAGGTATTTCCGCCCATCTCGCGTTAGAGTTAAGACCTTGTCTTGGAGTGACTTCAGTGCTGTGTTTATGGAGAGACAATACTTTTCGTGCTTCCCTTAAATTTTCCGTTGCGTCGCGATGGGAGACTTTATTGAGCCCGTGTTATCTGTGTTGTATCCCTCCAAATGTTCCACGGCCTGTTTGAAAGGAATCGATCTGATTACAGTCAGCAACCTGTGACCCTTCTCACTATGGAAAAAGGATTTATCGAAGATAAGATCGTATTCTTCGTGCCCTACGGCCACGAAGTCGAGATTGAGCGCCCGGGCCGCAGACTTAACCCCGAGCCCTGTTTCTACTAGTCCGCTAGCTACTGCGGCTGCAACCTCCATGTGCGTCGTTCCCTCGCGCTCGTACCCTCTCACGTGACTAGGTTTTATCTTGTGTTTTTCCAGTTCGTAATCTAACAAAACGCGCGTCCCCGAGCCGGGCTGGCGATTGATAAAAGACACGCTTTCGCGAGTCAAATCGGCAAGACCTTCGATCCCGGTAGGGTTGCCTTTTTGCACTATTAATCCTTGGGCACGCACTACTAACGACACTACGACTGAGGAGTGCCGAAGAAGCTGCTTGTCTATGTCAGATAGATTGTAAGCACCTGTTGTTGGGTCTAACAAATGGCAACCGACAACGTGCGCTTCTTTACGTTTGAGGGCAATTAGGCCGCCAAGGGAACCTATATTGCTAGCGGAAATTTTTGTACCGGGATATTGCGCGCGTAATTGATCGTCCAGTAACCCAATAGTCAGGTCATTACTCCCCGTAAAGAGGATAGTGTTATCTATTTCTTCTTTTGACCGTAACAGTTCAATCTGTACCCTTTTCCCCGCGTCGAAACCTTCGTCTGCCGAAGGTATTCGCAGGACCCCATCGGCCCTCACCATAGTAGTGATTACACCTGCTCCTCGTCCGAGCGGGTTTGCAATTACCTTCTTACCTACCCGGCCAAGGCCTACGCGGACGAACTCCTCGAGCCCGAGTCTGGAGGGGATCTTTCGTGGCAGAGTGGCTGAGACTTGTGGGGGTTCTTCTGGTTCTCTTCCGAGATGGTGCGCAATGAGTTTCCGTAAGATTTGTTGACAAATTACTACGGCCGAAACCGGATAACCAGGAAGACCTATAACCGGTACTCCGTTAACGATCGCAAGAATTGCCGGTTTTCCGGGCATGACGTCTATCCCATGCACCAAGATTTCCCCCAGTGATTCCAATACCCTAACAGTGAAGTCGTGTTCTCCTGCGGAGGATCCGGCAATGATAACGACCGCATCGCTGGTTCTGGCGGCCCGCTTCAGTGCATTTTTTATCAGGTCGGGATCATCAGGTACCGAGGGCAACCGCTTTGGTTTTCCTCCCCATTCTTCAACAAACGCTCCAGCCACACGCGAGTTAAATTCGATGACATTGCCTGGAACTGCATTTGTACCCGGTTCAATAAGTTCTGACCCGGTGGGTATGATGCCAACCTTCGGTGGCGCGATTACAGGAACATGCGTATGGCCGGAGGCTAGGAGAGCACCAAGGTCGTATGGCCGAAGCTTGTGTCCTCTAGGAAGTAGGGGCTCTGTAGCCACGATATCTTCTCCTACCAATCGCACGTGCTGCCAAGGCGTTGAAGAAGTTCTGATCTCTACCTCGTTTGCTCCTTTCCTAAATACTTGCTCGATCATTACAACAGCGTTGGCCCAACTGGGTATAGGATTACCAGTGTCGACATATTGAAAGGGAGGGGATCCTTTAGACTTTGATCCTTTTGGACTTCTTTTTTCTACCTGCAGTTTCAACGTTAATGGAGAGAACTCACTGGCACCAAAAGTATCTGCGGCGCGCACGGCAATGCCGTCCATGGCTGCACCGTGATAATGTGGCGCCGAAAGGATGGCGAAAATGGGGCTGGCTGTAGTTAGGCCCAGTGCCTTTTCCACCCGGGTGTTCTGGTTCCTTCGCTTTGGTGCTATAGCGCCGAGGAACTTCGTGACGGCTTCCGCCAAGGGCGTCTTTTTCAAGTATCGGTTGCGCCTCGATACGGAATGATTGTTTTGTGATGTACGGTCCTTTTTCATATCGACGCGTCAGAATAAGATGACTTCTACAGTTTCGCCAGCTTCACGACCCTCTTGGTTCTGAGGTATGCACACCATCCCATCTGCCTGAACCAAGCTGAAGATAGCACCAGATTTGCCTGGTAAAGGCCGGGCAGAGCGTACACCGTTCTTTTCTCCTAGCATAACTCGCACGTAATCCTCTCGCCCCTGCGCGGACGGGATATTGGTGGTTAAGTAGGCGGTAACTGTTCTTGCCGGGAGAAATGCCGAGGCAGAGGATTCTCCACCCATCATACGAATCAAAGGTCCCCCAAATAAAGCAAAGACAACCAATGCCGACACTGGATGCCCCGGTAATCCGAGCACGGGCTTGCCAAGGGATTGGGCAAATATAGTCGGTTTACCCGGTGCTATTGAAATCCCGTGGAAATATACTTTCGAACGAGGAAAAGAGGATATGACTTCCAGAGCCATATCTTTGATTCCCACTGAGCTTCCGCCGGAGACGACAGTAACATCGGAAACTCGTAAAGCTCGGGTCATAGCCCTTCGAAAAGCCGCAGGATCATCCTTGATTACCCCGAGGTCTTTTGTCACTCCGCCACACTCGGTGATCATCGCTTTCAGAGAGTACTGATTTACATTTCGAATTTGACCAGGCCGCGGGTTTTGCTCAGGTGCTACGATTTCGTCGCCCGTAGAAATAAGAGCAACCTTCGGGTGCTTAAATACGGGGACCTTAGTGATGCCCACTCCAGTGAGTGCTCCGATATCTTGCGGGCGAAACCGTCTACTCGTCGGAAAGATCTCATCGTGTTTTTGTATATCTTCACCGGTGCGAAGGATGTTTTCCCACGGAGCTACCCGGCGCGAAATCTCCACCGTGCCGTTCCCCAGTTCCTCCGTGTATTCTACCATAACCATGGAATTTGCGCCGGGAGGCAACATGCCACCAGTGGCTATACGTACAGCTTCACCTTTTCCAATTCGCTTTTTTGGGGCCTCGCCCATTTCGATATTGCCGACTAATTTAAGGTATGTCGGAAGACTGGGCGACGCCCCAAATGTATCCTCTGCCCGTACCGCGTATCCGTCCATATTTGTGCGATTAAAATGCGGGAGATTAACTCGGGATTTTAACGGCTGTGCCAGGATCCGTCCGGCGGCGGCGTCAACGGGAATATACTCACGTTTCGTAGTGGGGGAAGCTAGTGCCAACTGTGTGCGGGCCTCGGTAGACGTGACCACGCGGAAGAAGGCTTTTACGGCAGCCGGCCTTAAAGTTTTTGATGTTCTAGGCACGGCAATTCCTTCCTCACTCTGGACAGGTAGTTCAGGTTTATTTCGGCGGTAACGAAGCTTTCTTTTTCCTGGGCGCACGCTGCCACTTTCCCCCAAGGGTCAACAATCATCGAGTGTCCGTAGTCTGAAAATCCGTGCACATTCGGTCCGATCTGATTTGGTGCGATCAAATAGACTTGGTTTTCGACAGCCCTCGCACGAAGCAATACTTCCCAATGAGCTGCTCCAGTAGGAAAAGTGAAAGCGGAAGGAACTGACACTATTTGGGCACCACAGTTAACCAATTGCCTGTATAACTCGGGGAAGCGCAGATCATAGCAAATTGACAGACCTATATTACCAATCGCTGTTGTTACCGCTGCCGTCTCCTCACCAGCCTTGATATTCTCGGATTCCCTCACGGTGACTCGGTTGGGTATATCGACGTCGAAAAGATGGATCTTGCGATAACGAGAGAGAATTCGCCCCTCCGGGCTAATTAGGAGGCTCGTATTGTAAGACCGGTGGTCGTCGGATTTCTCAAGAAATGAACCAGTTATCAAGTGGATCCCGAGTTCCTGAGCTAAAGTCCTGAGCCGCTCGGTCGTCGGCCCTGGAATGTTTTCTGCCTCAAAAACCGCCTCTCCGCTCTTGCCACGCCACGAAAAGACCTCCGGCAACACTACCAGCGTAGCACCGTGCCTGGATGCCCCACGCACGAGGGATTCCGCTCGTTGCAGGTTTTCCTCTTTTGTGTCAGACGCCGTCATTTGCACGGCTGCGGCGAGATAAGATTGCATAGGTAAACGTCTCTCAAGCTTTGCAGAACACTAACGAACGGCCTAGACAGGGTCAAGAGAATAGACGTCACACGTGAAAACCCTGGGGGGTGGTGCGGATTTACAGAGGAACAGGCCATGCTCAAATCCGACCTATAAATTCTTGGAAATAGAATTAAAACAGCGACGTAATGCTTGATAAAGGCGAACGGTGAGGACGATTAGCAGGAAGAATTTGTGGAACGATTGACCACCCTGCCGCGCGCGGAAGTGGATGGTCACCCACCGAATATTGAACCAATATTGATGAAGGACGGCAAGGAGGACGTTAGGCAGAGGCGTGTCAATCGGGATAAAAGACAGGCACCTTTTGAGTGTCGAGTTGTGCATTAGTCGGTAGGGTACATTTGAATCGCGGACCTCAATTCCTGTCGCGACACGAATTAGTAAGCGTAGTCCGTAAGACAAAAGCTGTCGGTGTATACCATCGGCTCGACTACAGCGTTGACCGTAGGTTGGGCTTTCGTGTCGTCTTTCCGACCAAAATTTTGTGAAATATTGTGGATCGCACTGTCCATCCGAGTCGATCTGGAGAACCCATTCGCTGCCGCGCCGAACAGCAGTTAGATACGCGTTCAGGCAGGATCGGCCGTGCCCTAAATTAGCTTGATTCAGAATTTCTAATTCCGGGATTTCGGCGGATAGTTCTAGTAATATGGTCAGACTAGCATCACTTGAGCCGTCATTAATCGCGTATAGGGTGAAGCCTGGGCTGGTGTTTCTTAGTACTACCGTCCACTCCTCTATCACTTGACGTAGGGCAGCCTGCTCATTGAAAACGGGTAGGACGACAAAGAGAGACGGATCGGGGTTTGGTTGCGGCATTAACGTGCCCCGCAGTCTGCTCGGATTCGTTCGAAAGTTAGAAGCGCTCGCTCCATTGCTTCGTCGGAATTGATATAGACGTACTGTGCTAGACGACCGCAAAAGTAGACCCGCTTAGCCTGTTCTTCCTGGTGCGCTAGCTTCCAGTAGGCTTCGAATTATTCGCGGCTGCCAGTCGTAGGAACGGGATAGAGAGGGTCTCCGTCACCGCCCGGATATTCGTAGGCGATCACTGTGCCAACGTGGGTTTGTTCGGTGATGTGTTTTATTTCTGTCGTGCGGGTGTACCGATGTTCTGAGGGATAGTTAATTTGAACACAGGGCTGTTTAAAATTGTTATCAAAATACTTAAATTCAAATGCAGCGGATCGCCAAGGTAATTTCCCCAATCGGTAATCGAAATATCCATCAAGGGGCCCGGAAAAGACGGTGGCCTTTCTCGGCGCTATTAGTTTGACGACGTCCGAATAATTGGTGTTGAGCGCGAGTTCGATATTAGGGTGATCTATCATTGCTGCGAACATACGAGTGAAGCCGCGCGCAGGGGTCTTCTGAAACGTTTGATCAACGTAACGTTCTTCTCGGTTCAACCTCACCGGAATGCGCCCTACAATGTTCCGGTCCAAATTCCTCGGGTGCTTGCCCCAAGCCTTCAAGGTGTAGTTTAGATAGAAAGCCTCGTATAATTCGCGACCGACCCGCGACAGCACGTACTCCTCCGCGTTTTGCGGGCTTTCGTTGTGCTCTCGGACATTATCTAGAAATTGCCTGGCTGTTAGAGCCGTAAAGCGGCGTCCGAAAAACATTTCCAGCGTGCGGAGGTTTATGGGGAACGGGTATAACCGTCCGTTTATAGAACTTTTGACTACGTAATTTCCATCGAGCCACTCGGTAAAATTGGAAAGGTAATTGACCAAGCCGGGATTATCGGTACGAAAATAGTGGGGGCCATACTGATGCACTAAAAGCCCGCTTTCATGGTTCCTATCGTGGCACATGCCACCGATGTGACCACGTGCTTCCACCAGCAAAACTCGCCAACCCAGCTGACTGGCCGCCCGTTCAGCCACTACACAGCCGACCGGGCCTGCTCCTGCTACTAACAGGTCAATATCCTGCGACACGGATTTTTGCCCTTATTCGTTTTGGCGACATTGATGAGGTGGGCCTTATTTAGCGATTGCGGCCCGCTTCGTCAACAAAGCAACATAAGGGAAAGGGGATTTGGCGCTAAATAGACTCAAGTGCTCCACGGGTTAGCCGTCGCAGGGAAGAGCTGAAAACCTTTTCGAGAGCTCTAACTTCTTCGACCGTCATCGCTACTTCTTGGAACACGTCATGGCCGGCAAGAGTTTTGCTGGCCACGTGCAGTACGACTTGGTCGAGCAGTTCTTTGTTCGACCCGGAGTACTTAAGGTCAATTGTTACTACACGCATGGGTCTCGTCTCGGGTAGAAGTGGATATGGTATGTATCGTCGTCATTTACGACTTTTCTCCAGTATTACGTCGTAGTGTTCTTTGACCACCGGCATCACAGACAGACGACTTTGTTTGACCAATGCCATATCTACTAATGCTGGCTCTTGTTTGATTTCCTGCAGTGTCACTGGTCGTTTGAGAGCTTGAACGGGCTCTATGTCGACTACGCTCCATCGGTCGGTTTCCGATGTAGGGTCGGGATAGGCCTCGCGGCGTACGCGAGCGACGCCCACAACCTCCATGCCTTCATTGCTAT
>CAYWPF010000155.1:0-8450 GCA_964460065.1 uncultured Enterobacteriaceae bacterium
CGTCATCCCCATTGCGTCTCTCGGGTAATTCCAGGTCCTGCACCTGATCTCTCAATTCGTCCAAAATCAAGTCCGGTACATACCGAGCGCACATTACCATTCCAAAAACCGATATCAGTATCAGAGCAAAAACTCCGACAACGAATCCGACGCCCATTCTTACGCCCCTGAGAAAATCCGATGCCATACCGCAATTGCCTTATCACAACTGGTAAATTCCCGGAATAGTTTATACCTGAACGCCGGACCACAACGAACTCCACGGGTCGTCCGTCTGGTTATACCTCGTTGCGATTCGGCGTTGGCACGTGGTAGAAGGCCGAATGCGCGGCCCACAATACATTCTTGCGATCGACCAGGGCACTACGAGTACTAGGGCAGTCATATTTGACGAGACGGGCCAACAAGTCGCTATAGCACGACGAAAAATCGGCCAAATATATCCGCAACCAGGTTGGGTAGAACAGGACCCTCAGGAAATATGGTCTTCGGTGACATCTGTCGTCCAGGAGGTACTCGCCAACGCTGGAACGTCATCCGCGAGCATTGCCGGAGTTGGTATATCCAATCAGCGGGAAACGACAATTGTATGGGACCGAGAAACAGGCCGGCCAGTCCACAACGCTATCGTTTGGCAGGACCAGCGTACGGCGTCATGGTGCGCCACCCTTAAACTCACCGTCGGAACTCTATTGAAACAAAAAACCGGACTCGTAGTTAACCCCTATTTTTCCGCGAGTAAATTACGTTGGCTACTGGATCATGTACCAGCCTGCCGGCGAATGGCCGAAACCGGGAAACTCGCCTTCGGTACGGTTGACTCCTGGCTAATATGGAAAATGACGGCCGGAGAAAAACATGTCACGGATGTGACAAACGCATCTCGGACCCTTTTATTCAATATTCACACGGGCAAGTGGGACTCGGAATTATTGGAAATATTCTCCATTCCACCTAACGTGCTGCCTAGCGTATGTAGCTCTAGCCAGGTGTACGGCGACGTCTTCCGGGGCTTACTCCCTGACGCTACCCCTGTAAGCGGTTTAGCAGGTGACCAGCAGGCCGCATTGTTTGGCCAAATGTGCACCCTGCCAGGAACGGTCAAGAATACCTACGGCACTGGATGTTTTATGCTTATGCAGACAGGGACCAACCCGGTCGCATCACAAAATAATTTGCTAACAACCCCGGCATGGCAGATTGGCAAGGAAACTAAATACGCCCTGGAAGGTAGTGTTTTCACTGCTGGAGCAGTCGTACAGTGGCTACGGGACAATCTAGGCCTTATCTCATCCGCCTCCAAGATAGAGACATTAGCGGCGACCGTTTCAAACACGGAAGGGGTATACTTCGTCCCGGCGTTTACAGGCCTTGGGGCCCCGCACTGGGACCCGACCGCGCGCGGAACAATCGTTGGACTCTCTCAAACAACGACCGCCGCTCACATTGCCCGCGCCGCCCTGGAAAGTCTTGCTTATCAATCGGCAGATGTCCTCTCGGCAATGGAGTCCGACTCGGGTATCTCAATAACAGAACTTCGCGCCGACGGCGGCGCCGCAGTCAACAACCTGCTGATGCAGTTTCAAGCAGACATTCTGGGAGTGCCCGTAACACGCGCAACGACAGAGAGCACCGCGCTTGGTGCCGCGTATTTAGCCGGCCTCGCCGTTGGATTTTGGAGTACTCCAGAAGACATAAAGAGTCAGCGGCACACCGATCGTGTCTTTGAACCCACGATGTCCGACGGCGAGAGAGGAGACCTCAGACACGGCTGGGCCAAAGCCGCAGGGAAAGCCCGCCACTGGATTACGAATGAAAAAGGATGAGGAGGTACGTACATGGGACCGCAAAGTTTTACGGGATTCGATCTGACAATTGAGGACCCGGGAATAGTTATTGTAACATTCAATCAACCGGAACGCCTTAACGGGTTTAACCACCAGGTAAAAAGAGAACTAGTGGAAACGTTGGTACAAGTCCAAATGGACGACTCCGTGCGCGTTGTCGTGTTCACTGGGACAGGACGAGCCTTCTCCGCGGGCGATGACATTACCGGACGTCCTCCTCAGGCCACGCCAGAAAAGCCCGTTGTTGAACCCATCCCGCCCGGACACCACAATCCGACTGGCACTTACAATGGGCTACGACACCTTTCCCAACCCGTTAACCGGGCGGTCCGCGCTCTCGATAAGATCACAATCGCCGCAATCAATGGAGTAGCCATACAGACCGGCTTCTCGCTTGCCCTCTCCTGCGATTTTAGGATTGCCGCAGAAGCCGCGCGAATGGGAAGTGCAACACTTCGCTTCGGGGTACTGCCTGACGAGGGCGGTCAATATCTTCTCAACCAATTAATGGGCGTCGGATAGACTATGGACTTTCTTATGCGCAAACGGATCGTAACAGCAAGCGAAGCGGAAGAATTGGGACTTGTGCACGAAGTCACTCCGGGACCAGCACTGATGTGCACGACCCTTGACCTTGCACGGGAGTTAGCGACGGGTCCGCAGGTTGCAATGCGGATGCTCAAGCGATCCATTTATAATGCTGCCGAGATGACCTTTGAACAGTCGTTGGACGAAATTGCATCCAAGACTGCGGTGACTGACCACCACCCAGACGCGGAAGAGGGAATGAAGGCATTTCAGGAAAAACGTTTACCGCGCTTCAACCGGTGGCTGGAGTCAGACTGAACCCCCCGGCACGCACAGTCTACTTTCGCAAAGGGAATGTTCGCGTATATAACTACTGGGGAAATCGTCCTTACTCGAGAGAAGTATGCTCCGAAGCCACACGTGTAATTATTTTTTGTCCGCTCTGCTATTGGCCTGCTTCACACCGTATACAACAATTTCGGCCGAACCCACCAGTGAAACTGTGGTCCTTTCTGGTGCCACTTTGTATACGGTGACCAAAGGCGTAATACCAAAGGCGCGTATTATCGTGCGCGATGGAAAGATTGTCGAGGTCGGCACCTTAGAGGACGTGCGATTGCCACCCGATGCGAAACATCGAGAGGTTTTTGGAAAAGTGATCATACCGGGCCTAGTGGACACACACTCCCACCTCGGCGTGTATCCCCGCCCACGGTTGTCCGCGCATGCCGACGGCAATGAGACAAGCAGTCCGGTACAAAGCAGCGTTCGCGCATTAGACGCTATCTACCCCTCGGATCCAGGTATTCGGATGGCCCTGGCCGGTGGCATCACCACAACTAACGTCATGCCGGGCAGTGGAAATCCGGTCGGCGGACAAACTGCATACATCAAACTCTCGGGCAAAACAGTCGGAGAGATGGTGATTGATGAACAAGGCATAAGCGGCGGCATGAAAATGGCAAACGGGGAAAATCCGAAACGCGTATACGCCGCCCGTAAGCAAGCCCCCGTCACACGGATGGGCATTGCCGCTTTACAGCGACAACTATTTGTCCGTGCCCTAAACTACAAGAAACTGTGGGATGCCTACGCGAAAAACAAAACAACAGATCCGGCGCCGGTGCCTCCAGCTCGCGACATCGCCCTGGATCCGGTCCTCGAGATCCTCGATGGTAGGCGGATTGTCCATTTCCATGTGCACCGCGCCGACGATATCATGACTGCTATTCGCCTAGCTGAGGAGTTTCAATTTCGATTAGTTCTACAGCATGTCAGCGAAGGCTATAAGGTCGCCAATGAAATTGCGCGCCGAAAAATTCCGTGCTCCATTATTGTTCTGGATGCGCCTGGTGGCAAACCAGAGGCCGTCAAAATGGCCCTGCAAAACGCTACGGTACTTGAACGCGCCGGCGTACAAGTCGCTTTTCACACTGACGCACCGATCACCGACGCCCGTTTTCTATTACGTATGGCCGCGCTCGCCGTTCGAGCGGGTATGCCAGACCATAAAGCCCTGCGCGCCGTAACGATCGACGCAGCGGGTATGTTGGATCTAGCGCACCGAATCGGATCCGTAGAAGTAGGAAAAGACGCCGATCTCGTCGTGCTATCGGGCCCGCCCTTTAGCGTATACACGAAAGTCCTAGAAACCTACATCAATGGCAACCGAGTGTTTCATCGAGATTTGCGGGCCGATCGACTTTACGCCACCGGCGGCTTCGCGGCGCCCGATTTAGAAAATAGATTGAACACCCAAAATGATGCGATTACATCTTCTAATGTCCCCTAGTCTTTTGTCGTGGATCCGGTGTGGTGCGCTTACCATCGCCTTGGCAGGCCCCTCGTCGTCAATGGTCCTAGCTCAAACGATCGGGATAGAGGCAGATATTATTCACACCGTTTCTTCCAGAGGTACAATAAAAAACGGTGTCATCCTCGTCAAAGATGGAAAAATCGCGGCGGTCGGTCCCGGTCGTGACGTTTCCATCCCCGAAGGTACAAAGATGTTGGCGGGCCACACCGTCACACCAGGCCTAATAGATGCGCATTCTGTGGTAGGCCTCGCCGGTTGGTACAACGTCCTCGCGGACCAAGATCACGATGAAACCTCAGGACCGAACCAGGCAGACCTCAGGGCCATAGATGGGTACAACCCGGCAGAACCGCTACTCGATTACCTGTTACGACACGGTGTAACGACCATTCAATCGGGACCCGGACGGGGCAACCCTATAGGAGGACAGGCCGGCGTGTTCAAGACCGCAGCGGAAACCGTTGAGGCTGCCATTGTAAGATTCCCGTCAGCCATGATTTTTACCCTTGGAGAGTCACCAAAAAAGACCTACGGAGAACGAAAGCAAACTCCTATGACGCGAATGGGAACGGCGGCATTCATCCGAAAAGCGTTGACGGATGCTCAAGCCTACGCCCGACAATGGGAAAGGTACAGAACGCAGGCAGAAAAAGAACTTTCTAAAAATGGCGACAAAAGCGCCTCGGCTCCCGATCGCGACCTCAAACGGGAGAGTTTAGCGCAGGTCATAGAAGGCCGGTTACCGGCCTTAGTCACCGCTCACCGCGAGGACGACATCCTCACAGCAATTAGGCTAGCAAACGAATTCGAAATTGACCTCATTCTAGACGCCGCTACGGAAGGATATCTCGTAATTCCACAAATTCAAGCCGCAGGCGTTTCAGTAATCGTGCACCCCACTATGCAAAGAATTGATTCTCCAGAAACTCTGAACACCAACCTCGAGAATGCAAGCTTGATCTCGGGAGTTGGAGTAACCATCGCGCTCCAATCTGGATACGAGGCGTACGTACCTAAGACCCGTATCGTACTTTTCGAAGCGGCCATAGCAATGGTCAACGGCCTCGGTTTTGACCGAGCTCTCAGGTCAATAACTGCCGATGCGGCAGAAATCCTGCAGGTCGCAGACCGGGTGGGTTCCATCGATATAGGCAAGGACGCCGATGTCGTTCTATTTGACGGAGACCCATTCGAATACACCACGCACGTGCAAAAAGTGCTTGTCGAGGGCCGTCTTGTACACGATCGGCAGAGATAAAAACCCCTTAACTAGCCGTCTTCCGAAAGGGCAACTAGCAATCGCCATCCAACCACGGCCACCAGTTACAGTTTGTGTTAACTCAGGAAGTCGTTGAACATTTTGCGTTGCCCGTTTGCAACAACTCCGGTACCGTATCCTTAGGAAAGATAAGGGGCGAGCGCCGCTTCTAATGACCGCTCCTCGGCGGCAACGGTCCCAACATTATGTCTACAAAACAACGAGATTTCGATGTCCTCATCATCGGTGCCGGACTTTCCGGCGTGGCCGCGGCCTACCATCTCCAGACCAAGTGCCCGAACCGGACCTATGCCATCCTCGAACGACGAGAAGCTATTGGTGGAACCTGGGATCTTTTTCGATACCCAGGCATCCGTTCGGATTCTGACATGTACACATTAGGGTACTCATTTCGCCCCTGGAAACAACCCAAAGCTATCGCAGACGGGCCGGACATCTTATCCTATGTACAGGAAACCTCACATGCATTTGGGATCACTGATCACATACATTTTAACCATCATGTGAAACGTGCAGACTGGTCAAGCAAATCGGCTCGTTGGACACTTGAAATCGAGGAAGGCCGCGGCCAACAAAGGACCGCATTTACCTGCAAATTTCTCTTTATGTGCAGTGGCTATTATGATTACGACCAGGGGTACACGCCTAAATTCGACGGTATAGACCGATTTACGGGGCAAGTCGTGCATCCACAAAAGTGGCCGGCTAACCTCGATTATAACGGCCAGCGTGTTGTGGTAATAGGTAGCGGAGCGACAGCCGTCACCCTGGTCCCTGCCCTGGCCAAAACTGCCTCTCACGTGACAATGGTGCAACGGTCACCAACGTACATTGTTGCTCTGCCATCGAGAGACCAAATGGCGCACTTTCTCCGACGCTTTCTTTCACACAGTTTTGTCTACAAACTGATACGATGGAGGAATGTCCTTTTCGGAATGTACTTTTATTGGTTCTGCAAGCGCTCGCCGGAGAAGGCTAAGGCTTTTATCCTTCGAGGAGTGAAACGTGCGCTCGGCCCGGACTACGACGTGGGCCGGCACTTTACCCCCGATTACAATCCCTGGCAGCAGCGTTTATGCCTCGCGCCTGACAGCGATATCTTTAGGGTCATTAAGCGAGGCCGGGCCTCGGTCGTCACCGAACAAATTGACACCTTTACTGAAAGAGGTCTCCTACTGAAATCCGGACAAGTGATAGATGCCGATATCATTGTGACCGCAACTGGGCTCCAGCTCCAGTTGCTGGGAGGTGTGGACGTGTGCGTCGATGGGGCACCTACCACGTTCGCCGACACAGTGACTTACAAAGGTATGATGTTGAGCAACATTCCTAATTTGGCTTTAGCGATCGGATATACAAACGCTTCCTGGACGTTAAAGTGTGATCTTACTTGCGAGTACGTTTGCCGGATCCTCAATTATATGGAGGCCCGAGGTTTCGAAAAGTGCTGTCCTATTCCTAATCAGGACGACCAACTCCGAGAGCCGTTGATCGATTTTACATCCGGATACATCAGGAGGGCGGTCAACGCGCTCCCAAAGCAAGGGGCAAAGTCTCCGTGGCGCTCCTACCAGAATTACATGCGAGACGTTTGGACAGTCGCCTATGGGTCAATTGAAGATGGCGCATTACAATTTACACGGCGCACAACAAAAGGATAGTTGTTTCCGTTTCTATTATGCGCGACGCCCGAACGCGAGTATACGAAGATCTCCAAAATCTCCCCCGAGTCGTAGGCAAAGGAATCAGAGCGGGATTGGGCTGGAAAAACCTCTTGTGTCCCGATCGCCTGACGATCCTTGTCCTTACCCGCAAGACCAGGTGTTTTCTATAGCGCCCCTACTTTCGTGGCACGAGCGTTTCGCATGACGCAACGAGTCTGTGCGAAAGGACAATTGAGGTTCGATCATCGTTTGGAGGTTGTCCGATCGCTTGATCTTATGATTTGAAGGGCTACAGACTCTCATCCGCCGGAATCATTCCCGTGCTCCTTCAGGACGGAAGCTATACAGCAAGTTAGTTTCTTTGCAGTTGGAATCTCCAAAAACTCGTTGGGACCATGCGCATTCGATTGAGGGCCAAGCACGCCCGTGATGACAAACTGGGCACTCGGAAATCTCTCTCCGAGCATCGCCATAAAGGGAATCGTTCCCCCCTCGCCCATAGTCCGGAAATTCTTCCCAAAAAAATGTGTTGATGCGTTGTCCAAGGCCGTCTCAAGCCACGGAGCCAGTACTGGCGAGTTCCACCCCGAAGCACTCCACTCAGGCTCGAAACGAACGTGGGCGCCATGGGGCGGATCCTCTTCAAATAAGCGTTTAAGGGTTGCTAAGGCCGGAGCCGCTTCTAGGGTAGGCGGTATCCGCAGCGATACCTTAACGGTGGTCACCGGACGCAACACGTTTCCTGCTTGCTCCGGCGACGGTAACCCGGCAGCCCCCGTGATCTCCAACTGAGAGCGCCAAGTGCGGTTAAGCAACTGCTCAGTGATGTCACCCGTCACCGGACGACCGCCCTTCCGAAATGGGAATTCCGACGATACACCGGACCCTAATTCAGTTGCCATTGTTCTCGCCTGACCAAGACGTTCCTCCGGAATATCAACCTTAAACGCCGACGGTACAATTTCGCCCGTGTTTTCATCTTCCAGTCTGGTCAACAACTGGCGTAAGACCCGGAAGGATGAAGGAACAATCCCGCTTGCCGCGCCTGAATGGACCCCTTCCGTCAAGGTTGAAACTGACAGATTTCCTGAGACTAGCCCGCGCAAGGACGCCGTCAACCACAACTGTGTGTAGTTGCCACAGCCGGAATCTAAGCATATTACCAAACTCGGTTCACCGATACGATTTTCCAACGTCGTTATATAATGGGGTAAGTCTCCGCTTCCGCTCTCTTCGCAGGCCTCAATGAGAACGACATGTCGCGCCGTCGGAATTCCCTGGAGCTTCAGGGCATTTATGGCCGTGACGCACGCGAA
>CAYWPF010000156.1:0-11083 GCA_964460065.1 uncultured Enterobacteriaceae bacterium
ACGCCCTCGAACCATTCGGCCTCGGTCAATTCAACATCTTTCACAAACGCGTGCATGTGCTCAATAAGGCTGGTGATAATCTTCCGCATGCGTGGGTCTGGGGTTTTACTCGAGTATTCTTTGACGACTGCTTCGGTAATATTGTCAACCGTGTAATCACGCATAATTCTACCTCCTTTTTGGTACTGACCCATGCATGCTGAACCGGCACGCAACTTTTCACAGGAATAGCTTAGCCAACGCTGGGCGGATACCCCTATTCTCTTCGGCGGCGCACGGAATAACAGAAACGGGGGCTTCGGGTTTCCATGTTGGGCCAGACATTCTATACTTCCGCCTGCTGTTGCTGGGGTTTTTGCACGCCCCTGTTCGAACACACACCGACGCGCAAAGGAGTTCCATGGCTGAGGAGAAAATCGAATTAACGGTAGGATGCAGAGATTTCGTTGCCGGAGCCAATGCATGGAGCGACGCCCAAATCGCCGCGGAGGAGCGTCTTCCATCGCTGCTCGACGACCGCGGCACTAAAACGGTGCACCTTGCCTACTGTGATACTCATGAACAGATGCGCGCCAAAAGCTTAACTGTATAGCATTTCCTTTTAGCGTTACGGAACGGAGTCGCCGATACTGTCGCCCCACTCGCCATGGATACTACGAATAATGTTGCCCTCCCAATCTTTAGTCGCGATGGCGGCTTTGGCCTGGAGCAAATGGGCAGCTACGTTTTGCAACGCCAGGGTGAAGATAATTCGCGGATCGAGCTTAAGCAGATTAATCTCATTGATGCAGATCACGCCCGAGGAAATATTTCATTCTTCTTCTAAGAGTTTGTATGAAACCTATTCTCATTTTGAAAACGGGTGAATTCTCACGTCATCTTATTTCGCGTTTCGGCCATGCTGAGCAGGCCTTTTTTGACGTACTCGGGGGAGGGCAGTGTTCTGTTATCGATGCGCGCAAAGAAAAGCTGTCCGACCCGGATTGGGCTGGTATCGTAGTTACCGGCTCAGCGGCATCGGCGAATGATACTAATGCGTGGATTGCCAAGAGTGAGGATTTTCTTCAACGAGCTGCGGAGAACTCCGTCCCTATCTACGGCGTCTGTTTCGGTCACCAACACGTTGCGCGGGCCTTTGGCGGCCGGGTTGAAAAGAATCCACGGGGCTGGGAACTTGGCACGGCAATGGTTACCTTGACGGAGGAGGGGCAGCAGAACGCGCTTTTTGCATCCGTGCCCCAATCTTTCTTGGCGCAAGAAAGTCATGGCGAAATTGTGGCGGCACTCCCGCCGGGCGCCCAGGCTTTAGCCCATAACGATAACTCTGCCCATCAGGCATTCTCCCTTGGTGATTGTATTTGGGGTACCCAATTCCATCCGGAATATACGACAGCCTATATGGAAGTGCTCGTTGCCTTACACACTGCTGCCTTGCCTTCTGAGTCATTTCCCCGATGGCCGTCCAATGAGGGGCCACTTCAGGAATGGATTTCTAAAACAATCCAGAGCACCCCCGCGGCGCAACGCTGTCTTACAAACTTCGCTTCGATTGTGGCGGAACGATTACGGTCGTAGATACGATAATCGTATTTGGCCTGAGACGATCGCCTGAGTCGCACGAGTTATCCAAACTGTGTCATCAACGACAAGCCACGCTCCTCGATGCAAGAAGCTGTGTAGCATTTCACCCTTGCGTATAAGCTGCGGATACAGTTCATGCGTCGTGCTGAAGGCTCGTTTTTCTGGCATACAGTCAAAAATCCGTGGCTCTAAGATCTGACAGCCGGTGAACATAAAAGTTGAAAGCGGTTCGTTGACCGCAATCTCTTTTGGCTCCCCTCGAATACGACGAATCGTCCCCTTTCGGTCTGTTTGTATTAGGCCATATTGATCGGGATCAGGATTTGGCCTCAGTAACAAAGTGCCAATGGCTTTCGCTTGCCGATGAGCGGCAAGGAATGCTGTGAGATCGAAATCAAGAATCGTGTCCGAATTCAGAACTAGAAATGGCTCTCCCTCAAGAAACGCTTGGGCTTTTTTGATTCCACCGCCAGTGTCCAGAATGGGGTCTTCCGGGGAATACACGATCTGTAGCCCATACGAACTACCATCCCCCAACGTTTCTCTGAGTTTGTTCCCCAGATGGTGGATGTTGATCACGACCTCTTCAATGCCGCGAGACTTCAGAAACAGTAATGCATACTCAATGATCGGCCGACCAGCGACTGGAGCCAGCGCCTTCGGTATCGTATTGGTTAGCGGACGCATCCGAGTGCCAAAGCCTGCAGCAAGAATCATCGCGCGCATAATTAAGCAGAAAGGTGTTGAGGGAAATGGTCAGCGAGAATATCCTGTAGCATCTGATATTCGGGCAGTCGTTTCAGCACGCGCTGAATGGTTGCCAGTGTCGGCGGAATATACCGCGAATAGCCACTTTTCCCTTTTTCAAGCTCCAGATAATAAAAACGGCCGACGACCTTACATGCCTTTTGGAGTAAGCACAAATCATACTCTTTCCACATGACATCTAACGACATGGCGGCTCCGCCGGTCTGGTGCCACGCGTCGTAATAGTAGTTGACCAAGGATTCCTCCAAATCCGGTGGGACGACCTCTGGCGTATCTCGATCATTCAAGAGCGTGGCCAGATCGTACAGTGCTGGAGCGAGGAGGGCATCCTGAAAGTCGATGACACGAATGCCCTCTTTCTGTACAAACAAATTCCAACTGTGGTAATCGCGGTGGTTGAGAAAAAGGGGGCTCTGATCCAGTCGCGTCGAAATCTCCTCGAACATTCCTGTAAGAGTTTTTGTTTCTGTGGACGTTAGATATTTGTTGTCACGCTTCTGTAAGCCCCATTCAACGAAATGCTCGAACTCCCACAAAAAAAGACGCTTGCCAAAGCGCTGCTGGAAGGCTATGCACTGCCGATTCTTCTGCCGGGTTCCCTCGATCTGAATAAGCAGTAATTGGTCTATAGCCTGCCGGTACCACGCTTCGACCTCAGCCTTCGGCAAGTCCTGCACAGCGTTGCGTAACGGAACGTCACCAATATCTTCAAGTAAGAGAAAACCGTCTTGATGGCAATCGATGTACAGCTCTGGAACTCGTACACCAAGTGGCTCAAGAAAATAGTGCAGATTCAGGTAGGGCAGCTCTTTGAGCGGCTCATCAAACACAGCGAGCTCGTCGGAAGAGATTGCCAGGCCGCTACCGGCTAGCATCATAACCACGGCTGCGGCAGGCCCATTACCACTTAACGATAGTCGGATGTAGGCACGACTTGAGGCATCCCCAGCGAGCGGATAAGCCTCAGTGATCCTTGCCTCCTGGCCCCATTTATCGGTCACCGCCGCCTCCATCACCCGTCGGATGTCTGCCTCCATATCTGACGAGGTAGCAATCAGCCATGGGCTTGTCAAAGCGAAGGAACGGTCTGTTAAATGTTTTGCAAGCAAAACCGCATGTTTGGGAAACAGTACTATTAAGAAAGTCGACAATAAAGTTCGGAAGTTACAACAAAAACCTCCGAATAGAGCGTCGCGAAGCTTGTGTTTCCAAACGCAAGGGTATTGCGGCGTGAGAACTAGCAATGTCCGGCCTCTGCTCCACGGGTAGTACGGAAAAAGTATGCAGGTTCCGGCAAGCAGAATCTCTTTACCGCTAGAAACGAAGTGGTTAAGCTAGGACGGCGAAGGAGAGACGAATGGATTTTAACTTTACCGCTGAAGAGGAGGCCTTTCGAACGGAATTGCGCACATGGCTCCAAGACAACATACCGAAAGGATACGACCCCAAAGAATTCGACACTATTGATGAAGACGCCCGGTTCGATTACCAGCGAGATTGGCAGCACACTGCTTCCAAAGATCGTTGGGTCGGAATCCACTGGCCCGAGGAATACGGCGGTCGTGGGGCGAGCTTGATGGAAATGTTTATTTTTAATCAAGAAATGCAACACGCACATGCTCCTCGCTTTGCAAACACTCTAGGATTGATGATGTCCGGTCCGACCCTGATTCACTGGGGAACTGACGATCAAAAGGAACGATATCTTCCCAAGATTCTGTCCGGTGAAGAGATTTGGTGTGAGGGTCTCTCTGAACCAAACGCGGGTTCGGACCTGGCTTCCATGCAAACCCGCGCCGTCGAGGACGGTGATTATTATGTCGTCAATGGACAAAAAGTGTGGACGAGTTACGCACACCGCGCAAATTTCATCCAACTCTTTGTCCGCACTGATCCTGACGCACCAAAACATCGCGGCATTAGTTGTCTCGCCGTAGACATGACGACTCCCGGAATAACGGTGCGTCCGCTCGTTCAAATTACCGGAGACGCCGAATTCAACGAGGTTTTTTTTGAGGACGTACGGATTCCCAAGAATTGTCTGATCGGGCCCCGGAACGAAGGCTGGAAAGTTTTGGTGACGACACTCATGCACGAAAGGGCCGGCATTGGTTCTGGCCTCCCCGTCCACCGCCATTTTTCAGAATTAATAAAATTGAGCAAAGAAATAGAAATCGACGGCCGGCCGGCATGTGAGGATCCGTCCGTCCGTCAGAAATTGGCTCAATTCTCGATTGAATGTAAGGCGATAACCTACAACATGTTTCGAAGTTTTAGCAAGCGTTTGAAGGGTAATCCGCCAGGTCCGGAAGGGTCAATAAATAAGCTGGTTGGCTCAGATTTAAACATGCAACTCGCAATGTTCGCCACGGAACTACTTGGGCCGTACGCGCAAATAACCGAAGGGTCATCTTTTACCATCGACAATGGCCGTTGGCCTCGCGCGGCGTTATGGTACCGCTTGCTGACGATCGGCGGCGGAACGTCGGAAATACAAAAAGGAATAATAGGGGACCGGATACTCAAATTGCCAAAAGGTTAGCAACAGCTACAGACCCGAAAAGTGTTCTCTGACGAACAAACAGGGAGGAATCATCATGGGGAAACTGGATGGAAAAGTCGCAGTCGTAACAGGCTCAGGGCGCGGAATCGGTCGCGGCATAGTACAACTAATGGCCACAGAAGGTGCAAAAGTCGTGGTGAATGATCTAGGCGGGAGCGTTGACGGTGACGGTGAAGACAAAGCCCCTGCGCAACTCGTCGCCGAGGAGATTTCCGCCAGAGGTGGCGAAGCCGTAGCCAGCACCGATAATATTGCCACGGTCGCTGGGGGACAAAACCTCGTTCAAACAGCACTAGACTCGTTCGGCAAGATCGATATTCTGGTTAACTGCGCCGGAATTTTACGGGACCGCATGATTTTCAATATGACGGAAGAGGAATGGGCCTCGGTAGTGGCTGTGCTCTTGAAAGGCCATTACTGTACGATCCGCCCGGCATCGGCGCAGATGCGACGCCAGAAAAGTGGACGGATCATAAATTTTTCTTCTGGGTCTGCGCTTGGCGCTCCCGGCCAGCCCAATTACGCGGCTGCAAAAGCCGGCATACTTGGTCTAACGTATAGCAGCGCCAACGCTCTCGCGAAGTATAATATTACGTGCAATGCAATCTTACCTGGTGCCGCCACGAGGATGACAGATACGATCCCTGCTAATTTTGCTCAAGAGATGGGACTGTCGGAGAGTAGTGGATCAGCTCAAGGGAGCCCCCTCGACCCCGGCAACGTAGCTCCTATTGTTATTTTCTTAGCCAGCGATGAGGCACAGTATGTGAACGGACAGGCATTCGGCGCCAGTGGATACAAGATTTCGCTCTATTCCCATCTTAAACCCGAAAAAACAATCTATAGCCAAGGCCCCTGGGACTTAGACCACCTATTCAAGGTGTTCAAGGGGACTTTAGGAAGCAGCCTCAGAGCCCCACGAATGGAGTAACCCGGAAAGTTAGGCATGAAAGGAAATCACCACACGCTGTGCAATAGACGTGGACACCTGCCCCGCATGACGTTCGTCTACTTTTGGATGTTGGGGATGGCATCGCTTGGTCTCGGAACCAGTCAGGCAAAGGCTGAAGGGACTGTCATTGCCGGCGCCCAGGTTTCTGTCGAGTATACGCTGACCCTAGAAGACGGCACGGTACTCGACACAAACGTCGGCGGTGATCCCATGGTCTATATCCACGGCTCCGACAAACGTTCGCCTATTTTTGCTAAGTACCTGGAAGGTCTTGGTACAAACGAAACAAGGCAATTCACGATGCTGCCGGAGGAACACTATGAAGCGCACGAGCCCGAAAAAATTATAGAAGTCCCTCTGGCAACCATCCCCGAGAACAAAAGGTTTCCTGGCGCAACACTGGAAGGCAGAAGCGAGCAAGGACACCCTTTGTACGGAGAAGTGCTCGCTGTAAAAGAGAATGTTATCGTACTCGATACAAACCACCCCTTGGCAGGCGAAACGCTTTTTTTTGAAGCAAAAATACTTGCAGTGAAACAACCCACAAACGGGGAGAATGAATAGTGGTTATTCCTTGGCATCGGCAAAACCCGACAAACATTCGTCTACGAACCATATTAACTAGGAGTCACCATTACCGCTTTATGATCGCATTTTTCTTGGCTGTTATGTTGCCATTCTCATATTGTTACGCACAAGAAAATGATAAAGGGTCAATGCCGGGTGCCTTCGAGTACACACTTCGTCTAGAAGATAAAACAACGGTAAGCAGCAACGTAGGCCAGGAACCACTGGTGTATCCACACGAAACGAAGCAGCTCATGCCTTGCATGGAGAGACGTGTGGCTGAATTCTGGGCGACGGAGCCAATAATTGGAAAGAGCGAACGCTGGCTGATACCCTCCGAAGAATGCTACGGGCCAGTAAAGACCAACCTAATACAAGAAGTCCCCAAGGAAAATGTACCCATAGAAACACGGGCAGTCGGGAAAAAATTGCAAGGACGCGGGCCCGACGGTCAAGTAGTGTACGCCGAGGTCAAACAGGTGAACGATAAAACTATAGTAATCGACCTGAACCATCCGCTCGCCGGGAAAGCTTTGGTTCTGGAGATGAAGGTACTACCGACGGAGTAGATCCGCACTACCGGTAGTATGTCAACGTAGAACCCGCCATCCTGCGAAAAAAACATTCGGCCCAGGCCCGTAGACAGAGGGAACAGACATGACCAACGCGTCCATAGACAGTCGGGCTCCATTCAACTTCGCCCACGCGCTGACTTGCCTGAGGATAGGACTGACACCGATTTTCGTCTTGATCGTCGAATGGTGTCGATTAGATCCGACGTGGCCATGCTTTCTCGCCGTGGGCACCCTCTATTTTGTCATTTGCGGGACCGACTATTACGATGGCGAGATCGCCCGCCACCTAGGCGTCGATTCGGAGGAGGGAAAGCTTTTTGACAACGTGGCCGACATTACATTTCTCCTGGCTAGTCTTACTTACTGTACATCAATTAATCTCGTACCGTGGTGGATTCCCGTTACCGTGGGTTGTGCATTTGCCCAGTACAGTCTCGATTCTTGGTGGTTATCAAGGCACAGAAAGAAAGTTACCCTGGTCCGCAACCGTACCGGGCATTGGGCAGGAGTCGTTAATTACGTAGGTGTAGGCGTGATAACACTACCTGCATCGATGCCTATACAGCTTTTCCCCTCATTCTTCCTCCGAATGGCTTTTCTAGCTTGGTTCTCGTACCTTGTATTGGCAATCGCAAATCGTATGCTTTTTTTTCGGAGATGTCAGCTCGCCGGAACCACCGGAACTCCTAATCCGAGGAAAGACTAGGACTGGTGTTTGACCATTAGCAAGGACCGTTCCCCAAAAAATAATCATGACACCTGCGATCCGCGTTCTCGAAAAGTTGAACATTTCGTACAGACTTCACAGTTACCAACACGAGCCCGATACGTCTTCGTACGGAATGGAAGCGGCTCAAAAACTGGGCATACCCGCTAATCGATTTCTAAAGACGCTAATCGTACGCGACGAGAGGCAGAAAATTATGGTGGCAATAATTCCGGCATCCGCACGCCTCGATCTCAAGGCTGTTGCCGCTGCCGCCGGGGCCAAAAAGATCTCTATAGCCTCGCCTATTGTGGCTCAGCGGAGCACCGGGTACGTCGTTGGAGGAATCAGCCCCTTTGGACAACGAAGGCACTACCGGACATTTCTCGAGCGGTCCGCAATGGGCCAGCCTCAAATTTTTGTGAGTGCCGGAAGAAGAGGCGTAGAAATCTCCCTACGAACCATTGATCTTATCAAGCTTGTAGAAGCAGAGGTTGCATCGATCGCTCTTGATATAGTTTAATAGGCGCATAGAACAATCGCTCAGAAGGAAAACTTCAGAGAGAAAGGGATCAACCACAATTGACCTATATTCCCCAAAGTTAAAAGAAGACAGGAACCCTACTACTCTGGATTGAGTAAGGAATTCCACGCATGCCCAATCGTCATTATCGCTACGTGCCAAAAGTAATCGATGTGATCCGTAATAGGCCGTTCACTTTCGAGTTTCCGGACGACCTGGACCCCAACTGGGCAACGCCACACCGAGTCCGCTCTCATCTCTTCAACGGCATTTCTCTAACTATGCCCTATCTCGAGCCTTGGATGATCGACACGATGAGGGATGCTGATGAACACATCACGGACCCTCGACTGAAGGCGGATATGCGAGCGTTCAATGGTCAAGAGGCGAATCATGCTAAATGCCATCGGCGACTGAATAAGTTATTGCAGAAGAATGGCCACCCAGAATTCGCCAATGTGGAGGAGAAACTGTCGAAATCGTTCGAGAAGTTGCGCCGGCGAAGCCTACGCACGCGCTTGGCGTACAGTGCCGGCTTCGAATGCATGACGAACGGATTTACGAGGTGGCTTATTCACAAACGCCACTGCCTCTTTAACGGTGCCAATGCGGTCATGACGTCGTTTTGGTTAATGCATATGATAGAGGAAACGGAGCACAAAACCGTCGCGTTTGATGCCTACATGGCGTATTCTGGAGCATATTTGCCGAGAGCGTTTGGCGTTTTCCACGGATCCTTTCATATTCTAGGTTATAGCGTTTTCGGGATGTTAGCCGCGTTGAAAAGGGAAGGTTTTCTATATACACGAAGGGGCCTCTACGAGGGCGTGAAAGAGATGGCATCTCTGATTTGGAATGTGGGCCCATTCCTGCTCCGGGCCCTTCTGCCATGGCATAACACCAGGATAGAAACCGATCCAGAATGGATGAGCGAATGGGTCGCCGGCTACGCTCGTTTACCTAAAGGCGCACCTATCCCGTTGGTTGATACGAATGATCCTAACATGCCCGTCCCCTTCCCATCTTACGAAACGGCAGAAGGCAACCCACCTGCAGAACGGAAAGAAGGGAAGGCGCGAACGATATGACTATAAGCGGAAAGGCTGCCATCTCAGGTTTTGCGGAAATGTCCCCAATAAAGGACGCAGGTAATGTCACGGCACTAGGCATCATTGCAAATGTGGCCCATGAAGCGATCGCGGACGCTGGCCTAAAAAAATCTCAGATAGACGGTCTTCTGACCGGATGGGCGTTCAGCGACTACAGTGTCTTATTCCCATCGGTCGTGGCAGACTACCTGCAATTAAGGCCCCGATATCTCGATCAGGTGGAGCTGGGCGGGGCGTCTGCAGCAGGTATGGTTTGGCGTGCGGCCGCTGCTATTCACGCTGGTCTCTGCCACACGGTGCTTTGCGTCTTAGGAGATAGGCGTTCCAGGCCACGTCAAGCGCCGCCCTTCCCAAGCATCGACGCGGAATTTGACGCCCCGTACGGACTTATTGCTGCCAATCCCGGCTACGCACTCATTGCGCAAAGACACAAACACGAATACGGCACCACGGCCCAACAGATGGCAAAAGTGGCAGTAAACCAACGGCGGAGCGCCTGCAAAAACCCGGCCGCATTATTCGGATCACACGAGATTGATGTCGATGATGTACTCAATTCACGCATGATCGTCGACCCGCTACATTTGTTGGAGATCGTCAGCCCATGCACGGGAGGCGGCGCGTTCATTGTGACAGCCATAGACCAGGCAAGGGATGGTCCGAATACGCCCGTCATTTTGCTCGGGGCCGGAGAAGCGGGAGGCCACTCCAGCATTACTCATGTGCGAAATCTCACGACGTCGCTAGTCGAGCCTGCCTCCCGGACCGCGTTCGAAATGGCCGATGTCAAGCCACAGGATATGGACTTTGTACAACCTTACGATTGCTACACTATCACCGTAATTATAACTCTCGAGGATGCCGGCTTTTGTGAAAAAGGCGAGGGTGGCGATTTCGTAGAACAACACGACCTGTCTTACGATGGAGACTTTCCCTGCAACACGCACGGAGGGCAATTATCATTTGGTCAGCCAGGTTTAGCCGGCGGGATGAGCCACGTTATAGAGGGTGCCCGCCAACTTATGGGTCGCGCCGAGAAACGCCAGGTTCCGAATGCTCGAATAGGCTACGTGAACGGAAATGGCGGGATCATGGCAGAGCAGTGTAGTTTGATTCTGAGCACATAGAACGACGGAGTACGCTATGGGTGAGTTAAGGAGACCGGTGCCACGACCAAATTCCGTTTCGGCGCCTTTTTGGAAAGCCGCAAAAGAAGGCCGCCTCCAGATACAACTTTGTCAAGCCTGTGGAGCCTACGTTTTTTATCCTCGCGAAGTCTGCTCAGAGTGTTTGGCACCCGAGTTGGAATGGGTGCACGCGTCGGGGAAAGGTACACTGTATTCGTTCACGATAGCTCGGGCACCCACGCACCCTGCTTTTTCGGACGATGTACCGTACGTGATAGCTATCGTCGAACTGGAAGAGGGGCCACGAATAACGACAAACATAATAGACTGTCCGGAAGAAGATATCCGGATTGGGATGGCACTTCAGGCAACCTTTCCGCAAATTGACGACTCGCAAGGATTGGTGAAATTCCGACCCGAGTGACCAGCACACCGCCGCCCTCGCACTCGGAAGTTACAAGTCTTCCAGGGCTGAAGTTTCAATCCACCCCCGCTTGCCATCGCATCTTGAGACTTGGGACCAGCCTGCTTGGCGATCCGAAACTTTTAGCATATCCCATTGCACGACGGGGAAATGGACAGTTCCATCGTTTGTTGGCTCGTAGCGGATGG
>CAYWPF010000157.1:0-7734 GCA_964460065.1 uncultured Enterobacteriaceae bacterium
GGGGCGGGAACTGCGGCGAAGGTAGTATCAATAATGAAATTTAGCGACGGTGTCCAACAATGGAGCACAATGCGGCAGTCGAGAGATTTACTTGAATCCGCTTGGCTGGCATTGATAGACGGCTATGAATGGGTGATCACAATGTCCCGTAAGACAACGCAATGAGAGTCTTCTCAGAGTAAGGAGCATCACATGGCTAAAAAGAGGAACGGCCTGCTGTGGCACTATCATCGGCCCAGTTGAAGAAGTTGTAAGAAAGCGCAAGAGTTTCTTGCGGAAAAAAAGATGGCAGCCGAAACTGTCGTAAACGCCAGAAAAGAGCGCTTTGACAGTGCGCGAACTCTGGAATTGTTAAAACCTCCAATGCACATAATAGCCATTAAGGGGAAGAAAGTTTTACGCTTTGATATAACCTGCGGGGGAACACCGGCACCCGAACTGCTCACGGCAATAATCGGTCCTTCCGGAAACCTTCGGGCGCCGGCTATTCGGACAAATAACTCGTTCGTGGTGGGTTTTAATGCAGAGGTCTACGAAGATCTTTTCGGTTAGAAGAGACATTGCGACCCCCGCTGCGAGCCCCTCTATCCTGTCGCTGGAGCGAAGTGATTGCCCCACCGATTGAGACAGGTGATGTCCTCGACAGGAATGCGGCGCACGGGTCCAAATTTCCCCATGGGGTAACCAATAGGTATAAGTGCATACGTCGAAATATCCTCTGGTAGATTCAGCACCGGCTTCAGTTCTTCTTCGTGGAGTGAACACACCGTTGTGAGGGTAGCCCCTAAACCCATAGCGCGACATGCCAGGAGGATATTTTGGACGGCAGGGAAAATACTGGAGCCGGACAGCCGGGCTAGCCTTTCAGCCAGACTACGGCCGGCGTTTCCTTGAGGCATAGGACGATCCTTGAGACAAGCAAATAAGAGTACCGGCACCTCGGCAAGGTTTTCGGCCAAGTACGTTGCGCTATCTAACAATTTCGAAAACTGCTGTTGTTCCATATGTTTTGGCCCCGGTCTTCCATCATAAATTGCCCGAGCCTCCTCCCAACCTTTTTGGTATATCTCTTGCACCTGGCGCTTAACCGTGGGTTCCTGCACGACTAAAAATCGCCAATGCTGGGTATTACCACCGCTAGGCGCTCTAATACCCGAGTCGAGGATTTTATATATAATTTCTTCGGATATAGGGTCTTTCTTCAGTCTCCGCATGCTTCGGGTCGAATACATTATTTCGAACAGCTCTTCGCTTGCCATTTAAGCCCTCCATCGGATTTGATTGTCGGACTGGTGTATCCTTGTCATACGCTAACTGCAAGGCTAATATGTTGATCCTGACCTAATACGCGGGCACAGAAACCTCCGAACGGCGCGTGGTCAGAGATTCGCTCAAATTTGGAATAGGAGTATTTTTCGACAATGCAATGCAGACTCGACAACACTACGCGATCATATTGCGTCCCAAAACTACTTTTGCACCTCGTCGTTGCACTTTGTCTGACTGCTTGCGGACCCGCAACACAGCCCCTTTCGGACGAGCAACTCCGAGCCCAAAACCCAAAAAAAACATACGTTGAAATCGATGGTGTCACTCTACATTATCGGCAGACCGGTCTCGGTCGACCTCTTATTTTTCTGCACGGCGTACTTGGCGACTACCGAATGTGGCGGCATGTCACACCCGGCCTCACATACGGGAACACTGTTTACGAGCTTGATTTAATGGGGTTCGGCTTCTCAGAAAAGCCTCAAAATAAAACTTATAATTTAAAGACGTATGTGACACAACTTCACAACTATATAGAGAACTTTCATCTCGACAACTTGATCCTCGCCGGGCACGACTTCGGCGCGGTAATTGCGGCTGGCTACGCGATAGAGTACCCAGGAAACGTACACAAACTAATTCTTATGAGCGCTCCCCTATCGTTAAAGGAAAATCTACCCATTACCATGAGGCTCCTGGGACTACCGTTATTGGGCAAATTCCTGACGGGCGACTGGTTGTTAACCCGCATACTGCGCGAAGGAGCGTTCGACGAAAAGATAATGAGCCCGGCTATGATAAAACAGTATCTCGAACCATTTCGCGAAGACCCCGGTGCACGCGACTCTCTTCACAAATTTTTTCGTGAATTTGATCTCTATAACGAATTGGAAACGAACATCCTTCCAAAGCTTAATACATTGACAATGCCAACTCTACTTTTATGGGGTGGTCAAGACCCTTACACACCAATGGATATAGGCCGTGAGCTTGACAACGCGATCGCAAGCGCCGACCTGCAGGTCGTGACGCAAAGCAGCCATTACACTCTTGAGGACCGACCAGAAGACGTCCGCGCGCAGATCAAAGAGTGGATAGACCGCTAGTTTACCGATCTTTCACGATAGTGATATTTGACATTTTCTAGCTCCACAGTCTATCTTTGGAACTGGGAGCTAGAACTAATACCTGAATTTACCCTACAAGGGCACGAAGGAAGAACACATGAGTTATGATGAAATAGAGTTCAGCCGGGATTGCGACGCAATTCAAATACCACAGGGACTAAAAGTAACAGTTCCGCAGGGAACGCCTGGGGTTATTACACAGTCACTTGGCGACACTTACACTCTGCAACTTCCCACCCTAGGCGGCCTTTATCGCGTATTGGACAAGGACGCAGACGCCATCGGGCGTGAAAGCAAAACAGAAGAAGAACCCTCCAATGAAGCGGCCGGAGGGCTCGTAACAGAAGACAAGGTGTGGGCACAATTGAGAAACGTCTACGATCCGGAAATTCCGGTGAACATCGTCGACCTTGGGCTGGTATACGATTTAGAAGTAAACGATATGGCCGAGGGTGGTTCTAAAGTTGACGTGAAGATGACCCTCACCGCCCAAGGTTGCGGGATGGGACCCGCGATTGCGATGGATGCTCAAGTACGGATCGAGGGAATCCCTGGAGTGGAAGATGCATCAGTCGATATAGTGTGGGACCCGCCCTGGACGCCGGCGATGATATCTCCAGAGGGCAAAGAAAAGCTAGGATTAGATTAAAATCTCCTCGAGAAGGACAGCCGTCACACGGATCTTCTCGAATCAAGATGACTTTGTCCGACTACGTTTCAGTGTCTCCCTCTTTCCATTGTGGTTGGAAATCTTCGCTGCCTACCAGTTCCCTATAGGCATCTGGTGGCGCAGAGTCCTTTAAGTCGACCTGCACGAAGATTCCCGAACCGTCTGACTTCAACACGTTGACAATCATTTGCGCGCGCGGATCGTATGCGCGCAACATGCTCAAGGCAGTTTTTTTTTGTTGAGTTTTAGATAGTTTAGCGATCTTTCCTTCTGGGAGGTAGGCAATCTGCACTTGTTTTTCAAAATCCTCGGCAGGTTGTTCGGCCACTACAGTTTTGGAACCGCCCGGTGCTAACCATTTCCGGGCATCCACAAGAACAATTCCCCGTCCGTATTTGAGCAGCCCTCTCCAGCTAAACGCGGCAAATTTTTCGCGATGTTGCCAGATGAACCTTTCAACCGGGTCGCCGGCCTCTGATAGGTCGCTTCGTCTAACGCTATCCATTACTCTTCACTTCGTAGCTTCAATCCACCGCGTAGTGCTCAATCTTCTATTATCGCGCTCAGTGAAGTCCGCCATCCGGACATCGCAAAGCGCTCCTCCAATCCGTATTTTTGAATCTCTTCGAGATCGGGCATCCGTGTCACTTTCCATCCATCGCATTGTTGGTCAGCGCAAGAACAAGGCTCTGTCATCGCGGCCAACAGCGCTTTTGGCATGTCCAAACCGCTCGCCAGTCTCGAGACAAATTTTACCTTACTTATTTGACTCATGTCGTTCGCTATGAACCTTTGCCACCTTCAGTGATAGCGATTACCAAAACAGCTATAACAACACCTAGCGCCGCGCCAACCAATACCGGGCTCCCAGAAAATATATCGTATAAGGCAGACATCTCGCAAACTTAAGTTTTAGGGTTCTTTTGCAGTTCGTCCCGGACTCGCCACGCGGCACTAGCGAGTGCTTTCATTTTACCGGTCGCCGCACCACGTCCACGGGGAATCATTCCGCAATCGGTGGATGGATAAAGATGCTCAGGGCGAACATACTTTAACGCCGTTCGAATGCGGTCGGCCACAATCTCACTATTTTCGATTTCTTCAGTGCCGACGTCTATAACCCCTACCATTAAGTCTTTCCCCTTAGCTTCGCCCAACACCGCCGGATCCACTCCGGAAGCCGCACACTCAACGGAAATCATCTCTATCGAGCTAGAGCGCAGGAGCGGTAACGTACGTCCATAGTGTCCCCAGTCGCTGTTCTTCTGCTTCCACTCAAGGACGGCCGGAATCCCATAACCGTAACAAATGTGCACTGCGGTCTTCGCCTTTACCCCACCTGCAGCCTTCTCCAGCGTTCTAATTCCCCATTCCTCCACGTCGTCCAGAAAAATATTAAAACACGGTTCGTCAAACTGAATAATGTCACAACCTTCTTGTGCAAGCTCACAAGCCTCATCATTCAATAAGCTTGCAATTTCTCGTGCCAGTTTTCTTTTGTCTTTGTAATAAGCGTCCGCTAGCGTATCGGCCGTCGTCATGGGTCCGGGGAGTGTAACCTTCACTGGCTTGCTCGTGTGTGCCTTAACAAAGGCCACGCAATCCTTCAGAATCGAGTGCGGACGCCGCAATTGCCCGACGACTTGAGCCGCCCGCACTTTGATGCCGTAGCGATTGCCGCGGGTCTCTATCTCAACGAGATTCTGAAAGTCCAACCCCGTCAACCCCTCTAAGAACCCCCATATGTAATGTCTCCGCCGCTGTTCCCCATCTGTAACGATATCCATACCAGCTGTTTCTTGTTCGGCGATGGCAAGCCTAACTGCATCGTCTTGCCCTTCTTTCAGGTGGTCGGGGTCAAGCTGCCACGAAACGTACATGGAATTTGGAGGGACCAACCATGTCGGCCGGGGGAGGCTGCCAACAATCATAGTCTTAAGCATTTGCTGTGTCCTAATATTTTTGCTCGCGATACCAACCGAGTGCTTTCATGACCGGAGCATCTGAAAAGGAAAATAGTATTGCGTCACGGGAGGACGAAGAGTTCACGTGGCTATGCCGCGCCCACGTTGGGACGGCAAACACATCGCCCACCTCCCAGAAGAATGTTTGTCCGTCGATCATAGTCTCGCCTGTTCCTTCCACGACTAAATAGACCTTACTTGCCGCCAAACGATGGGCTCGGGTTCGTTGTTTCGGCCGGATTCTATGAAGAAAACTCGCTATCGTTTTTAGCGATGGACCGCCATTTGTCGGGTTAGTGTATTCTATAGTTGCTCCATCGAAAGGGCTCTCAGCATCTTTACTCAGGTCCATTAGCGCAGGCCGGGCTTCGCTCCAAGAATATTTCAGCAAGGGCGAATCTTCACTAGTCGTTATCTGCCACGTCGGTAACAAACCTCCCCTCTTAAAGGCTGCTGTCGACTGATCGTCAGGCTTTGTAAGGGTTTGTGATTCCTTCTCACCCGGTTCAAAAAATGTTCCTGCCATCATACCAGAAAGAGGTAAATCCAGCCCGTCCAACCAAACGACAGGTTCGGCACCAGCACTCCCATGCTCATGCCACGTCCACCCCGGGGTGAGCACGAAGTCTCCGGGCTCCATCGGTAGTCTTTCTCCGTCCACAACGGTATACGCTCCAGTTCCCTCCATAACAAAACGTAGAGCATTCGGCGTATGACGGTGGGTGCGGGCCACTTCACCAGGCAAAATCAACTGAAGGCCTGCGTAGAGTGTATGGGTAGTCGCCACCTTCCCGGGTAGGCCGGGGTTAAGGAGCATGAGTACACGTCGCTCGGCCTCGGCCGCACTCACTAACTCTCCAGAGCGCATGAGCTCCGGCCGTATTACGCCCCATCGCCAAAGATGCGGTTGCACAGCCGTCTCAGGCACGGCTGTTAGCTGTTTGGCGAGAGCCTGCCATAAAGGCCCTACCTGGAATCTGGGCAAGCCTTCACAGAATGAATTGAGCTCCTCGACTCTTGTTACTTTTCCGGCCATGTTTTCGCCTCAACATCTCCCTCAGCATTTTTCTGTATTGAAAGGCCACATCTCAAAGATTACATACCGCTCGCGGAGTCTTGCCCCAGAGCCTAGTCGCCAAACCTCCAGCATCCTTTGAAGTTTTTTCTTGCCACGGCCCGACCATACCATGCCGCGCACCGACGTCAATCTGATTTAGACGCCCTACGATGATCCGCTTGCCAACAGCCCATCCAACGCGCTACGCTGCCGACGGTATCATAGATTTGACAGCACTTTCTCGCAGCCGTTCAAAAATGCGCTGCGTCGCTTCCGAACGATTCATCGTATAAAAGTGGATTCCCGGGGCACCACCCGACAACAACTGTTCGCACTGTCGACCGGCCCACTCAACACCTACCTGAAGCACGCGGTCGGGACTATCTGCGACCGACTTTAACTGCTGTCGTAGCGCTTCCGGGATCGACGCACCGCACATCTGGATAATACGCTTTATCTGCTTATAGTTCAGTATGGGCATGACACCGGGCAGTATCGGCCGCGAAATACCAATCCGCCTGGCTCTTTCCACAAAACGAAAGTAATCCGCTGCATCGAAAAAGAGCTGTGTAGTTACAAAGTCAGCTCCAATGTCCACTTTGTTTTTGAGATGACCTAGATCTTCTTCCGCACTTTGACTTTCGGGGTGCGTTTGGGGATACCCGGCCACCCCGATACAAAAATCTCCGACTCCTCGTGCAAGATCCACGAGTTCGGCGGCATGAGAAAGACCCCCTTTCGCGGGACGAAAGGCCTCTTCTCCGTTGGGAGCATCCCCACGGAGACACATCAGGTTATCGATCCGACTTTCTTTCAACTCTTCCAACACCGTCGTTAATTCCTGTTTGGTGTGGCCGACACAGGTTAGGTGCGCCATCGCTGTCAGGCCCAGTTCTCTCTCGAACCTGCACACGAGGTCGACTGTATCATGACGGGTGGAGCCGCCTGCGCCGTATGTAACGGAACAGAAGTGTGCACCAAGGGCCTGGAGCTCTCTTGCACGCCGAAAAAGCTGTGCTACGTCGTCAGCATTCTTCGGAGGAAAAAACTCAAAAGAGAAAGTTGGGTTTTTATTCTCGAACAACTTGCTTATCTTCATAGTCCACAGCCCCTACTTACCATCCACACCGCCACAAGTCATGCGACTATGCCGCGTGGAGTTAGCCTACCAATCCCGAGGATGACAGTCAAAGTAGTCGCGGCCAAATGAATTACCGCCGGTTTACAATACGGCCCATCGCGGTATACGATCGGACGCTTTAAAGATGACGAAGGAGGATTATATGCATAGCCTCAAAGACCAAGCCTGCCTCGCGGGGATAGGCGAGACGGACTACACCCGCGGCTCCGGGAAAACCGACTTCGCTCTGATGCTCGAAGCCTCTGTGAATGCGATAGCGGACGCTGGTTTGAGCCCACACGACATCGATGGTATTATTCCACCTCCCCTCGCTTCAACCTCTGAGCACTTTGCCGCTAATCTCGGCGTCGAAGATATGCGCTACGCAATGACGGTGCACATGGGCGGCGCGAGCCCAGTGACCTCACTGCAGAGCGCAGCTATGGCCGTCGCATGCGGCCTCGCAACAAATGTTCTGGTCCCGGTAGGATGGAATGGGTATTCCTCGATGCGAGTCCGAGATATGG
>CAYWPF010000158.1:0-12682 GCA_964460065.1 uncultured Enterobacteriaceae bacterium
CTCAACGAATAGCGACGGGCGCGCTGCGGTTCGCAGCGCAAAAAATGGTAGGTCTAGTTTACTCGTATCCGGACCCTACTGAGCACCGACGGCATCTAACCCAACCTGAGCACAATCAATATCCTCAGCCTCGGTGCCTCCGCTCGCGCCAAGACCTCCTAGCAACTTGCCCTCAATTATGATTGGAAGCCCCCCTCCCGCCAACAGCATAGGTTCGCCCACAAGTTCCGACACGCTCCTGAACAAATCGGGTCTCTGTTCCGCCAATTCTTCAACTGCGGCCGACGACCGTCGGAACGTGGCCGCCGTAAAAGCCTTCGCAACTGCAACCCTAGCCGTAATCCAACGCGCACCGTCCATCCGGATCATCGCGACCGGATGGCCGGCGGCATTAACAATTGCAAAGCTCATCGCCCAACCTTGTCTTTCTGCCTCTTCCTTGGCGGCACTAAGAATCGTCTGCGCGAGACGTAGTGTCATCGTTTCAAACGACGCCTCCAAACTCCTCTCTGGCTTCACATCATCGTCTGAGTCGACGCCGCCGCCCTTCGCGGGGGAGGCCGAAGGTGGATTCCCTTGGCTATCCTGTGCAAGTACGGTCGACGATACGGCCGCAAAATGCAAAAGACCTCCGACCATGCATGTACCGATAAAAAGACTGAAACTACCGTTTATCATTTTTTCCTCCTGGGGCCGCTTATACAAACAGCCGATTAAAATTTCCAGTGCTTTAGAAACCGCGGGGCCACAAAAACATACATTCTTCTGTTGACATTGAGAACCGGCATATGGCATGCTTCACCCGTTAAACTCGAATATACTGAGTGAGCGTTCAATTTTTAGTACAAATCGGAGAGGGAGGAAAGCTATGGCTGAGTTTGATGTGCTGATCCAAGGCGGGACCGTAGTGGACGGTTCGAGAACTCCACGTTACATGGGGGACGTTGGAATTAAAGACGGGAAGATTGCGAAAATCGCAAAAAATGGAAAACTCAAAGCAAGCGACGCGGGAAAAACACTTGACGCTAATGGTTTGGTTGTTGCCCCAGGTTTTATAGACCTGCACACGCACTACGACGCGCAGATCAATTGGGACCCTTATGTGACCTTGTCGGGATGGCACGGGGTTACGTCGATCGTGTTAGGAAACTGTGGCTTCGGCTTCGCTCCCGTGAAGCCCGAGATGCGAGACCGTGCGATGCTTTCGATGTCGCGCGTGGAGGCCATCCCTTACGAATCCATGAAGGCCGGCATGAAGTGGGATTGGGAAACTTTTCCGGAATGGCTCGACTTCCTCGACCAAACACCAAAAGGTGTAAACGTTTTGAGTTTCGTTCCTATCGCCCCGATCATGATTTGGACTATGGGATTGGAAGCAGCGAAAAATCGCCCGGCAACCGACAAAGAAAAGCAGGCCATGTGTGCCATACTTAAAGAATCGCTCGACGCAGGAGGCTGCGGTTTCTCAGCCCAACGTCTGGGTGACGGATTTGTATCGGTCCAAAGAGACTATGACGGCACGCCCATGGTGACGGACACCATGGCCGATGAAGATATGTTAGCCTTCGGCCGTGTTCTTAAAGAAAGAGGAGAAGGTTTCATTCAGCTAACGCAATCTAGTCCAGATTTCGAAGCTGACATGAAGTTCTACGACAGGTTGGCCGACGAATGTGGAAGACCTATTCTTTTCAACGCTACGGCTACCCGGGACGATCGCCCAAGCATCCACCGGCGGATACTGCGCTGGATGGAAAAAACAAACAAGGCGGGCCGCAAAATCTACAACCAGACTGCGGTATTCCGGCAAGGACTGTATTTTAGTTTTGCGGACATGTCCGGTTTATTCGACGGAAACGATGTGCTTCGCGAAGTCACCATGGGAACACCGGCCGAGCGTCTGGAAAAACTCCAAAATCCTGCAATTCGTCAGGCGCTGATCGCGGAATATGACACCGGACACACCCCGGTGGTGACGGGCTCAATCAAGGACTTTACCGTCGAATCAGTCAAGAGTGCGAAGTATGAAAAATTCATAGGAAAAACTATAGAAGAGGTTGCAGAAATCGAAAACAAGCATGTAGTCGACGCGATGTTCGATATCGCTGTAGACGAAAAGTTGGAGACAGAGTTTTTGACGCCTGCCCGAAACGTCCGACCTGACTTCGTGTCCGAGTTAATGTCCTCACCGTATAGCGTGGCCGGCGTTTCGGACGGCGGCGCCCACACAAAATTCATCACTATCGGCGCCTATCCTACAGACATGCTCACATGGATGGTGCGAGACGCCGGGTTTATGAGTCTGGAAGAAGCCCACTACCGGCTCAGCGCGATGCCTGCACAGTGCGCGGGTTTCCACAACCGTGGTATCCTACAAGAAGGCGCAAAGGCGGATGTCGTAGTGTATGACCTTGAGAACCTAAAACTCACGCCGGAGAAACCCAAAGTCGTACACGACTTTCCGGGAGGCGAATGGCGGCGGGTGCAATATGCTGAAGGTTACCGGTGGATTATGGTGAATGGCGACGTTACGTTTGAAGACGGCAACTGCACAGGGGCGACGCCAGGTAATCTCCTACGCCACGGTAGAGACTAAGCACACACTTACACAGGTACCCAGTGCCGGAAAAAGAGGGGAGTGGATTATATCTATCCCCTCTTTTTTTATTTCATAAAGAGGCGCACCTAAGCGACCTTTTCCTTATTTCCCTATCTCGTAATAAGGGCATTTTAACAGGACTCGGAGCTTCCCTGCGTCCGCAACTAGCTTCCGACCGCAACCCAACTTATAGCCCAGTCCCATCGACGAGCTTTCTCCGGTGTCAGTCCGGCGAGACTTATGTATACTCGAAACCCCTTCGAAGTTGGACGGTAAATGCTTGTTACCCCACGCGCCAGGTGATGACCCATCACACCCGACAGACTGGTAAAGTACTGCGGGGTTTCTTCGAAGTCTCCAACCGATGTGTCAATATCCGTGTAAATTCCACCGGGAGTGTCCGTCATCCAGTCCATCGTAACAGGGTCCGTTGTTCCCATGACAACCCGTAACGGCCGCCCATCAGCGCCCCGTGCGGCACCAATAAGGTTTCCCCGTACCGTAACACTTGCTTCCTTATCGACGATCTGAGAGTCGCCATCAGTCATCGTCTCTATACTTACTGAATCTCCAAGCACCCCGTTAATCAACCCGGGAGCTGCTGAACGTACGGCACCTTCAATTAATTGGCCAAGCTCACCGGCCCGCGATGCCTCAAGATCCTCAAACACTGCGAAAGATTCTTCCAGGTTCCGGACGTCCCCCCTAAGCACTAGGAAAATCGCTATCAAGCAGCAGGTAACAACTCCTCCTATCAACAAACTAAGCTGTCGAGTAAGCCTCGCATTTTTCATCATTCGTTTCTCTGCCGCGTCTATATGTACCCTTATTCTCCCAGCCCGTTCCCTCTCGCGAAGCATCGTATCTTTTTCGGCTTCACTGGCTTGCGAGGTGTTGTTTGCCACATCCATTGTATCTCCTATACCCTCGGAGTCTCTTCTTGATGCGTCTCCAGAGAGACCTGATTTTGCACGATGCTTTTCCGGCTTAGTATCCTGTGCCACACTCGCCCCTCCCTTTTTAAATCGGTAGCGGCCCAGCTTCCCTGTATTTGCTCAACAATTTTATCTTTTCAAGCTTTCTAAACCGGAAGGCCGCGGAAAATCACGAATCGCAACGACTGTCTTGTCCGCGTCTTCCCAACGGGCATGGCCGAATCCAAGATTAGCCACATACAAAACCCCCGAAGAAACCACGAGGCTAGCATTACCATCCAGTGGTGCAGAACTCGCATTCGCGACTACGATCCGGGTGCGCCCGTCAGCACTTAGCCCAACAATTTCATTTCGGTAGATTTCGGAAACGTATATATTTCCTTGTTCGTCCAGTGCTATTCCATCAAGAAGGCTGTGTCCTCGCGATATGATGATAGGATCATTCGCACTTCCATCTGCCGAGATTGGAATACGGAGGACCATTGGGGCACCGCTTGTGGCCGCGTACAAATTCTGTTCACTCTCATCTAGTACCAAGACATTCACCCCGAGCGGGAATCCCGAATAAGGCGTCGTCGACCAGTGAAGCAACGGATGGTCACTCCATAGAATCACCTCTCCATCTTTTTGTATTTTCCAGATGCCCGCATAAGTCAAATCTGCCATATAGATATTGCCGTGCGCGTCAACATCGACGTCGTCCGGAAAGCAAAACGGCCAGCCGTCACCTCGCGTCGCGACGGGAATGACCGTGCGGCTGTCCGGTTCAATCTTGTAAACGCCGCTCGTCACATCGGTGGCATCACGACACGCCGGGTGGCGAGGGTCTCCTATACGGTCATATTTCGATCTTGCCTTGTAGGCTACATACAGGACGTCCTCGCCGTCCACCGCCAGGCCAAGCACATGACCCTTACCTCTTTCCGCCTTAGAAGGAACCCACGCGACGTGATCAAAGTTTCCATCTTCGTGGATTTTTACTATCTGGCCCGTATTGAACAACGATGCATACAAGTTTCCACCTGAGTCCACCGCCAATCCTTCGGGTGTGTCAGGCAATCTCGCAAACACCATCGAGTTAGTTGGCTTTTGCCGCTCCGCAGATCTCTCCTGAGTAGAGGGAACAATATCTTCCTCTACTATTTTGGTCTCCTGTTGCCCAAATACTAGAGCAGGGAAAAGTAGGTATGTCAGAAGCCACCGAATCTTAAGACGCTTATTCTTCCATAACCTCATCGTTCATTCTCCAATTGTTCCAGAACATGCCTCGCCGCCCTCATGTCCCGGGTTTCGTATCCTTCTTGAAACCAACTCACAACGGGAGCGAGTATCCCGTATGCCCCTTCCGCCTTTCCCTGTTCAATGTACAACTTGGCCAAGCTTGTAGACGCCCGCAATTCCCAAGCCCTGGCTCCCTGTTCGCGCGCAATCTTAATAGACTGTCGGAAACATTTTTCGGCGACACGTTGTCGGTTATCACATTTGGGACGAGCCCCCGGCCCTGTTTTTTCTATGCCTACGGTCAAGAGCACTCCACGAAGCCGCCATAACTCCGCTTCTGAAAAGCGTTCGGAACTATTCGCAATCAACGAGATCGCCTGCTCAAGCAGCACTAAGGCTTTTTTTACCTGCCCAATAAGACCGTATTGCTCCGCGAGAAGACCAAGAAAATAAGGGTGCAGCAGTTCGGCCCCAGAAGCCCTCCAAGCCGTTATGACTTTTTCAAAGTTTTTAACTTTCCTCTCGCTCGGCGATTCTCTACACACCGCCCACCCCTGCAGAATGCGCCCTATCATTTCCCAATGTGGAAACCCATGCTCCTGGGCCAATTCAACCACCGTACCAGCACAGGTCCCAGCTTCGCTGGCGTCGCCTCGGAGTTGGTACAGAAAACTCGTCCAGTGTAACGCGACCGCCAGGCTATGTTGGTGTGCTTCCTCTCTCGCCCACTTCATAGCCTCTCGACCTCTCTTGTCAGCCTGCTCCGGGTAACCCGAGATCCATAGAGCGAGAGTTTCATATAACATACAAACGACGCGGGGATCGGTCCCATACTGAAATGCAAGCCCTCTGTGTTGCCGGGGGTCGTAAAGTGTAATCGCCGTCCTCAGATGTTCACGGGCATGCGCAAACTCTCCTATCCAAAGTAAAGTGTTCCCCAATGCCCGGTGCACTTCTATCAAAAGATCTGGGTCGTCTAATTGTTTCGCCAACGTCAGCAATTGCTCACATATTTCACGCGCCTCTTTCAACTGCGCTCGCATTTCATGCACCACCCACATTCCACGCAAGACCGGGAACGACTCCGTTGTCTCGCCCAGTCGCAAACACAGTTGCTGCGCCCGCGCATATGCACGCTCAACCTCCGGCGCTGCATACCCTTTGGTGGCCATAAGGCTCGGGCCCAATTTCGTCTGGATAGTGAGCTCGCGCTGAAAACGGTCCGGGGCCTCTGGTAGTTGGCTCAGAAGTTTCAATCCCTTGCTTAAATGTCTAATGCCCTCCCGATGTGCGGACCGCTGCAGCGCTTGTTCGCCCGCGTACTGCCAGAAGCCGATTGCCTCGTCCAATGCTCCAGCCTCGGTGTAATGATGTGCAACCAATTCTGGCCGCTGGTGCCTAGTATCAGGAAAACGGTCCAAAAGTACGGCAGCTGCGCGCTGGTGTATCTGCCGTCGTGCTGTAAGTAACAGCGACTGGTAGGCAGTGTCTTGCATCATCGCATGTTTAAACACCCATCTGGCTTGCGGCCCTACGCCTTTCTGGAAAACAAGCTCCGAGTCGACCAACTGTCTCAAACCGCGAGATAGCCGCCGCTCGTCCGAGGACCAAACGGCCTCTATAAGCTCAAAAGAAAAGGCTCGACCCAACACCGCGCCGGTCTGCGCAACTTCTCTGGCCGTCTTGCTCAATTGATCGAGCCGTGCCATCAACGAATCCTGTAATGTAGAGGGAATCACCCCTGTCAGCGAAGGGATCTCACTTTCTTCCTTTTCCAACACCCCAGATTCTATTACGGTCTTCGTTAATTCTTCGACGAAAAGAGGGATCCCGTCCGTCTGTGTCACTATGTGGTCCAAAACTCTGGAAGTCACAATTCTTCCGTTCGCTATGTTGTTGACCAGGGCCTCCACCGGGAGGGGGTCGAGCCGGCTCAAAGTAACCGAATTGACGTGGTTTGCTGGGGTCCATGGAGGTACAAATTCTGAAAGGCGATACGGCAAGAGCGCAAACAAGGAAAGGTCAGGGGCCCTATCAATTAGCACTTGAATCAGGTCGACCGTGGAGGGAGCTGCCCAGTGCAAATCCTCCCAAACCATAAGTAAAGGTCGCTGTGCTGACTCCTCGCACAACCAGGCCACAAGTACAGCCCGGATTTTCTCGCGCTCCTTTTCTGGACTAAGCTGCGGCACATCGTAACGGTCCGAGTGTGGAAGCCGCAACAACGACGCAAAAAGTACGACGCTCCCCTCTGGCAACTCCTTGTAGCCTTCGAAAGCTGTTTCGAGACGACGAAATTTTTCGTTCGCTGGTTCCTCACCCTGCAGTTGTAACCATCGTTGGAGATGTTCGATGACAGGGTAAAATGCCGTATCTTGTGCGTACGATGAGCAACGAAATTCCCGCACTGCGTGCCCCTCCTCCGACGCCTGCTCCTTGGCCTCCTGAGCCAACCGGGATTTCCCAATACCGGGCTCACCGCCGAGGGATATCACTTGTCCAGACCCTACTTTGGCCTTTTCCCAACACCTGCGAAGAAACGTAACCTCTTGGTCACGGCCTACGAGCGGTGTCAATCCAGCTTCTAGCGCTACTTCGAAACGACTTTGAGTTCGTTCCTCCCTAACCACTTGATATACGGAAATTGGTGTTGCGACGCCTTTCAAAGCGTGAGGCCCGAGCGTATGGCATTCGAAAAATCCCTGAACAAGCCTGTAGGTGGCGGCACTCAGAACGATCGTATTTGCACGCGCGAGCGACTGCAACCGTGCCGCAATGTTGGGTGTCTCCCCTAAGGCAAGCCGTTCATATCGGGTCCCGGCGCCTATTCCACCCACAACGACCTGACCAGTATGTATTCCCAAACGGAGGCGGATTTCCCGGTTGCCTTTATTTCTTCGGGCGGAGTAGAGTGGAGTGGTACTCTCTACGAACTTTTTATTTATATGGTCGAGGTGAGACAGTATGCCAAGCCCTGCCTTAACAGCTCGAACGGCCGCATCTTCGCGAGCAACAGGATACCCAAAGTAAACCAAAAGACCATCTCCCAGGTACTGTGCAATATAACCGGAGAAATTTTCTATAATGCTCGAAGAGGTAGTTTGATAAACGCGTACAATGTTGCTCCATTCTTCCGGATCAAGGTCGCTCGCGAGCGCCGTAGACCCAACGATATCGCAGAACATCACCGTCAACTGTCGTCTGCCGCTATGGGCATCGTTCTCGAGTTCTTCGGCTGTCGGATTTACCCTATCAGGCGGACCAATCGTTTCGTTATTCGTTGAAGCACTAGGAGAGCCGTCGTTTGTTGCATTCTTGCCTAATGCCGCGCCACACTCGTCGCAAAATTTTGCACCTGATCTATTGTTTTGCGTACATCTCGGGCACTCCATACGCGAATTCTCCTGTCACTGGGCTAAAACCGTGTATCACGGGCTAACCACAAGACATAGTAAGAAAAGACACAGTGGCCCGCTCCCGCAGAAAATATTCAAGTTTGTGAAAAGCTGCCCCCGCGGCAACGAATTACCATTCGATTGTAGATTCATCTCCTTTGTACAATCGCCGCACATATGCAATAACCTTCCAAGCCTCTTCTTCCGTTATAACTTCAGCATATCCGGGCATCTTGTTTCGCCCGGTCATCACTTGGGACATAACACGCTCATCGCTGCCCGTACCCTCCTTCCACTGATCATCGGTCAGGTTAGGTCCCATCCCCCCGCCGCCTCGTAGACCATGGCAGCTGTAACAATTTAGCATCTTATATAGCTCTTCGCCTTCTGCGATCGCCTTTTCATCATTCGTATAAGGATTCAACTTCTCGGGAACGGAAACCTGTTCTGCATTACCCTGCGACGAATCGATCACTTTGTTACTCACTCTCTGATCGTCACCCGTGGACTCAACAACTTGATTGGATACGACAGAACCAATGGGAACACCATACTCTCGCAAAATATCTTCAATTTCAGTGTTCCTCTCCAGAAGCAGAGCATCTAGAATTGTTTTTAATTCCACAGCGTTCTCGCGGACGCCCATAGAGATTTGATATGAGAAGAGAAATTCATTGTCTTCTTTTCCGGGAAGTATTGGTTCCAGTATCAAGGCATTCTTATGTTTCGACGCGAAGTATCCAGCAATGGGCCCCCACAAGATGGCAACATTTACCTCTTGGTTTATCACTGCGTCCACTAAGTTGGATGTAGGGCTCTCTTTCGCATAGTCCCCAAGCGCGCTGTACCCCACCACATTGTCAACAATACCCCTCTTGCTCAATGCATGCGCTGGTGGACTATTCATGTAATCATCCCCAATCAAATGGACACCAATTGTGAGGTCGAGTAGAACATCATCGTCAAGGGAAGAAATTGTGAATCCCTCATCCTTTCTGTACAAAAAAGTGTAGGAAGAACGGTAATAAGGCATCGTTGTAGACACGTTCTCAATCCCATACGGCAGCCCCATCACCACATCACACTTCCCAGCATTGAGAGTGGACCGAATAAACCCCCTCCTTTGTGGCCACCATGTATATTCCAATACCAGGCCCAAGTCATGCGCTAGCAGTTCCGCTATAGCGTTCTCGAAACCGTTGCCGGCTCGGTCGGAATAAGGCAAATTGTTCGGGTCTGCGCAAACCCTGAAACGTTCAGAGTGTCCGGTAGCCTCACGTGCGAGAAGATTCGTTGACGCAAGAACACCCACCAGAACAACAAGGCAAGATAAGTTGAGGGCGCCCGGCCCTTCCAGGAAACGCGATCTGTGCCTCATACAGAAGAACAAATATTCTAAGACGGTAACGCAAACACGTACAGCATACCGCCCTTATTAGTATCTTGACCCAGATCCCCAAACGCGCCTACGGCTCCCAGGGCAGCCGTAGGGGCATCGGTTCCTAAATCTGCGGCCACTACCAAACCGGACCAACCACCAATGCCCGATAAGATTGCGACATATTGAGTGCCGTCTGGCCCAATGTACGTCATGGGCGCACCGATAATGCCCGACCCGGTTTTAAACTTCCAAAGTTCTTCGCCCGTCTCCGCATGGATGGCCTTAAACCAGCCGTCCATGGTCCCGTAGAAAACCACATCGCCGGCCGTCGAAAGAGCCCCACTCCAGGCCGACCATTTCTCTTTGATACCCCATTTTTTCTTCCCGGCCACCGGGTCCCAAGCGATGAACTCTCCCCGATGACCGCCCGGTCCCGGGAACATCTCCACAATCGCTCCAACGTACGGAACGCCAGCAATATAACGCACCTTGGTACCTTCGTAATTCATGCACAGATGGTTTGTCGGCACGTAAAAAAGCCCGGTTCGCGGTGAATACGATACCGGTTGTTGGTCCTTGGTTCCCATGGCGCCAGGACAGATACCTTCAACATTCGTGCCTTCTTTTGTCCGCTTCTCCGCATTTTCTATCGGGCGGCCTGTCACCAAATCTATCTTTTCGGCCCAGTTCACATGGCCGAACTTATCCGCAGCCAAAACTCTCCCTGAAGTTCTATCCACCCTGTAGGCAAACCCGTTTCTGTCGAAGTGGACAAGAACTTTCTCTTCATCACCGTCTCCGGTCGTTCCTGGCAGGTCAATCAGGACGCTCTCATTGATCCCGTCATAGTCCCAAGCGTCGTGTGGGGTCATCTGATACGCCCACTTCGCCTCCCCGGTGTCGGGATTCCGCGCAAACAACGTCATCGACCATTTGTTGTCACCCGGTCGTTGATCAGGATTCCAGGCGCCGGGATTGCCTGTACCATAATAAAAAAGATTGAGTTTGGGGTCATAGCTGTACCAGCCCCATGTAGTACCGCCTCCCCGCTTCCATTCCTCCCCTTTCCAAGTAGTCACGCCGAGGTCCTTCCCTTGGTGTGACTCATACGGTGAAGAAAATCCCTCTCCGATCAAAACATCTTTATCTGGACCAGTACTATACGCGCGCCAGACTTGTTCCCCAGTATTGACATTATTGGCAGTTACAAAGCCACGGACACCAAATTCACCACCGCTAACACCCGTGATAACGTTGTCTCGTACTACTAACGGGACCATGGTGATGGTTTGTCCCTGTGTGATGTCACCCTGTTTAACCTTCCACAATTCTTCCCCCGTCTCCGCGTCTAAGGCTACCGTATGAGCGTCGAGCTGGTTGAAAAATATCTTGCCATTCCCATAAGCCGCCCCCCGGTTTACCACGTCACAACACGCGATGGGTATCGCGTTTTCGCTTTGCTTGGGCGCATATTTCCATCTCACTTTGTGGCCGGGGTCCGACAGGTCTATCGCATACACGATGTTCGGGAACGGAGTAACAATGTACATAGTGGCGCCAACAACCAATGGAGTCCCTTCGTGCCCCCGAAGAACCCCAGTCGAGAAAGTCCACGAAACCCCCAGGTCTTTGACGTTAGACGTCGAGATTTGATCAAGTTCACTATACCGGGTAAGTGCATAGTCTTTTCCGGCAGTCACCCACTGGCCAGGATCAGCCTGTAACTTTTCCAGGTCCGATTCGCTATGCCCCGGAGGTGGGGAAACGAACACAAACGCGAGAATAAGGGCAATCGCCCCAAATACAGCCAACCGGAACGACGAACGCATAAACGCCTCCTTAAATCGTCACTCTCTAGCAAATTGAAGATGAGAGAGCACTCAGGGCCAGTGTTTGGGTCTTGACGAGACCCCCTACATTTTTGAACACATCGAGCAAAAGGAGGCTACTCCGGTTTCCTTAGATTTGTCAATGCTGAAGATAGCCTGCGGTCTTTCATACTTCGACACCCATGGAACTCTTTCTTGAGCCCGCGGTTTGCAGAAGACATGCATAGACCGAGCCCAACAGCGCCGCCTCCGCAAACAGCTTGAGCCCCTCTTCGATCCCACCGATCCAACTGCGCAGCACTTCTCCTTCCTTGTGGCCGAATCCCATGGCAACAATCACATCATTCCTGTTGCCTACTGCGTCCAGGACCAACATAAACAAGAACAAACTACCCCCGGCAACCAGCAACGGTAGCGCGGCGCGAAACCGTAGAAATTCGTTTTTGTATACTGACAAGACGGCAATTCCACATAATCCGTAAATCAGAACGAACAGGTCGTCTAAACGGTCCGAAATCCCAGTCTCGTCAATCTCAAACGCTCTGTGCACAAGATGATCCAGCGACTCGTGTATTTTTGCTACTTCGTCGACTGCAAGGAAAAAAAAACCAAAAGAAACCAAAGCCCAACAGAAGCCTGGACGAAACCAAAAACACCCCTGAGCCTTACCCGCATTTCTGCTTCGGCAAATGGAGCCCGCCACTACACCTGCGACGACTAGGTGAACAAACGACAACCACGTGATGAAATCTCCCTCTCCTGTATATGCGGTAGGATTCCCGTGCAATACGAAACCTAAGGCTAAGGCCGTCATAATCGCAAGGAAATCAAAATAGACCAGGCCAAACATGAGGGCCGGCAATTGCGGAAATCTCATATGCGGCCGCTAGACTAACACACTAACTTGCTGTCCAACAGAATCACCCTGGCCAATGCGTATCGACGTGAGAAGGACAGTGCTCAACCCCGTACTTTGGCAGTTCACGGACTACGACACCATCAAGTCACAAACCGAAACGTGCATATGTTCACATACGGTAGCCTCAAAAATGTAGTCTTCAAGTACGCTAGCCATTGGCCCAAGATCCAGGTTTACACTCACCTCGTTCTGGCTGGGATAAAATCTTAACCGGAACCCTTTCGCATACGGCGGAATGCTATGGATAGTTTCGCTGCCCGCCGGACCATCATAAAAGTATTCGCCCTCCTCTCCTTCCACACTCACCAGCCAGGCACCCAGCCAGCGTCTTCGGTCGTCCGCTTCTTTTTCCTGTTCGCCCCAATCTATTTTTAGGCTCCCGGCAGATTGTGAACTCATCACATGT
>CAYWPF010000159.1:0-16348 GCA_964460065.1 uncultured Enterobacteriaceae bacterium
GCCTGTGAGACCCACCGAAAGAGCCCGTTGCCATAACATTTCTGGATAATTCTCAAAGGCTTGGAAATATTGTTCTGCTTTGTCCGTGCCTCCCTTTACGGTCATACCGGCGTTGTTCACTAGAATATCGATGCGGCCGAACTTTTGATCAACTTGTCTTGTCATTTCACCCACCGAGCCGTTATCGCAAATGTCCACGCCGATACCAACCGCAGATACGGCGTATTCGTGGCCTATGCGGGCAGCGACATTGTTGGCTTCATCCGCGCGAATATCTGCAACGATTATATTTGCTCCGGCCTCCGCCAGGGCCTCGCAATGACGTTGGCCTAAGAGGCCGGCACCGCCAGTTATAATAGCGACGCGCGCACGCAGATCGAATAGATTCGATAGTTTTAATGTGGGGTTATCTGTAGGTCCTTCGCCATGCTTTTTCATCAGACCAATAGGCATAAGCCACTTGTCGATTCTAGTCAAATCGACAAGCAACGGGGTTCAACCATCGTCTATTTTCGGATAATTTGGCGGGATTAGTTTTGTAGATAGAGTTTGTGAAATTGACGGTGGTATCCAAATGACCAGCCAACCCGCACAGGTTGGCCGCAATTTACCAGACCGGAAGTCGCCTGCAGGGAAGCTTCAATGAGCTTCTTGGCGATGAGACGCAAACATTGAGGTGATGATAGTGGTTGCCGGCACGGCTAGTCGCAGCTACGGGCCGTATTTAAGGTGTCCGGTTTGGCGCAGAAGTTGTTAAGGCTTCGTAGATCTTCGCCTCCTTCCGTTCCATCTTGTTGCCATCTAGACTTACGGCGCGGGCCCTCGCTTTTCGGCCTAGCTTAGCTCGCAGCTCTACGCTGTTCATGAGTTGCCTGAAGGCGGTGCAGAACGCCGGGGGAGTATTGTCGACTAAAATCCCCACGTCACTTACAATTTCTTGGATAGGAGGTATTCGAGACGCTACTACTGGTAGACCAGCCGCCATCGCCTCGAGTACTGGGATGCAAAACCCTTCGTACTTGGTGGCGATGGCGAAAATGTCTGCTTGTTCATAATATGAGTGGATTTTTGAATTAGGGACCGCCGAGATGAATTGTACGCGCTCGGAAAGGTTTAATTGGCTAACGAGTTCACGCAGAGAATTTTCTCGTACACCGGACCCGATCAAAACAAGTTGCAGATCAAGTCCTACAATTGCTCTTATCAGACAATCTTGACTTTTCTGGGGAACCAGGCGGCCTACGCTTAACACCCTCAAAAGTTGAGGACCCTTACTCTTATTACCGATGGCTAAGTCTTTTGCCTGGTAATGCTCACTGTAAACTTTATTATAAATCACTTGTATCTGTTTCGCGCCATATTTTTTGGCATAGTTGACTAAGTAATCACTTACGCACAGCACCTGGCCGGCCCTAGAAAGCGCATAGTACTCAAGCGGCCTTTTGAATCGGTAAACGGCCTTTTTTTCGTGCTTTCTCTGATCGTCCAAGTCAGCATGCAATGAGAGCACAGACGGGACACGGAGTCTCTTTGCCCAAAGAACAGCAAGAGTGCCGGCGACAGTTGCGTCATACGCTCGGATGACGTCAGGTTGGAGCCGCTTAATTACCTTTGCCAAAAGGCCCACTGATAGAAATCCCGCATAATAACTACGACGACCCAACGAGTGTATCACCAATTTCGCTTTGGTACCGACGAGCGGTTGCACTTTTGCGGGGTCGATGTCGTGCGCGGCCGGAGAAATGAAATGTATTTCGTCGAAAAAATTGCGAGGATTATAATAGCGTGCTTTGATCTCCCCTTTTTGATACAAGACCTCGAGAGGATCGGTAAGGAAAATAAGTAATTTTTTCATTGCGGGCGTTGGTCCTTGTCGAAAAATCTGAGAAATTCCAAAAATTCGGACCATATTCGGAGAATCGGCTTTTGTTTGTCCATCCGGGTGAAGTCAAAAGTTAGGGTTTGCAGGTCCGCGAAGTACATTTCGTAAGGTTTGCCATATACAAGCATTCCGTTTGATGCGCGGCGTACAAGACCCGTGTCCTGCCGGATTTCCATCAAACTTGCGAAATGCCCAGGCTCACGCTCGAATACTACCTGATTGTGTACATCAAACAGCAGAAACTCTGAATCGCACTGGACTATCGAGAGAACGATGCTTCTTTGGCCCTCCGAGGGTTCTAGGTACACGATAGTTGCTGGAAAACCGAGGTAGCTTGCCAAGAGTGACAGTACCTCAGCCATCTGATCCGGCTCGCCGTACCCGCGAGTGATTATGTTTTGAAGGTGGTCGTCTATAATCGGAAAGTCGGCCGGTGTTGGCCGGACGTTGGCTACCGTCCAGTCGAAGACTTTTAAAAGTTTCTCGTGATTGTTTGATGCTCCGTCACCGATGGCCGATGCGAGCCGTCTTGCCTGCGCATCCCGGCTCAAAAAATGCAGAGCCTTCTCATACAGGTAGATCCTGTGCGTCGACCACTTATAGTTCGTGCCGCGACGAGTCTCGACGGGTAGATGTGCAATACCACCCACTGCCAAGGTTACGACGAACACTGCGGCCATTGGCGACAGGAGAAAGCGGGGCATACCTTTCCTTTTGAACGTTTCTTGGCTACGAGCAAATATGACGGTTGGTTTCCTCAGCTTTGGCGCTAAAACCCCAACTGACCCATCCTCTGTGGTGGTGCACTTCGACCCTCTCAAGGCCTACATCTTTATAAAGTTGCCTAACTTGTCTTTCGCTAAACCTATGTTCAACGGGAGGTGCCAGACGATCAAATAAGTCCGACCGAAGCGTAGCCCAATTGAGCGTATGCCGAAAAGGGATCTTTTCGAATAATCTGGTTGAGAAATGCCGCATGGCTTGGGCAGGCAGCGAGCATATGAGCCACACGAAGGGTACGAACAGACAGCACAAAACGTCCAATATTCGCGGCGGAATGCGTGTTGTCACTCTGCGTATGCTGGTCGCCATGTTCAATAGCGACCGTTCGCAGACGGAACGGCCTTCGAAGCTTTCGTAAAGATAAGTAATTAAGGGAGAATTCTTTTTCAAAAGTGGTCCTAAACGTTTAAATCCTTCTTCCGGTATGGGGAGATGATGCAAAACACCAAAGCTGTAAATATAGTCGAATGTCTTCGTTCTAAACGGAAGATTATGAATATCCCCTTGAACAATGAATACGTTGTCGAGATGTTTTGTGGCTTCATATGCTGTTTCCACGCCTTCACTGAGGTCAAATGCTATGATCGTGGAACCCGCCGATGAGAGTCTGAGCAGGTCGGCGCCGCCGCCGCAGCCTGCCTCCAAGCCTACTTTTCCGGGGCCTTCTAACAGAGAGACCGGTATTTTGTGAATATAATCGTAGGAATCCTTCTCCCAGCCAAACGTAATTTCCGAAGAGCCGAATTGGTTCCAGGTGAAATTATATACTTGCTGCGTTTTTTGAGTCGTCTCTCCCCCGTTTTCAACTGTCGCGCTTGGAAACCGGGGTATTCCCCGGCGTATAGGGTACTGTCTCCCGCATTCTTGACACTCCAGAAGTCCCTCGGTGATCTCGTCATTTTCCGCGCTTCGGGTACCCAGTTCCGTCAGCGTTCCCTGGCAGTTTGTACATACAATGTACGATAAAAGTGGAGTCTTCATGATCCTCGGGGGTTTCTATGAAATGAGGTTGCCTAAGACTTAGCCTCTACCTGAACGAAAATTTTTTACCCACAGGCCTCAGGACGACGACGATAAGCCGCAGGTGTCCTGTCGAAGCCGACCATTACGGATATCGGGATAAGAATTCTGCACCGCACTAGAAGTACGTTACCTACATTGGGGACCGTGGTGTTCGCTAGTGGCATTTTATAAGCTAGTGGACGGTGTCGCCGCCGGTTTAATGTTTTGTTGGTGCTACGATCATTCTAGTGAGTCTTGCTGTCAGAGTCGAGGAGGGGCGAAGTGAGAATGTCGCGAAATTGCAAGGTAAATTCGGATCACCAACAGGCAGAGACCTTTCGTCTAGATCTTTAGGTCTGAGTTGAAAGACGGGCACCAATGGCGTCCAAACAACACTAGAGCGTACTCTTATTGAGAGTGTTTAAATCCTGAAAATGGAGCCGAAACCTTGAGGCGGCCTCCCGTGCATTCAGACCGAGCAAGTGAGCGCAAAATTGTGACTACACAATTCCTAGTCTATGGAATCATACCGCGTAGAAAACGATGCAAGAGGTTTTAAAATGTGGTCCCCATTTGAGCGCCTTCGCGCTAAAAGTCAAATGGCGATGTTCCGCTTCTTTTGCCTCAGCCATTACCTTGCTTCAAACTTAGAAAAAAATGCGCCAGATCCGAGTGAAGGAGCGTTTATAGAAGCCGGGCACCCCGCCCAACCCTATTATTATCAGTATCGGAATGAGCGCCTGGAGGCGGAGTCGGAAGAGGATACCGACGTTCGCTATGATTAGGCCCAGAATTGTAGCCATGATTGCGGCGAATAGTAAAATTAACGCACCTTGTTCACCGCTTTTCTGTAAGACACGGAAGATCGAGAAAAGTATGCAAGGAAGCAAAATATACAAAAGAAGCACCTCGACGAGAGCGATTCTTCTGAATACCCCCGTTCCTCCGCTAGCGGATGTCCACTGAGACGGCGTCGGGCTAAGAAATGCTAGCATTAAGGCCCTAGGGACATAGGCGACCACGTCGGAACCGGAGGCGAAGGACACGTGCGCATCTACTAACGAGTGACCACCTGTATTTATCATGCCTTGCCGCAGGACATTGAGCCGGTGTACGCCGGCGGGGCTCATAATTTTTTTGGCATACCCGAGTACCACATTAGAAGCAAGTTTTAGCCGGTCGGACGTGTTTTTGAAAAGTTTGTTGGTAAAATTTCCCCACGTCGTCGTTTGATGCGGATAAGGGGCAGTAGCAGGCCGTTGTCGCGCGACAGGTGTGGTCGATGGGACCGCGGAGTTGGTAACGACGGCCTCGGGGTGGGCCGGTGCGAGGGGTGGAGTGCTTGATTCGCTCACGGGTAGTGGTGTGGCGATGATAGTGGAGGCAGGTGAGGGATCGCTTGGCGGAATGAGTAGGAGGCCGCTTTGAGCGTTCAATGTATCTGGGATGTAAACTGGTTGTTCATAGTCGGGAAGCACCGTCGCAATAAGTTGGCGTGCCTCTATATAGTCGAGGTTAAATATCAATGCTCTTTCAGATGATGCTATAGCGTTGTCCAGCTCTCCGTTCTGGAGATGGGAGTACGCGAGCTCCGTGTAACCTCTTTCGGGTTCCTCGGGGGAAAAGGTCGCTAGCCAATCCACGGAGTGCGCTGTCGTTAATCCCGCGGTGGTGACCAGCGTTACCGCTAAAGGTGTAACTAGCGGCCTTCCTTTTTCCCAGAAGACCCGCAGAATCACAGAAATTCCGAAGCCTAACGAAAAAGTAGCGATAAAAACGTATCCGACATAGAACCGCAGATAACTTGCAGCAAGAATACAAACGAATAGGAGGGAAAGCAGCGAGACGTGTGGTGCCATGCTGCTTACGCTGGAGGGAAGGCGCCTCTTCCACAGGTATGTTGCGGCGCTAAGCGCAGTGATGATGAGTACGGTCGCGAACGTGTCCTTGAGGAGCTGACCGGTCCAAATAAGAGTAGAGGGCCAGAATGCGATCAGGAACGCGGTGATTCGAGCATTTTGGTATCTTGTCGATAGCCTTCGAACCACCCTATAGGAAAGCAAAACGCCCAAGGACCAAATGTACGCATTAACTATTATAAAATGGATAGGGCTGATCCCAAATAGTTTGTATGTAAACGCCAATGGGACGGACAGGTCCCTGTAGAGACTGTAAGGATTGTCTGAAATTTCGAATTCGGATTGTAGATCAGTCCCGTTTTCCCAGGCACGGAGGATGCGCAAAGAATGTTCGTGATATCCGACGGCGTCGCCTCCGAATTTCCAGAATCCATCGCTAAGTTGCAAGGATTCGAGTATAGGGACCTGGTGGTAGGAGAGCGAGAAAAGGACTAAACCGACACTCGTTCTCAACAAGAAAGATGACGCTATTATCCGTTGCAGTACAGGATCTTTTTCGCACGTACCGGTTAACACGAGCAATGACCCAAGGCCGAAGGTTGTGAGTATGGCCCACGTAGCGGCTGGCATCCAATAGGGACTCAAGGTAAGCAAAAGTAAGGAGAGCCCCGTCATGCCCTCTGTAGGGTGCTTCGAAAGGAAGCGTAAGCAACGGGTTGAGCAGGTCGTAGTTCCAGCCGTGGCGATTTTCAACAGTGTTTCTCCAGCAATGTTGCGAGCTGTTCCCTTCAGGCTAACTTTTTGCTTGTATGAATGCCGCAGTGGTATAGTACCAAATGCGCAACTACGTGCAAAACTTGGTTGTCCGCCACTAGGACGCTATTCGGTGGAGCAGCGTCATTCGGGAACTACGGTACGTTCCATTCCGACGCCATTTGTTGCGCGCTCTCGAGTTCTTCGGTTGTCAGTTCCTCCGCTAAATGTTCCCGTATTTTGGCAGCAAAGAGAGACTCTTGTCCGTCGAGGCTGCTGGTCCAAACGTTGAACCATTTATGCGCGAGCATTGGGTTCCGAATGGAAGGTTCGTTTCTGTACAAATGGGCCAGAGCGAACTGGGCAGGCGTATATCCGCTCGTGGCGGCCTGCTTGAACCAATGTAGGGCACTGGCGGTATCAAGTGAGACACCTTGGCCCCGCTGGTACATTATAGCGAGATTGTACTGGGCGGGCGCATAATTGAATGCGGCGGACTTTTGGTACCAGGTAGCGGCTTCGCGCCAATTTGGTCCTAAGGCTGGTTCTGTAGTGTGCTCCTGGGCACGCATGAAATGGTCTCTCGCACGCTGTTGGATGTCGGCTAGTTCACCAGAAAATGATGGATCGTTTGGGTTTGCGGGAATGTAATCGTAACCTCGCCCATGCAAGGGGTTATCGATCATGCCCTTTTCTGTGCGTTTGCTTTGGAATACGACATCTAAGGCTGCCTGATACAGGTTTGCAGCGTTCTTCATGTCCACGGGCACGGTCTTCCCGTTTTCCTGCAGTAGGCCCATGTAGTACATTGCATGAACGACGCCTCGTGCGATCGCTATCCGAATCCAACGGGCTGCCTGTTCCGGGTCTGGCGCTACACCGCGGCCCGTGGCGTACATGGTCGAAACAAGTAGGGCTGCAAATTTGTTCCCGTGTTCCGCGGCCTCTCGTGATGAATGAAAGATTTCTGTATATTTTTGGGATCCTATTAACTCAGAAGAATAGATGCGATGGAGCCCAAGAAAGGCGACGGGGTCATTCTTCAGCACGCCCCGACGATACCATAATTCGGCCGCTACGGGGTCGGGTGGAACGGATCGTCCCTTTTCGTGAAATTCGCCCACAATTGCCATCGCCTGGGGAAGCCCCGCAATAGCAGATTTTTCAAACCAGTCTAAAGCGATGAGGTCATTTTTTAATGTTCCTCGGCCCTTGGCGTGCATCGAGCCGAGCCTAAATTGAGCGACTGGGTCGTCGCCCAAAGCGCCTAGACGATAGACTGCGAGCGCTTTCTTATAGTTTTGTGGGACGCCACGTCCAGACTCGTATAACTCGCCTAACCGAGTGTACGCCTGCGGTATTGCCGCTCCCTTGGCAAGGTTATAGTACAGCGCGGCGAGAGAGTAGTTAGGTGCAAGGTCCTTCCTAAGACCGTTTTCGTAGGCGCGGCCCAGGTTGTAAAAGTTCTTTGCATTTCGCTTTTTTTCAGAAACCGTATCGGAGTTCGCCTCCTTTGGAGGCGTCGTCTGGTCATCCATGGCGTTGGGATACATCATGGATATTAGCGAGAACACGGCAGTGTCAAGGCGTCGTTGGGCTTCTTTTGGGGCCTTAAGGCCAGGGTCTCCCTTGTACAACAGGCTGGCTTCCCCTTCGTACATCAGAGATAGGGTGCGTATTGTTTCTCCGTAGCCCCAGTTAGATGCTTTGTGATACCAATATGCCGCCTTGGTGGAATTTTGGGGCACACCGTTTGCGCCTGTGTGATAGAGTCGACCGAGTCGCTGCTGCGCCGTCGAATCGCTTTGCTGCGCGGCCTTGTGGAACCATTTTTCCGCCATTTCGTAATCTTGCGGTACGCCCAATCCATTTTCGTAAGCAAGACCCATTTCTGTCTCTGCCGGTCCGTAACTTTGCAGGGCGCTTTTGCGGTACCATTTTGTGGCTTCCTGCAGGTTTTTTTCTACGTCGATACCTTTAGCATAGCGACTACCGACCTCGAATTGCTCTGCGTAACGATCCGGTTGAGAAGCGAACTGTAGGAGTACATCGAAAGGCAAGAGGTGAGCTTTTTTAGAGTCGGGATTAACAAGATCCATAGGCAAGAGCCCCGCCGTCTTGGGGAGGACCCTACGAGCTGTGGCGTCTCCGCTCAGGGGCTGGGCATGTAGGGGTTCTATAGGAGATACTTGCGGGAGATCTAGGCCATGGTAATCCTCCGAAATAGGGTTGGGCGGCAGATATTCCGGCAGGCTTTGTTCTAGAGCGGTTCGGTACTCGAGTGCGGCTTGGGCATAATCTTGCTCGGCTCCTCGTCCTTCTTGGTACATCCAACCAAGATGATACTTGGAACCTAAGAGACCTTTTTCTGCCCCGTTCCCGTGCCAACTCTTCTGGAAACCGATCTTTTTTCCTGTTCCTTTTTGATACCAACTTACCGCGGACCCGAAGTCCTGCGGGACACCATGGCCCTGGTCGTACATCGTGCCTAATTTGTATTGTGCGATCGCCAGCCCCTGTTCTGCAGCATGGCGATACCACTTGACAGAAGCGGTGTAATCTATTGGCTTCCCGTCACCGTTCTGGTACATCCGGCCCAGATTGTATTGGGCTGCCGCAACGCCTTGGTCGGCTGCTTTCTCGAACCACTCTGCTGCTAATTTGGTGTCCCGCGGAAGACCCTCACCAGTGCGGAACATCAGGCCGAGAAAAAATTGAGCGAGTGCTTCTTCTTGGTCCGCCGCCTTACGGTACCAATCTACTGCTTTCGAATAACTTTGTTCGACGCCGCGTCCTAAACGGAACATCGTGGCTAGACGCGTCTGTGCGTATCTGTCCCCTTTTTCGGCTGATTCTCTCACCGACGCAATGGCTTGTGTTGTTTCCTGGCGTTTAGAGTACCAACCATGCAGCTGGGTGAGTGAGCCAGTTAACAACCCCATCAATGCCAGAGTCAACAAGAATGTTTTCATTACATTTTTTACAGTGTGGTCTATTCATAAGGCAGCATTTTGGCAGCCTGTGTCCCGGTGGTTCCCCCTTAGTAATCATGGGGTGTCGTTTTGTTCAAGCAGCGGCAAACGCAGTAATCAATCTTCTTAATGGAGTGTGTGGGCGCGAACTTCTTTTTGACAGGAGCCACGTATCTTGTACCAAGGTTGAACTCTGCGGAGTCGCTGTCAATTACGGTTACTGAACTCGTGTACATCTATACTAACCCACGGATTTGGTCTCAATCCATAACGTATTCAAACCGTATTATGAGTTCGTTCAAGGCGGCGACATTTATCGATGCTTTCGGTGGAACTTCGAATAGAGCCTGGCGTCCGCAGGTCGCAGTCGGCTTTACAAATTCCTCTACGATGTGGTAGTGCCCCCGGTCCTTGTAATCATCAAACAAAATCTTTGTTCCTTCATTTGCATATTTTAGCGACGTTAAAAAGCAAAGGACGCGGAAGCGCCCATCAACCAGTACTACCGAGGGTTTCTCATTATGAATCCAGAGCCACTTCGCATAGGTCCTAAAATGTTGACTTCTGCTGTAAGAAGCCGGCCTACCGGAATCCTTGACCTCCCCTAGGTTCACCCATTTGCCGTTGAACCGGTCAGGCTCTTTCGCTTTGGACATAACGGCCTCCACCCATTTTTGGTCGCTGTCGACCGAATAAATTTTGGCTCGGGTATATTTAAGAACCCAAATTGTCGACTTTCCGCATCCGTATTCGCCGTAGATCTCCGTCTCTTTGAGCAAGCGCTTGAACAGGCTATCATCACCGTCGAACAACACGGTGTCTTTATAATTCTGATAGCGCAGATATCTAATGCCCCGTGTAACTATCGGAGGTAAACAAAGCTGCGCCGTGTCCTTCAAAACGCCCATTCATGACATCAGGGTTAACGGTTGAGTAAGGGACGAGCTTACCGGCCTTTTTATACGTTCCCTGCCGGGACATAGAAACAGGTGTAGCCGGTCATATTGTAGTGCCACTCTTACGTCTTTATTCATTCAAACCGTCTGCCTCGGCTCAAAACAGCCCAACCGGGGAACACGGAATTCATCTCGAAATGCAATTCTTCCTGTAGTACCGTCCCCAGCTGAAGAAGAATCGCCCCATATTGCCTTGCAAAATATCAAACTCGCATCCCTTTTCGTACGGAGTTGTTAATGCCGCGGGCTCTCCACCCGTAATTCCCGGTGGACGACACAGTGACGGCAGAAAGTCCAACAGAGTCCATTAGTTTGCTTACTTCGTCTTCGTTGTAATAGAACCTTATCGGGGCTGCGAGACGGTCAAACCAGTCAGCATACAGTACTTGAAACGGGTACTGGCTGTAGTTTTTGACACGAGGGTGTGTGACTTTTTCTTATGGAGGCCCGATGAACGGGAGATGCCTTAGTATCTGATATGGCACGACAAAAGCGTAGCGGTCCAAGAGTGCGCCAACGAAAGACAAGAGTTTCACAAAAGGCAGGGGCAGGCGGGTTGTCAAACTCCTCAGGGCCTCAAGACCGTAATTGATAGCCCATCGGGTTTTACTGTAGACCCAAAGTGAAAACGCACCGTCGTCCTTCACGAGTGGCACGAGGGTTCGTACACCTTTTTCGGGATCGGGAAGATGATGGAGAACGCCAACACTGTATACAAAGTCGAAAGATCCTGGAGCGAAGGGCGGGGAATAGATGTCTGCCTGGACAAGGTCTACGTTGGGCAAATGTTTGGTGTTCTCGTGCGTTGATTCGATGGCCTGGCTAAAGTCCATGCCGACCATACGCTTGGCGTACGTTGCCGCATGATAGATATGCCTCCCGAACCCGCACCCAGCATCGAGGCCTACGCGACCCTGAAAGGATTCGGGCGTAGAGGGGTACAGATAGTTCCAGAAATTGTCTCCGAAGTCGCAAGACATTTCCGAAAAGGTTGTCCATTGATAGCCAAAGTTTCTTTGTGTTTTTTTGGAAAGCCGTTCTGCAGACTCTGCCCGTTGAATTGGCTCTTTCACCTGGTGGTCTTCGGGAAGGTGGTCGTGGTATTTCCTGACAAAATCCGGGTTTAGTTCAAAGGCGTTGGCTAACATACGTGGAATCGATCCGACGATCGGATAGACCGCCCCGCACCTGCAATCGAGGAGGCCATCGGTCACTCGCTGATCATCCACTGCGTCCAACACGCGCAACTCCAGTGAGCCACTGCACCTGATACATCTAAGGATATGAATAAAATCATGACGCATGAAACACGGGACTCCTGAGGCTATGTTAACTGATCCATTGCCCGTTGCCTGCAATAATGCGTGTACGGTGAGTAGGGGAGTTCGGTTCCGCGTGTCATATGAGCGTGAGCAACTTTTATTCTTTACGCCACACAATTATAGCAACCACCTAGTCCTTGCAAGGTTAGGGACGGTGCGTGCCTGAAACGGCCGTACTCTGACACTTGCGACTAGGTCGTGATGGGGGTGCACCTGAGGTGCGTTGGTGCCTAGTTTTCTGATATATGGGCTATCGCATTTAGGTTATTCTGGCCCCTCGTTGTTCGGTGCATTTATCCTCCCCCACTCTGCACCCGGTCAGCAGTGATGAGGGTGGTTAAGTTGTCACTGAAGTGCAATCTGCTCCTTCTTCATATCGAATAGTCCTTGATCAGGATTCCGCAGGGAGATAGATAGGGTTTCCTTCATTTTCGTTGAAGACAGCAAACAGGTTCTTGGTCTCGCGGCCCTTTGCCCCAGATCGTCTGTTTTGACGGGCTTCAATCGAGAATTGTCGAGTTCGTACACAACACAAATCTTTTTCGCAAAATCGAACCTGCTCATCCAATCGGGTCCGACTACATGGTATGTCCCCGAGTGGTTAATCTCGACCATTAAGCTGGTCACCCGCGCTAGATCGGCGGCATAGGTTGGGCTACCCCATTGATCGACCGGCACCTTGACTGTCTCTCCTTGACTCAGGCGTTGGAGCAAACTTGCGACAAAATTCTTCTGCTGCGAGTCATTTCCATAAACCCACGCGGTACGGATTATGAGGTGTTTCAAGGGCATGTATCGTCGCACGATGTCTTCCGCGAGAACCTTTGACTTGGCGTAGAAATTGACAGGGGCGGTTGGATCGTCCTCCGTTTGGGCGGTAGTGTTTCGCCCAGAGAATACGTAGTCGGTGGAAAACAGAACTAAATTAGAGTGTAATTCTCTCGCTACGCGGGCGACGTTTTCGACGCCAGTGACGTTCGTGTTAAGGCACCGTTCCCGTTCATTTTCGCACCCGTCGACATACGTCATTGCGGCCGGAAGGAGGATTACATCTGGACGCACAGACCCGAGAAGTTCTTCGCAGGCCCGTCTGTTTCCGATGTCTAGCTGTCGGAGGCCGCTTTCTTTGTGAGTGTGATAGGTGGTGACTAGACCCGAGGCGCCGTGCAATTGCCTACGTAGGTATCCGCCTACCTGGCCAGACGCTCCTATAATCAAAGTGCTCATTTGCTGTGTTATAGTTTCCCTACCGAGAGGATACCTTCAGATAAATCAAACACCTGGAACCGCCGCACGAAAGTTTCGCAGCGAGTTCCATTCGCGATGACGCTACGGCGTGTGGGCCGAAACCGTCGCGAATCGTTCCCCGCGCGACGGATGGAGGAAAAGATAATTGTCTTCAACAATGTTGGTTTCATGAATTGGCCGCAAACGTCCTTTTTTATTACTCGTATCATAACGAAATAAACCGTACCCCAGTGTGGAGAAGAAACCTGTCAGGTCGGACACGGCAACTCCGAATCCTTGTAGGTACCAAGGATTAATTTCACATATGACCGTGGGCAGATTTCGAGAAATCAATTTTCGAGCCCCGGAAAATGCAAAGAATTCGGCCCCCTCTATGTCGCACTTTATAAACGTCAGATTCGAAAGAGGAGGAAGAAAGCTATCAAGTGTGACTACTTCGCCGGATATTTCCCGTGTCTCCTCCCAACGCACCTGTATATCCTTCCCGGGGCGGTCGTCTTCTCGATTCCCCAGGTGTGCCAACCCGGCTGACAGGGCCTGCGAGTGTTGGACGGGAACATTGAACGAGACTCGTTCGTTCCTATTGCTGCATCCTTTCGGAATGAGTTCGGTATTACGAATGCGTAACAATTTCGCAACTACTTGCAGGGTTGCAAAGGTGAATGGGATGGGCTCGAAAGAATACACCTTTCCCTTTGGGCCCACGGCTTTTGCCAGGTGGTAAGAATAAAAGCCATAGTTCGCGCCTATGTCGAGCACGGTCTCGCCCGCGCGAACGCCCAAAGGAACCAGGTCTAACTCTGGCTCTTTCCACCCGCCGGTTTTGATGTCCCAGGCTTTAGAAAGTGCTTGGAGCCACTTATATGACCGTTCATTGAGGAGAGGGTAGCCGATGTTTTTGATGATTCTTCTGAGCTGTGAATTTGCAGGCATATGTCCTCAGTTATTTAGTTACCATCAGCGCACGCTTGATATCTTCCCGACGAAAATTGGCGGTTGCGATCCCATGGTGACCCGTGGACAGTTTGCTTTCGATGGCCCGGCCGCTTTCCAGGTCATTTATCAAGGTGCGTATAAGGGGGGTGTTGGTCGTAAGACTATCAGTTTGGATGTGATTTCGAATGGACGGTGAAAGGTGTTCGTTCTGAGTTATCTGTAGGACATGAAAGAGACTGTGGAGGTAATCTTCATTCGGACCAAGGACGAATTCTTTACGGGTTTTTAGACCTTTGAAGCCGTCTTGAGTGGGGTAAAAATCGAAATAGTGGGGTGCTTTGATGTTGAGCATTTTCCCTAACCCGAAGAAGGATGAGACGCGTCGTAGTTCGTCCGTGTAGTTTCGTACTACCGGCAGACGTTTAAGAAAAGCTCGCCAATCCGTTGGCGTAGAGTCGCTCCACAGGGCCAACGTGATACTTAAGGACGAAGGATAGAGGGGCACATGGGCGATATACGAATCGACGAAGGCGACGTGATGTAGTCCGTGATTACCGCTCTCGATCACCGTAAATCGGAAAAGTTCGGTATAACCACCGACAGGAATTGGACGGGTAAACGTCCAGTGTTCATATCCGGGCCCGAAAGCGGTGGCCGTTGTAAGCAGCATGGTCCCGTGGTGATGTATAGACTTAGTCGAAACATCGGAGCTTCTATCGGGCAGTGGCAACCAGCAATTGGCGACGAGGGTAAAATGAACGTTTTCCTCTAGTGTTATTCCGATGACGGGGTAATGGCGGTTATTCAGGACTGCGGAGTTCAATAGGTACGTTCGGAGTATGCTACCGACTGTGCTGGGGTCGCTCGCTAGTGCTCCTAAAATTTCCTTACTTTTGCGGTGGGCTTGTTGTTTGTCACGATTTTCTCGAAATACAGCTATCAACCGAGCGACATGTCGCGCTACCACATCATCTGATGTCATGGGTTTCTTTTCCTATTGCTGGGCGCACATAGTTTCACGTTGCAGGTGACCTTTCCGACCTTCGTTTGATGTCGTTAAGTATATGCAATAGCCTCGGAGCTTGTACCTTTGCAGAATAGTTGTGCTCGACAGCCTTACGCCCGGCCTTCCCCAATCTATCTCTCAGTTCCCCATCACTGAGAAGGTTTCCCAATTTGTTTACCCATTCATTCTGGCTAGAGGCGAATACGCCGCTTTCGCCGTCCTGTATGATATCGGCATTAACCCCGACTGGAGAGGCGACTGTCGGTACTCCTAATGCCATATATTGTAAGGCTTTCAGTCCGCATTTTCCACGGGACCAGGCATCGTCTGGCAGGGGCATAATCCCAACATCGAACGAGCTGATGTCTGCGACCTCCGATTGTGCCTCCCATGGTTTACTTTCAACCTCAACGCCGGGAAGTGTAAAGTCAGTGGTACCGACGACCTTCAGCTTAAATTGGACCGAACGTCTCAGGGCTTGGAGCGCTGGGCCCACAGTCTCGAGGTGCTTGACCGTACTAAAGCTACCGCTCCACCCGATTACCGGAACCTTATTCCTTTGAGGTTCTCGCCGTGGTGTATAGGTGGCGGTGTCTATAGTCGTAGGAAGAATGGAAACGGTTTCGTTAAAGCGTCTGGCGTAGTCCTGAAGGTAGGGATTCCCCACGGTAACATGTGTACTGAGATTGCATATTTCGCCGGTTTTTGCCGGCCATTTCAATTGTTTGAATTGTCTATTGGCATCGCTGACGTCGTGCAGGAAAATTGCGTCATCGAAATCGTAGATGATAGGCAGTCCCTTTCGAGCCAGTACTCGCTCTAGTAGCGGGGGACCGATGGGAAGTAGTTCGCGGAACAGAAAAATCACATCCCAGTCACGTTTGAGCGAGACGACTAATTTAACGCGCCGGAAAATCCCACGAATGATCTCGATAATTTTTTCGCGGTAGCGGCCTTTGTTGTGTAGCGCGTTTCTAAGCGTCTCGGACTCGAAAGGGACGAAATGGAAACGTACGCCCAACGGTTTCAGTTCGCGTGCCCACTGTTCAATACGAAAACGTTGGCCCGGTACCGTGTCGTAGAGGTACGGCATGAGAACGAGCACGTTCATTGAACGAGTTTTCGTTTCTGAAGCTCAAGATAGGAGTCTTCTACAGTGTCTCGACTCTCCGGTGCCGTATTTATACACCAATCGAGAAGTTCCTTTAATCCGGTTTCAAGAGGAACAGTCGGTTCCCAGCCGAGGAGTTGCCTTGCCCGCGAAGAATCGGCGAAGCAGTGCCTAATGTCGCCTGCTCTAAATTCCCCAGTTATTGTTGCGTTCTTTTCGATGTTCAGGACGTTGGCTAACGTATTGTATACATCGAGCACGGTCGTGGAGGCGCCATTACCAATGTTGACGGTTTGGAAATCCGCTCCGGCAGTTGTAAGTGCCAAGAGGTTCGCTCGTGCGATGTCTTTCACATTTATAAAATCGCGGCTTTGCAAACCGTCCTCAAAAACTATAGGAGGCTTCTTGTTGAGAAGCCTAGACAAGAATATCGCGACCAGTCCTGTGTAGGGGTTACTCAGCGACTGTCGTGTCCCGTAGATATTGAAATAACGGAGCGCGACGACGGGTAACTTGTA
>CAYWPF010000160.1:0-4191 GCA_964460065.1 uncultured Enterobacteriaceae bacterium
GTTTGTTGCGCACCAATCAAGATCGTCCCACTCGAGCGTCCGCGTTCTGCGATCTCCAACAATCTTTCACGAATAGGAGACCAACCGTCCCTAGGCGCGTACCGGTTGAGTTCGTCCACAACAATGAAACATAGCGGCTCCGCGGCTCCGGTTGCCTCTTTCTCCGATTGAATCTGTTGCAATACGGACCCGACGACAAAACTTTTGCCGACTTCATACAACCCGTTCAGGCTTACCACAGTCACCTGTTTGCTCCTCCAATTAATGCTGTGGTCGGAAGGTTGCGAATCAACAGGATCTCTCACAAGATATGAAGTCTTGTCCTCTGCCCCGTAGAGCCGGCGCATGAAAGCACCTATTGTCCCTGGGGAATGACTGGTCGAATTTGCGATCGATTCCATACCGCGAAGTAACGACGCAAAATCCCTTATTTCTGAGCTTTCAACAGGTTCATCTGCGTCTCCTCTAGCCTGGACCGGCAAAAACACATTAGGGCCGGGGCTGATCCTGTCCGCTTCGTCTGCCGCCTCTAAGAGCTTTCGTTCTACTTGATATATCAGCGTCGAGAGAAGCGAAGCATCGTCGCCACCCTCCGAAAAGAGATACCGGAGTAACCGTTCCCGACAGAACTGCCGAACCGTCCAAAAATAGGGAGTCACTTCGTTCGCCTTCCGAGAATTCACTTTAGGCATGACCGGTCCATCTGTTGTTTCGTTGGGCGGAACATAGAATTGTACCGAGTCGAAAGGCGCAGCCGGCAAGTTCATCTGTGCGTACAGAGCCTCGTCTTCCAAGCTTATTGCATTGCTAGGTTTGTCCAAAAATAGCAAATCCTCGCCCTTGACGTTGAAAATAATTGCGTGAGTGTTTTTGGCGTCGCTCAATTGTCCACAGTGCAGCAAACTATGCAGCAGAAAAGTTGTATACGTCGTCTTGGTAGCGATACCTGATACGCCACTAATGTTCATGTGGGCGCCTTTTCGACCATTCAGAAAGTCGAGATTTCCATACACCACTTCTTTCCCAGAAAGTGATAGACCAATTGGGAATTTGCGCTGCATTTTGTCCATAAAAAGCGCCTGGGAAAACTCTTCTTCGCTTGCGACGCTAACGGCATCGCCCGGCATGGGAGGGTAATAATATTCGGGTAACAAGCGCGTGACCTTTACATGAGCCGCGATAGAAAGTTCAACAGGCAGCCCTCTCTCGGCCTCGACCACATCCGAGTCGAAAGTTGAACCCTGGTGCCGGGAACGAACTATATCAACCATGCCGAACAACTTTAGAGGTCCGTTCGGCGAAGTCGTTTCCACAACCACTGCGTCATCCACCTGCAGCGATTCTCCGGGCTCCAACCAAACCCAAAATTCGAGTGGCGTCGCATCTTGCGTGCCAATGACCCTACCCATATACACTCCTTCACAATTGGTTCAGCAATGCCTTTTCAATGCACCGTCGCACCAGCCTCGGATCGCCAAGCCGGTGCCGCAGCCGCCTTTCCAGTCCACCAATAGGGATTAGGTTTTGTGGGGCCCGTGGGTCCTTCGGGGCTCGAGAGGCAAGGGCAGTTACCGCGCGCGCGGCTTGGTCTAGTAAAGCTGTCGCATTTTCAATTCCGAGACTTACCTTCACTTCCATTCGGACGAGTCCAGTGAACGGATGTTCAATCGGCCTCGGTTTGACAAGCCGGAGGTAACAAGTAAACACCTCAAAACTCTTACGCTTGCTGCTCCCTGAGAACTGAAATAGGGGAGTACGCTCACCTGGTTCCAAAAACTTCAGTATTTTTGCTTCTTCGGGCGCGAGGTACATGCGCCGGATCGTCTTTATCACCCCCACCACCGATGAACTCTCACCGAGAAAGGTCAAGTTACCGTCCGCAATAATCAACCGTTCATCTCCCGAGAGCTTGCGTGCAAGGTCAATTTCGGCCTGTCGCATTTCGGTCATAAGACGTTCCCGCAAAGATTCTGGGTTCGCTTCCGCTACACTTACACTGCGATACCGCATAGGAACTTTGCCACCACTGCCGGAACTGACCGTAACATCCTCCCCCGACTTATTCCCGCCAACAACGAACAATCGATCCAGATTCTCGTCAGTAATTCTGACACTTTGATCTATAACGACGGCACCCGCGGCATACGACCCAAAGATGGCCAAGTACTGGTTTTGTTCATCCGTGATAATAGCCGGGGCATCAACCCGCATCACCCCGTCTATAACTGCGGTCAAAACAGGATCTTTCTGGATCAGAGGCTCTTTTGGGCACCATGGCCCAGGTTCCACCTGTTCCCCCAGAACAGGCGGAACCTGGGCACTATCATCGGCTGCCTGCGGAGAAGAAATCTGGTTGCCGTAATCTCCTCCCCATGGGTCCAAGGTAATGCGCATATTCTGCTTCGTAAGCCAAGGTCGAATTGAGAACGACCGTTAGTTCAAACGTCTACGGCCATCCGCGGTCGATCCAACAACAATGCCTATAACGGCTCAGCCTCGACAAAGTAATTCGTCTATTCCCTGCAGGAGAAACCCACATCCTTAGTACATGTACTGTTTACACGACTCAAACTCAGACTACCAGTTCACTTGGACGTCGATCCCGAAAGCGACGACCAAGTTATCGCTACACCGGGGAGACTCCCCATCACCGCAACGTTGTAGCCGTGTCTCTGAAAGGCCAGGCTTACAATTTCTTCTCGGGTGAGCGAACTATCTGTCTTTCATGGATAGTTATAATAGCCCGGTCGGTGGCATCGCGAAAAACCGATTCGCGAACGATAATGTCCATCGAACCGCTTCTGCCCGTCTTTTCGTAGACGTCCGCAACGCGGGCTGTAATCGTATAGCGCCCGCCCGCCACTATCTCATCATAAAATTCTATTTCTTGGCCGGCGTGCAGGCTCGTTAATCCGCTTGGTAAAGCCACCTCTGGGAGCATCCGCCCTCCGCGTAAACGCATACAAAACATCGGGGGCGCGATAACATCTGCGTATCCAGCTTTCTGCGCCACTTCCGCGTCAATGTAATACGGATGGATATCGCCCATCGCCTCTGCGAATTGCCGAATATCATTACGGGTTACCGTAAAAGGGCCAAGCTTTACACCCCTTCGGGCGGATTCATCAATGTTCAACATGTCATTCCCGTTGGCACTTCTATTTCTTTGTCTGAGACCCCAGCGGTGATGAACACACTGTCGAAAGATCGAGAATCTCAGCGCTATCAACCCGCCGCGGAAATCTAAACGGGTAACATCGCCGCCAATAACACCATTAAGCAACCCCGTACTTAGAGGTTAGAGTGAATCAGCCGACGTCAAACCGTTGGTAGCCGCTGTCCCACTATTACGGAGCATGCGATAACTAAACGGAGTTGATTAATAAATCTTCTCATAAAACTCAAGCGAAGGAGCCCCGTCGAGGATAGCGGCTAAATTGACACCAAGTTCTCCCAGGTGCTTTCGGTGTGCATCGACAGCAGCTTGATCTGTATACTCTTCGTAGAACACAAAGGTGCTCGGATCATCTTTTGAACGGTTCATGATGTACGCACCATTACCTGGCTCATCCCGTACCGCCGGAACAACATCTTTCATAGCATCGATGAATTCCTGCTCTTTTCCCTCTTTCACCGTCAGTTTTGCAACGAGCGCAATCATGCGTGTCTCCTCTTTTGTTCAAGATAGGTGTCGTTTTGCCTGACCACAGGTAGTTTCGCAACACCATCCTGAAAATAGTCGTCTTAGGCTTACCCACTTTCCATACCCCACGGGTCACGGTTCGTCACCCGCCTCGGGCAAGTGTGAGACTGTTGGTCTTTCCTACGCTGCCGAAGACATTAACTGAACCCCACAGCCCGGCTTCTTCTTTTTGCCGCCTCTAGTTCGTAGACACTCCCTTAGAACCCGTTTATCATTGTTCCGAACCCTCAGAGACAATCGGGGGCAGGAACCATGAAGGAGGCAACAATCAAATGAAAGCTGCTGTACTCTATGAACCGAACAAACCCTTGGTTATAGAAGATCTCAACATAGACCCCCCCATAGCTGGAGAGGTGAAAGTCAAGGTGGCCGCTAATGGCGCTTGTCATAGTGATTTGCACGTTATGACGGGTGACATGAGAATGCCGTTGCCCATGGTTCTCGGTCACGAAGGAGCCGGAATTGTAGCGGAAGTGGGCGCAGGCGTC
>CAYWPF010000161.1:0-4197 GCA_964460065.1 uncultured Enterobacteriaceae bacterium
GGAGGCACCGAGGCTGAGGATATTGATTGTGCTCAGGTTGGGTTAGATGCCGTCGGTGCTCAGTAGGGTCCGGATACGAGTAAACTAGACCTACCATTTTTTGCGCTGCGAACCGCAGCGCGCCCGTCGCTATTCGTTGAGTCGGCGGGGGGTGCTCTGCTGCAGCTGGCTCGCTAAAGGCAGCTCAGGATAATTTCTATCCTGACTGACTCCCTCGAATAAAACTCATATTGGCTCACGCGGGATCTATCTGGCTGACTGTTTTGGGCGACTATACATGCGACATGCCGGTCAACAAGTGGGAAGAGGATCATCAGAACTCGGGGGACGGCGCTCGGGCCACGTCGTGAGCAAAGTGGTCAGCGATTGACGACCACCACGGGAGCGTTCTGGGGGCATAAGAACAACACTGGGGATTGTTATGAAGACGATGATTCAAATGGTGCCATCGATGCCGGTCAGTTCTAACGAAGAACGCAAGGCGCTCAGGCCAATAGGGAGGAATATAGAACGCTACGCAGAAATGATTGATGACATGGTGGATATTGTGAAGACCGCGGACGAACTGGGGTATTGGGGGATGAGTTTTATAGAGCACCACTTTCACTCTGAAGGGTTTGAAATGCTTCCCACGCCCGGTCTCATGAACGCATGGTTGGGGCCCTACGCAAAGAGAATGCGGATGGGCCAATTAGGGTACGTGATGGGGACACATAACCCATTACGGGTCGCGGAAGAAACGGCAGTTCTCGACCATATCTTGAAAGGCCGCTTTTTTGTTGGTTTTGCGAGGGGGTATCAAGCCCGATGGGTTCGAACGCTCGGTCAGCAGTTTAATACATTACCGACATTATCTAGTAGAGAGACAGAGGCAGACTCGAGAGCCGATGACGTTAACCAAAAGGTCTTTCGAGAAATGGTAGCTATTGTACAAAAGGCGTGGACCGAGAAGAGCTTTTCTTACGATGGTGAGTTCTTCAAGGTGCCCTTCCCATACTCCGGCATAGAGGATTATCCTGGATACCCGTGCGCCAGGGAATACGGTGCCGAAAACGAAATAGATGACCGGAATCGAGTGCGCGAGATCAGTGTAGTACCGGCGCCGTTCCAGCGACCCCATCCACCTATTTTTGTAAGCTCTTCGGGAAGTCCTGCCTCCGCTGAATGGTCGGGCGAGGAGGGATTCACTTGCTGCTATTTTGCTCCTATGGCGGGGGCGCGCATACAAGATGCGGCGTATCGGGAAGGGGCGGCTCGAATGGGCAAAACGCTGGGGCTAGGACAAGCACAAGGGCTCCTCCGATTTTTGTATGTGGGGGAGACCCGGGAGGCTGCCTACGAGAAAGTAGAGAGATGTATTGTTCCTTTCTTTTCTGAATTTGCCTCTCATTTTTTTCCGGTGCTGCTAGGGAATAGCGGCGGCTCGATGCTTAAACGGGTCCTTGACACGGGGCTGATTGTGGCGGGAACAGTAGATGATGTAAAACGACAGGTCGAAGCCATCTATGATGAAATACCTTTCGAGTATTTTTCTTTGGTCTGCTACAATGGGCTGGAGCCAAGAGAACAGCTAATGGAAGATATTGAGTTATTCGCTCGTAAGATTGCGCCGGAATTCGGTTAGGACGCGTGGGGATGGTCCTGACCGGTTGGCCTAACTTTAATCATGACCGAGGGCCTCTCGTGATTTTTTTATCCGGGGGCGGGGGAAATGCAACGGCATACCGGCGGTTGTTTTGTGCATTCTGTTGCGGGAATGACGGAAACCTCCAAAGACGGTATATGGATTCCGTCCCGGCGAACATTGTTTAGGCAAGATTGGTAGGAACTATGAACGGTTACCACGAAGTTGTTCAGGCGACGGCAAAAAAAATTCTTACCTTCCTCCGCACTATGGAAGAGACTCAGGACAACATAAATTTTGCGCGCCTCGCCGAATCCCAGACAAAGATTGAGACTGCATCTGCAGCGTCTTTAGATATAGCATTAGCCGAAATTCGGGCGCTCGCCCCACCTGATGAGGCCGTTGAATTTCATGCATCTTTAACCGCCGCGCTTACACACCTTGAAAATGCGCGCGATGCATTCACGAATGCGCTTCCGGGTTCCGACATAGGAGCCGCCTTTGTGCAAAGCCGGTTTTCTCAGTGCAGGGCCCTTGAAGTTTTGTACAACCACCGTGCGGATCTGCCTGCGCTGGAGACATATTGGTTTCTTCCGAATACCGACCGTACGACGCTCGGTACATCGATCTCGTCGGATGATCCTCTTCCCGCTGTGGGTATGATGAACCGCCCACGTAAACAAGGACATGAAGATTATTCTTTGTATGTACCGGAATATTACGATACGGACGAGAAGTGGCCACTGATTGTTTGTCTTCACGGTGGGTACGGGCGCGGCGACGATTATATATGGACGTGGTTGCGACCGGCGCAAAGTCGAGGATATTTGCTGCTATCGCCCAAATCAAAGGGTGTGACATGGTCCGTACTCCAACCCCCTGTCGATACGAAATCAATACGTGCGATGGTTGATGAGGTCCTGAAGGAGTATGCAGTAGATGGGAATCGCGTGTACCTGACGGGCCTATCGGACGGCGGTACCTACACGTACCTGCTCGGCTTGGCTGAGTCTGAACTCTTCGCAGGGATCGCGCCAATAGCAGGGGAACTTAGTCCGGCTACCGATGGGATGTTACGACAAAAACAAGGACTAGGCCTGCCTATACATGTTGTACACGGTGTTCATGATTTTATCTTCCCGGTGGAATCCATACGGTCCTCGGTCGGGCTCCTAGAGCATATTGGATATGATGTGCAATATACTGAGTTACCCGATTGGAGCCACGCGATGACCTACCACATCAATGAGACAATAGTGCTTCCTTGGTTCGAGAGCTTGGGATCGAAATAACTTAAGGCTGGGTGTCTAAATTGTAAACATGGAGGTAGAGAATGTCCGAGGATATGGAATCACGTGTCGCGGCTTTAGAATTGAAAATTCAGGATTTGGAAGACCGTGAGGCAGTAAGGAATCTGCGCTTCCGTTATCATGAATGCATTAATAGTCAGGAACTCGGGCAAATCCCCGATCTTTTTACAGATGATGCTATCCTAGACTTTGGTTACCTAGGAAATGCGCGGGGTCGTGCCGAGCTTCAAAAGTTTTTCGCTAAGGTTGAGGGCCTATTGTCGTTTGTGAAGCAGTTTATGCACAATCACGCGGTCAAGATTAACGGGGACACGGGAACGGGTTATGCATACCTTGAAGCAAAGACTATCTCCAAGGGAGAGGCGTACTTTGTAGCCGGTAGATACGACGACGAGTATGTGCGACAGAACGGTGAGTGGAAATTCATGAAGATGTCTTTAACGCCCTACTTTACCGTTCCTTTCCAAGAGGGCTGGGCACAGGAAGACCGCCTTAAAATGGGACGCTAGCGCGTCTCATATCTCCGTGGTAGATATGTCGACCTGGTGGGCCTGGACCTTGTTTTCAGTTTACCACCAGAAGGCGGGAGTGAGAGGCCAAAAGAACTGGGCATTGACATGCGTATGCGGTAACCAAGGGTGTTGCTCCCAAGACCGTGGGAAACACCAGAGACCGAGTCGATCGCTGCCAATTAAGGTACTAGTCTGAATTCGCGAAACAAGAATCTCACGGACCGCCTCGTGCAACGATACGTCCGTTTCCTGTGGCGACGAAGGCCGCTGGTAATTTTTCTACTCAGTGTGGTTACGTTCTTTTGGCTCGTGCAGGCGAGATCTGTGGAGATGTACAGTCAATTTTCGGATCTTCTTCCCCAGTCCCACCCCTATGTCGAAGCCTACAATCACCACAAGGGGCTATTTGGGGGTGCCGCAAATGTTTTAACCATGGTGTTGCAGGTCAAGGACGGCGATATTTTTACGGAACGCACCTTAGAAAAGGTGAAGTTGCTGACAGAGGAAATGGCGCTGATTACCGGCGTCGACCATAACCAGATTGCCTCCATCTATCACGTCAAAATAAGAAATTTAAAAACGGCCCCGGGCGGTATTATTCGTTCAGTGCCCGTACTACCCGCCGAGATTCCGTCGGACCGAGCTGCTTTGGATAGACTCCGAATGGAGATGTTCAACAACGATATAGTCTACAACCAGTACATTTCAGGTGACGGAAAGGCTGCCCTGATTCGGGCGGGTTTTAATGAAG
>CAYWPF010000162.1:0-2752 GCA_964460065.1 uncultured Enterobacteriaceae bacterium
CCCCCTCTACCTAATGGGCATGGGAGAGCGTGATCCCCTGAATAGAAAACTGGTGACTACATCATTGACATGGGGGGAGTAAGACATCGTTTCGTTTGGCTGCAAAGCTTCTGTGTAGTTACGACTGTGGGCAGACACTCACCATCTCGATATTCGAAAGTACGATTAGATCCGCGCAACTACACACGAGCAAGATTTGTAATCAAATTGTACGTAAACCACCCGTCGCCTGTCACAAAAGTCTGCGGTCTAGCCGTTTGGGCGTCTCTTTGAACGCCAATTCCATCAGCGAATGGCTCAAACGTCACAATTTTGCTGTAGGCAATCCGGAACCGCTTCGCCCGGCCTGCAAAATAAACATGCTTGTTAGTAACGCCTAACAACCCCGTGTCCGCGTGTATGGTCTCTGAACTCTGTACTCGCTCCGCGTTAAAAGCCCCTGTTCTATAATATAGTCCTTTGGCGACCCGGAGACTTAATCCCTGGGACCCGCCGACATACCGCGTTCGCATCTTCTCTTCGTAATAATCTACCTCTTGGAACACCCACACTAATTGCTCTGCTTTCTGCAGGTTAAACGGAAGAACGTCGTCGATTTGTTGACGATTCGGCAAGCTCCCCATCAGGAGCTCCCGGATAACAGCTCCCTTCACCAATTTGGTGTAGGCACCCTTTCGATCTAGCGCCTGTTCCTGCAAGGCAAAATGTTGTTTCAAACGGCGCAAAGCCACTTCTTCTTCTTCGGTCACAATACCGTCTTCGAAGGCTTGAACTACAGCCTGCTCCCACCCCGCAACCACAAGCGTTTGCAACGCTTCTGTATCGATATGACTGTCGGTAGCAACTCGCGTGATTGTTCTTTCTAAGGCGCCTAAGTCTTCTTCCTGAGAACCGGCCGTAGTTATCAACGTTACGATCTCGGCCTTTCCTTCCGCATTGCGGCGCGCACACTCCTTATGTGCCTTTTTCAAAAATCCCGCCCCTTCGCCACAATACACACACTTGCCCATTTACTATCTCTCTTCCGCGTCTTCGATTCTGACTTTCGAGAGTGCGGACGCCAGGAGTCCTGCCGGGACCGCTACGACCCCGAGACCAATCATCAGCATGAAAAATGTAAAGATCTGCCCGCCTACGGTTATGGGGTAGATGTCCCCGTACCCGACCGTCGTTAATGTCGCGACAGCCCACCACAGACTGTGAAAAATACTCTGGAACACCTCCGGCTGCGCGTCATTCTCGAAATAATAAATGCCCACTGCCGATAAGTATAAAAGCATCCCCGTAACCATGGCAAAAAGGCACATTTCTTCCTTTGCTATTACAAACGCCCTCGAGAATCGACGCATCGCCTCGTGGTATCGAATCAATTTTGCGATCCGAAATATCCGCAGGATTCGAAATATTCGCAAAGACCTCAGATCGAGGCCCGACGCCAGGTAAAAAGGCACAATGGCTATTAAGTCAATGAGACCGTAGCCACTGAAAATATATTTCCACTTCCGGTCGGCCACGAACACGCGGAGCACATATTCCACCGTAAACAACGCGACGGTTACCACTTCCGCATAACCCAACAATCGCCTCGTACCGTCCTCCAGGTCAGGCAGTGTTTCTATGGAAAACGCGACGATCGAAAGGACTATCAGGGCTTGCACGACCACGTCGAAAGCACGGCCGGCCACACTTTCGTTTGTCTCTACTATTCCTTTGATATCCATCGGCCAGGTACACCCTCACTCTTCTCTACTGCCCGACAGATCCAAACAGCACTTTTCGGTTCCGCACTTCCCGAATTTGAGCCTTGGTCATCCAACACGACACGTAAAATGTTGCGTCAGACACCATGGACGCCAATGCCGCAGAGTCCAATGATTGTGTATTTGGAGCCGCGGTCTCCACGCCGTTACTGTGTAACAAGTTCTCGACAACATTTGCCTTGATCCCAAAGTTGGTATTCTCTGGGATCACTCCCGTCGTAGCCGCCATCTTAAGTTGATCGAGTTTGCCTACGGCTACGGCCACGACGTTGCCGCGCTGGTCAAATACTGGTCCGCCGCTATTCCCCGGCTGCAAGGCCGCATCAATCTGTATCTGCGATGAATTATCCGCGAACCCGGTTAACGCACTGACGATGCCTTGGGTAATTTTGATGGATGAGCTGATGGATTTTCCGAACGGATACCCGGCGACGAAGATTTCCTGCATCAAATGCGGCCGTTGTGTGGCCAGCGGGAAACTGGAGCGCGGGGTCATATCCGCCTGCAGCAGAGATAAGTCATTCACGCTGTCGTTTGATACGACCTTAGCAACTATGGTCTGTTCTTGGTCGTGAACGGTCACGCGGCTACACCCTTCCACCACGTGATGGTTCGTCACGATATGGCCCGTACCGCTCACGGCAAAACCGGTACCTGATGCAACCGGCAGCGGAATGGTGTCCTCTTTCCGAGAGGATACAGCACCAGTGGGAGGCTTCTCTCGCGCGGCGGTACCTGGTGAAGATTGACCAAGTAGGAAACCCCAGGCGAGGGGCTTTCCGCTGGAGTTCAGCCATTCGTATGTCACAGTGTTCCTGGCCGTCTGCATGAGCGCAATATCTCCATCTATACAGCGAAGGCCGGAGGTCGTTTCGCGAAAAATAAATTTTCTCCCCTCAAGCCGTTTGAACTGAAGGGTTCCGCCACAATTCAAAGTCGGGTAATGCGTCGTGCCCACGAATGTTCCGGCGGTCTTCTGAGCAACTGTTAGG
>CAYWPF010000163.1:0-13321 GCA_964460065.1 uncultured Enterobacteriaceae bacterium
ATCGGGCACGATTGGAAATCGTGTGTACTTCACTGTACCGAGGGTTCGAATCCCTCCCTCTCCGTCAGTGGTGATAGCTAGGTCCTGCGCAAGGGAGGCCGGGAAATCCGTCAGGTCCGGAAGGAAGCAGCGGTACCGGATTACTCGCTGTGCCGCAGGGTAGCCTAGCTATCACCAGTGACAGCAAAGCGGTGCATCTGGCATCTGGAAACGAGGCAGTTGCTTTCGTATGAGTTATTTAGTCCTTGCACGAAAATGGCGACCCCAGAAATTCGATGATGTAGTGGGGCAGGAACATGTCACGCGCACATTGAAGAACGCCATCTTAGCCAATAGGCTAGCACACGCATTCATTTTTAACGGCCCACGTGGCGTGGGTAAGACGACAATGGCTAGAATTCTCGCCAAGGCATTGAATTGTCAGGATGGCCCCACCCCCGACCCCTGTAATACCTGTAGCCAGTGTAAGGAGATAACGAATGGGAGTTCCATCGACGTTCTGGAAATCGATGGCGCATCGCACACAGGGGTCGACAACGTTCGGGATTTGACCGATGGAGTGCAATATAGGCCGGCTGCTGCTCGTTTTCGTGTAGTGATTATAGACGAGGTCCATATGCTGTCTAATGCCGCCTTTAACGCGCTGCTGAAGACGCTAGAGGAGCCACCGGAACATGTTAAGTTTATTTTTGCTACGACTGAAGCTCACAAAATACTACAGACTATTCTGTCACGTTGTCAGCGCTTTGATTTTAAAAACATATCCCTCCTTAACCTAATTCAGCGGCTAAAATATCTTGCAAAGGAGGAGGGGTTTGAGTGTGAAGACGCCGGTTTGTCGCTTTTGGCACGAGAAGCGCGTGGCAGCCTTCGCGACGCGGAGTCCTTGCTTGATCAAGTAGTGGCTTGGGCCGGGAACCAGGTTACGGAAAATTCTGTGCGGGATGCCTTGGGTGTCGTGGATCGCCGGACGCTGTTCCACACAGTTGATGCCGTGTTGACCCGAGATCCAAGCTCCGTTGTCAGAGTCGTGAGCCAATTACACACGCTTGGTCATGATCCGAGCCGCTTGTATGACGACCTCTTGGAACATTTTCACGCTCTGATCGTCGCTAAGGTGACTGAGGATGAGACGGCTTTTGTGGATGTGCCTGAGCATGAGGTGAGCGTTATACGAAAACAGAGCGGGTTGCGGTCTAAAGAAGACCTAATGCGCTTCTTTGCTATTCTGTTGGAAACTGAGGATGCGGTCCGCAGGTCAAAATATACCCAGATGGTGGTAGAGATAGCCCTAGTGAGAATGTCAAACCTAGAGCCGATCATACCGATCGATGAGGTCCTTGAGAAACTGGAGACGTTGCAGGCCGCGCTAACAGTCGACAACGATGTACCCGCGTTGGCACGCGGCGGGGAGAGTCAATCATTTATAACCGTCCAAGAGCACACTGGAATAACGGAACCGGCTAGAAAATTGCCGGGTAGGCAGGAAAAATTTTTGTCAAAGCGGCCCGGCCCAATTGATACCTCTTTAGAGCGTGAGTACATGGGCACTTCGACCGGTGGACAAAGTGAACCTCCGCCGACAAAGGGACCGGGACCTTCCGGACAGAGAGCCGCAGATCAGCTCGAAGAAGGCAAGCAATGGGAGGGTTTCTTAAGAGCTGTTCAGGAGGCGAAGATTTCCCTTTTTTTCGCACTCAAATCAGGCTTTCCTCTTAGTATTTCGGACTCTCGCATAGAGATAGGCGTCGACAAAGAACCGTATTTAAAGGAATTATCAAGACGTGAGAATAAAGCCATTTTGGAGTTGGCGGCCAGCAATTTTTTTGGGAAGAAGGTTGTTGTCGACATTAAAAAGGCAAGACCGGGAATGGACTATGGAGGCCAAAATTCCAAACTCGGTGTACAGCAGGTAGCCGGAGACAGTGACAAGGATATGGCGGTTAAAACGGCGCTTGATGTGTTGGGAGGAGAGATTAGCAAGAGTAGGGCTCCGCGGAACGGGGGTTCATGAAAACAGGGTCGCAAGAAGACGTGATTGGCTCACGTGGAGGGTTAGAAGATGGTGAATAGCGTAGGGGATATGATGAAGCAGGCCCAGCAAATACAGGCTAGGTTGGCGAAGATACAGGAAGAAGCAGGCAAGAAAACCGTAGAGGCTTCGTCTGGGGGAAATATGGTGACCGCCACTGTGAGTGGGCGCCTAGAAATTATTTCTCTGAAGATTGACGACTCTGTTGCTGCCGCGAACGATTTGGAGATGTTGCAGGATTTGGTGGTTGCTGCAGTGAACGAAGGAATAAGGAGAGCTCAGAAAATGATGGCGAGTGAAATGAGCCAGCTAACAGGTGGAATGAATATTCCTGGTCTCAATACATAAGACTTAGCTATTTCATGAAATACGGAGAGGTTCCTATCGGGGGGGAGGTATGACGAATCTAACTCCCGCGCTGGCTCGCTTAGTTGAGGAGCTTTCGCGGTTGCCAAGCATAGGAGAAAAAACTGCTACTCGCTTAGCAATGTTTATTCTGGGAGCTGGACGAGACTACGTCGAGAACTTGGCAGAGGCAATTTGGGCAGTAAAAACTGAAACGACTCTGTGCCAGGAATGCTTCGGTTTAGCCGAAGGTGATCGGTGTTCTATTTGTACCGACCCGCAACGCACACTAGAATCTATTTGTATAGTGGAAGAGCCTGCGGATTTGCTGGCGGTAGAGAGTGCTCGAGAGTACAAAGGGCGCTACCATGTGTTGCACGGGGTCCTTGCCCCTTTGGACGGTATCGGACCGGAAGAACTAAAGATTGCGGCTCTCTTGGACCGTCTGCGCACCAGTGACACCAAAGAGGTTATAATTGCGACTAATCCAAACGTTGAAGGCGAGGCCACTGCGTTGTATCTGGCGAAAGTGGTCAAGGCACTCGGTGTTCGTGTAAGTAGGATTGCTCATGGCATACCTATGGGAGGCGACGTTGAGTACACTGACCCGGTGACGCTTGGGCGCGCCATCGAGGGGCGGCGGGCGATGTAAGCCTGCCTTTACACTTGCTTTTCCCTTTGCTACAAGACCCTCCTGTGCGGATGTGGGTTAGACGCGCTACAGACGATTTTCCTCGGTAGCTCAATCGGCAGAGCAATCGGCTGTTAACCGATGGGTTGTTGGTTCGAGTCCAACCCGAGGAGCCAATTTCCAGAAAGGCCGTTGGTCGGCCCACCTCCGGCCTTTCTGCCTTTGGAAGCATTGCCGGTATTGAGGACCGTTGTTGAACCTAACGGGCGTCAAAGATGGTGTCACCTTTTCGGTTGCATTGTACCGGGGGGTTCCAAAAACGCCGTTCGTCGTTTCTCATGGTTCCAACAGAAACGCATACCGCTTTATATTGTTACGGGTCGGAGTGGGTGCAGCGTTCCAATGAGAATTGAGACAGAGCGCCGAATAGCTTTCGTTAAAAGATTTAATCGGTTCGCGTGATTTGGTTTGGGTCCGGACCGGCATCCCCGTAGCTTTGTTAGCGAGACGACGACTTCGCACTGAGCGGGGGGCTCGGTCAAAAAGAACCATTGACAGCTTACCGGCTATTGTGATCGGCCGGAGGCTCGTCTAGCGGTTTATGCGTTGGAAGGTAGTAGGGTTGGCACTTGTTGCACCGATAGAGACGCCCTACTACCCTATAGAAACGGCGTCAGACTAATTTGGTTGACCGAGGGCCGGTCGTCAAAGCCTTAGCTTGTGGATAGTACTTCCTTAAAATCTAGGGATGCTTGTGGTTACCAATCCCTGTTACCTTCGTCACGCCTCGGGCCACGAGAGCGTTCTCTCTGGGGACGTGCTTCATTCACGGTCAGCGGTCTCCCTTGGAGGTCACTGCCGTTAAGACGTTCTATTGCGGACTCCGCTTCTTCTGCGTTATCCATTTCGACGAAGCCGAAGCCCCGGGACTTGCCAGAAAAACGATCGGTAATTATGTTCACTGATGTCACAGCTCCGGATTCGCTAAACAGGTTCTCCAGTTCTTCCTGAGTTGTGCCGAATGGAAGGTTGCCGACAAAAATTTTCATACTTAGGGACCTCCTGAAATTGTAAAGCCCAAAACAAAGAGAGGAGGCCGCCAGGGCTTTTGTATGCGAACCAGCTCAGCAGTGCGAGAGTATCACGCGGCACTGCGCTTCGTACCGACCGTCGGAGAGTACGGTTTTTTTAAAATCAACGCAAGGTCGGTAATCAAAACTGGAGCGATAGGCAACGGTCGGCTAAGATGAGTGCAAACAGTCATAGTGGGCGGCACGTTCAGGATGTGATTTCAGTCTCTCCAGGCTTATGCGGACATGGAACAGAGTAGCTGTTATCGCTGCCGGACGATACGCGAAAAGGCGAAGCTACGATGCGTAAAAAACTGAACGTGTCTCGCGATACGTAATTTGCTTAAGGACAAACTTGCTCGTCTGAGTAGACTCCGAACGGACCTTGGTTAATCTGGCTTCCTAGTGACAACCTAGGAGACCTGCGCGCTACTATTATGGTAACCTTATTTGCGGCCTAGCCGCAAATAAGGCCTTATTAGAATTTGGGCTTGTGATGCTACTGACGCGTACACGAAAACAAGTTGAAGCGCGGAATTACCGCGGATACTTACCTTAAACGTCATTGTTGAGGTCAAGGTTTCTCGATCGGGTATTATGTTGACAAGAGTCTATAAAGAGACGAAGGGAGAATATCAGATGTTCGTCGTTACTAACCGTATCCCCGTGGCGTTAGGCCACGAAGGCGACTTCGAGGATCGTTTCCGTAATCGGGCCCATCTTATAGATCAATCTCCGGGATTCATCAAGAATATCGTTCTGAGGCCCGTACAAAGGCGGTTCAATCACGAAACCGGTGATTGGGAAGAGAAGAAAGAAATCGGCTTTTATCTGGTACAGACCTATTGGGAGAATGAACAAGCTTTCTGGGACTGGACGCGGAGTGATTCGTTTCGAATAGCGCACAGTAACCGCCCACCCGCCGAGATGTTCGCTGGACCAAACGTGCTCGAAATTCATGAAATCATATTGAGTACGGAAAAAGAGTAATTAAGGACTTATTGCGAGGTGGGGGGACATGAAGTATATGCCCGAGGCTACTGTAGAACGATTTTGGCAAATCGTCTCCGAAACTGAATTCTGTTCTATACGCTTAGTGCGCGAACAGGCTGAATCACTGGGTGTGCGCCAGAACATTTTACAGCCGACCGTAAGGAATAGCGGGAGTGGGGCAATGCTCACGGTTCTGTGCGGGAGTGGAGCGGGATACTGCGGTACTGCAGACCTAAGCCAGGACGGGCTAGAACGAGCACTCAGGCAAGCGACGTTCTGGGCAGATTTAAGTGCCGAACATGGCGTAACTGATTTCTCAAAGGTGCCCTTTGCCGAGCCCCAGGGAAACTATCAGACGCTGGTGCAAATTCCTTGGCAATCGGTTCCGCTATGTGAAAAAATACAAGTCCTTTCGACAGAGAATAACCGGCTCAAGACCAGCGATCGGATCGTCGATTGGGAAGCCGAAATTTCTCATACCGAGTGTGATGTGGTCTACGCCACAAATCGGGGGGGGTACTGCCGCCAACAATTCTCATATGTGGTGCCGGCCCTTAGCGTGACTGCAAATTCGGGTACGGAAAGTCAAACTCGTACGTTTGGTGGGCGCGGCGTCTGCCGACAGGGCGGTTTCGAAGTACTCAAAGAAAGCGGTTTCTATGAGGTGGCGCCCGTGCTGAGCGAGGAAGCGGAGCGCCTCGTTGATGCGACCGATTGTCCTACTGGGGTAATGGAAGTACTTTTGGCCCCCGACCAGATGATTTTACAAGTTCATGAATCTATAGGCCACCCACTAGAATTAGATCGGATATTAGGAGACGAGCGGAACTACGCGGGCACCAGTTTCGTAACACCCGAAATGTTTGGGACATATCAGTATGGATCCGACTTGTTGAATGTAGTTTTTGACCCGCAGCCGTTCAATCAATATGCAAGTTATAAGTTCGACGATGAGGGTTTGGAGGCTAGAAAGCGGTACTTGATCAAAGACGGTAAGTTGCTCCGGGGCCTAGGCGGAACCGTATCGCAGGCGAGATCTGGCCTTCCCGGAGTCGCGAATGCCCGCGCGAGTTCGTGGAATAGGCCGCCTATTGATAGGATGGCAAACATTAATTTAGAGCCAGGAGCAGCGAGTGTAGCGGAAATGATAGCTTCCATCGAGCACGGTGTTTATATGAAGACAAACTGTTCTTGGTCGATAGATGACTCCCGTAACAAGTTTCAGTTCGGGTGTGAACTAGGGCAAGTCATCAAGGATGGGGAGTTGAAACATCTCGTCAAGAAACCCAATTACCGTGGGGTTTCAGCTAATTTTTGGCGAACTCTTAGATCGGTCGGGGATTCGGAGAGTCTCGAGGTGTTGGGCACACCCTTTTGTGGCAAGGGCGAACCGAATCAGGTCATTCGGGTTGGGCACGCTGCCCCCGCATGCGTTTTTTCAGAAGTCGAAGTGTTTGGTGGAGATTAATCAGTGCAGGATTACTTTTATAAACTAGTGGATTCCTTGTTCGAAAAACTAAAGACTGACGAATATTTGCTTTGTTCGTTTTCGGGAGAAGATTCCGACTTCGTTCGTTTCAATAAGAGTCTTGTTCGGCAGGCGGGCTCTGTTAACCAACGCTTCCTGATGATCAAATTGGTACGCGGAAAACGTCAGGCAGCAGGGGAGCTTACGCTTAGTGGAAATTTTGCTAGAGACCAAGAGTTTTCTGCTGACTTCCTATTTAACCTACGTGACGTTTTGTCGGAATTGCCAGAAGATCCTTACCTCCATCATTCCGAGCAGGTGAACTCGAGTGAGCATATTAGGGAGAACACTCTTCCCGATTGCCGGGCGCAAATAGTTGAAGGTATTATATCTTCGGGAACGGGACACGATTTGGTCGGATTCTATGCTCTCGGAGGTATATATGAGGGATTCGCTAATTCGCTAGGCCAGCGAAACTGGTTTACCACGCACACCTATAATGTAGATTTTAGCCTGTATTCTGGCGCAGATCGGGCGGTGAAAATGGCGGATGCGGGTTTTATTTGGAATGGTAAGGCTTTTCAGAAGAAGGTGGAGGCCGGCCTTGTACAACTTGACGCCTTGAAACGTCCCCGGAAGACTCTTGAACCGGGGCGGTATCGGGTCTACCTCGCGCCATCGGCAGTGTCAGAAATTATAGATCTACTTAATTGGGGAGCCTTCGGATTGAAAGATTCTAAGACGAAGCAGACCCCTTTGATTAGGATGACAGAGGAGGGGGTCACACTGCATCCAAGCGTTTCCTTCATTGAGAATACTCAAAACGGTATAGCGGCAAATTTCCAAGAAGATGGATTTGTGAAGCCGGGCCAGGTGAAACTAATCACCAAAGGGGCGATCTCGGGCATGTTGGTTTGTCCGCGGTCGGCCAAAGAATTTGGAACTACCAGTAATGGCGCGTCCCCTTGGGAGTCGGCGGAATCAATCGAGATGATGCCCGGGAATTTAGAAAGTGACAGCATTCTGAAAGGCCTGGACCGGGGTATATATATCAACAACCTTTGGTATTTGAACTATTCCGACCGGGCTGCTTGTCGGATGACCGGTATGACTCGATTTGCAGTGTTTTGGGTAGAAAACGGAGAAATACAGGGTCCCACCAATGTTATGCGTTTCGATGAATCACTGTATCGATTTTTGGGTTCTAATTTGGCTGGAATAACGAGAGAAAGAGAGTTCTTGCTTGATTCTACGACCTACCACTCTCGGTCTACGGACAGCCGAAGATTACCTGGAATACTCGTGGAAGACTTTGCGTTAACGTTATGACAATGCTAAACGCACGAACGCCTCGCCCTATTCGGCGGAGATGCCAATGCGCCTTCTGGTGCGAATGATAAGGATGTTACCGAAACGGAGCATCATTTTCTTGCCCTAAAAGGTGTTTTCCCACTAACTCTGTGACCCGATCTGGATGGGCATTAATATGAAGTGGCATCGCCTGAAAATCTCTATATCGTCTCTCAAACGAACCCTCCTCGCGTAGGCCATTGCCACCTTGTACTCGCAATATGTAACGCATCGCCTCGTCGCACAATCGGAGCGCGGTCATGCTGTATGCCTGCTGCCGGAGATAATCCGATTCGTTTGGAATAACGGCCTCGGCGATGCGTGTGTCGGTCTCTGCACATCCGGCGTGTACAGCGGCTCTCGCGGAAGAAATGGCGGCCGCTGCGTGACCGATGTTAAGCTGCACAGCGGGGCGTTCCGCTACGCGGACTCCAAAAATTGCTACCCTGTCCTTCAATTCGCGGCATGCTTGGTCGAGTGCCGCGGCAGTCAAGCCCACCGCTTGAGCCCCCAGCCAAAGGTCGGATAAGGCCACCCAATCTTCCCTGTAGCGGTGAGCCACCATGCGATGATTAGCATCACGAAACTGCACCCGAAAATCAAACAGGAACTTGCGGGCGCGGGAGGCGGGCACCACTGCATTTTTATAGTCAATGTGATCGGTCGCAGATGCTCGTAGGCTCATAGAGCGCCAAGTCGGATCAACCGAAACGCCAGGAGTGTCAGTTCGAACGACAGTAAAGCGAAGGTCGGGTTTTCCGTCAGTGGGACTCCTGTCGGTGTCCAAGGCGAACAGACACGCTGCCCAATCTCCATATTTCGCACCCGACGCGAAACTGGCCCGCCCGTTCAGGACTAGATGTTCCTTGTTAATTTTGCCGCGAACATTAGTCCCGGCGCCGGCGGGGAAGCTTACCCACTCACGGTTAGTTACTATATTCTGTAGCAGGGTTATCGCGTCTGGCCCCATCTGTCCGCAAATAAAATGAAACACACACAGGTGATTCCATAGACACCACCCCGTCGACGCGCATGCACCAGCGATAGCTTCTAACTCCTGGCCAATCCGCAACACACTAGCTTCTGTGCCCCCTATATTGGTTGTGGCCGATGCTCGTATGAGGTCGGTATTTTTTATTGCCTTTATAACGCTAGCGTTGATGCTCCGGGTTTTGTCGGCGGACTGTGCCTGATCAGCGATCAGAGGCAGGATGGCTTCACATAAAAGCCCTTGCTTTTCTCCTAAGAAGTTCGAGACATTATTCATTCGTCCACTCCGTCGTATAGATCGGCCGTATGTTGTCAGCACGTTTCTGCACTGTCAAGGCAATGGCGTGGAGGTATAACGGGTGACCTTTCATACGATGCGACTGATAATGCGTAACCGCGCCGTGAATCTGAAAATATTCGGGTTGGTGGTGTTCTCGTCGGACACATCCCGTTTGGTACGCCGCAGTCTGACAAAATTTTAGCGGGGCCTACCCACTATTTTCGAGGGCCCACGCTATTAGGTCGGTTGCAGTGTTTTCTCCGAACTGAGAAGTGTCAATTAGAAGATTGTAGTGGCTCGGGTCGCGCCAGTCATCATGATAGAAAGCGTGAACGTAATCCGCCCGGAGCTTGTCCATGCCTACAACACGCTTTTTCGCCTCTGCGTGGTTCATTGTTTCTGCCTGCATCACGCGTTCTATACGCCTATCGAGCGGTGCATAAAGAAAAACGTGTAAGGCGTTAGGATGGTCCTCTAGGATCCGGTTTGCACCCCTACCAACAAGAATAGTGTTACCATCCCGGGCAACGTCTTCTACTATTTTTTTTGTCATCATCACCAATTGGGCGTCATTTAGCCATAATGGAGGAGGGATATCATATGCAGATTCGAAGCCCCCGAGACCGAACAAACCGACCATCCGTTCTATAAAGGAGTCGACCCGCTCGTCCTTTGCTTCGATGTATTCCTCAGACACCTTGTACTGGGAAGCTATCTTCCGGACTATTTCTTTTTCCCAGACGGCCCAGTTCAGCCGGCCGCCCAGTTCTCTGACTATCAAACTGCCTCCGCTTCCATACAAGTGAGAAACGGTTAGAATTGATTTCCCCATAGTCGACTCCTTTTATTCAGGATGTGGGGGTGGTCCGGACTGTATCCCAGCTAGTTTGGAGTTGCGCTGCAATTACCTTCTAGGTTGAGGCCCGGACTTTCTAACCGAACCACGAGCGCGTGTCAAATTTTTTTAGACTTAGAAATTGTTGCTGGCTGACCGAGGGTACCGGCTCAGAAACGTTCAATCTTCAATACACCTTCTCGGTGACGATTTGCTAATGTGAGAGGCGGTGGTTTCAGATGGCCCGCCGTTCTCGATGACATTCATGAGGAAATCAGAGGCCATGATGTAGGCCTCGGCCGATCCCTTCCTAGTCGAGACAGGGCGAGAGGCTGTCACAGCAGAAAAGGCGCCATTCAACTTACGCATGAAGGATCTGTATTGCTCGTTTACGAATACCTTGACGACAAATAGACCACCCTTCTTAAGGAGTGAATGACAGCAATTCAGTGCGACATCACATAACTCGGTCGATTTTGCGTCGTCGGCTTCTCGAATTCCGGTTATTTTTGGTGCCATGTCGGATAATACGACATCGGCTTTTCTACCCAATTGCTGCTGTATTCGACGTTGTATGCCTGGGTCACCGGCATCTCCTTGGATTAGGGTGACGTTTGAGTGTGGCAGGGATTCTATTCTGGCTAGATCTACACCTATGACGTGACCGTGAGTAGCTACAGCCTTTGCGGCGACTTGAATCCAACCGCCCGGCCATGCGCCCAGATCAATTATAAGATTCCCTGGCCGAAAGATCTTCCATGTCTTGTCGAGTTCTATTAGTTTATACGAAGCGCGGGAACGGTACCCTTCCCGCTTTGCCTGCTTGTAAAAAGAATCTTTGCGTTTATAGACCACAGCCTTGGCCACTTATCATTTGGGAGCCATACGTATAGCGCCATCCAGCCGGATGGTTTCGCCGTTCAGCATTGAGTTCTCGATGATTTGACACGCTAAGGCTGCGTATTCGTCGGGCCGACCCAGACGAGGAGGGAATGGAACGCTAGCGCCAAGTGCTTTCCGTGCCGGTTCGGGCAACCCCATCAACATTGGTGTCTCAAAAATGCCCGGTGCGATGGTGCAGCATCTAATCCCATCTCGTGAGAGGTCACGTGCTATCGGGAGAGTCATGCCAACAACGCCCCCCTTAGATGCTGAATACGCGGCTTGCCCTATTTGCCCGTCAAAGGCTGCTACAGACGCAGTATTGACAATAACGCCCCGCTCTCCATCACTTGATGGCTCGTTTTTGGTCATTTGAGAGGCGGCGTACCGGATGACGTTGAATGTGCCAATCAAATTCACTTCGATAGTTTTACGGAAAGGCCCAATGTTTAGAGGGAGATTGCCTTTTCCCAAAGTTTTGCCAGCCGTGGCGATGCCCGCACAATTAATTGCAATTTGAACGCCGCCGAAATGTTCGGTTACTCGGCCTATAGCGGTTTCTAATTTTTCGTCGTCAGTTACATCGGTTTCGGCAAAAAGAACGTCTCTCCCCAATTGTTCTGCCATAGTCGCGCCGTTTGATGAAGCGAGGTCTAATATCGCCACTTTTGCCTCTTTAGCAACGAGCGCGCGAGCCGTGGCTTCTCCTAATCCAGAGCCTCCACCCGTGACTAATGCTACGCTACCCTTGATATTCATTTTTATCCTCCATTTTGAGATACAAATTAAGGTTCGTTCGGTCGGATGTACCGTTGATACACCTTTGGCAATTCACTGGGAAGAGAGTCCACATCTTCCAGAACCATGTACCGCGACTTTTCACACATTTCGCGCAAATAGTCATGCCCGGCCTTATCGACTGTTAGACAAAAAGTTAATACTCCTGCTCGGTCTGCCTCTCGTAGTGCCATCATAGTGTCTTGAATGCCATACGTGTTGGACCGACGGTCGGCTCCGTAGTCCATGTCTTGCGGAAAACCATCGCTCAGCAATACCAGAAGTTTGACCCTAGAGGCGACGTCCTTGAGTTTCTTTATTGAGTGTCTAATAGCAGGACCCATTCTGGTTGAGCGTTTCGGTTCGATCGCACCGATCCTTCCTTTAATGGTCGGCGATAGAGACTCGCTGAACGCTTTGACGTGATAGAATTCAACGTTATCCCGGCCCTGGCCGGAAAAGCCGTACACGGCATAGGCGTCTCCGATCTCCTCTAGCGCTTCTGCCATGAGCACGAGGGCTTCTTTAGTGACATCAATGATCCGACGCGGTTTTGGTGAGGCCTTGGGTCGTTGGCTGGGTACATCTTCCTCCCAATCGTCTGAGGTGTTGCTTTGATGTACGCTCGGATCGACAGGCTCGTCAGTTGATGCACTCATATCTAATAGGAAGAGCGCGGCGACATCACGTTCTGTTTGACGTCGCTTTGTGTAGAGTTTGGAGGACGGCGCGATCTTAGCGCGGCGGTCCGAGAAGGCCGTTATCACGGAATCCAGGTCAAATTCTTCCCCATCTTCAAGACCCCGAATTATTTTGTATTGTTCCGGTCGAATGCGTTGGAATTCACTCTTAATGGCGGGTGCCAAAGTGGCGTAATCCGCGAGCGTTTTTGCGAAGAATTCGCCGGCGTCGCCGAAGAGGACTGTTTCTTTTAACCGACACCAACGCGCTCGGTAGTCCGATATCTTATAATCCCATTCGTCATAGTAGAAGGTGAGGGCGTTGGGCATTTTGGGTGCAGGTGTGCTGGTAGATGTTTGGTTGCCGTCTGGTTCGGATTCCTCAAGGTCTGCGGCTGATGCTATTTTGCCTTCCAGGTCGGTAATAAAAAGACCCTGGGGGTTCAAATTGTCAGATTTTCCTTGCCGTATCTTCAAGTCCGCGCCGGCTTCGATTAATGCCTTAAGTTCATCTGGTGAGAGTGGGGATCCGGCCCCGTCCAAGTCCTCCTCCGGCTCCAAATTCAATCCGTCGAGTTGGGGATAGTCGGTCCGTTGTTCCGGGCCCTGTTCATCCCCGGCTTCAGCTTCAATGAAGGTTTGACCGCCGACTGTTTCATACAGAGCGGCTTCGTAAGTCGTCTCGTCATCCTCGGAAGCCTTGCTCATACCAGTGTGCATTATGATCTGACGGTATGTTTCTGCGGCCCACCGAGCCGAATCATAGACGGTATTGTTTCCACCGTTGCCAGAAGCATAACTCGCAAAAACCGATTGAATTGTCTTTGGCAAGACTGAGGGGAGAGACAGTGTGCTCAGCCATTGCAAATCCGCCTCCAAGCCTCGATAGCATTGGCCAATCTTTTTAGATATTCGATCGGTATCCGCCAGCAAGAAAAGGGATTCAAGGATGTCTGGGTGAGGGAAGCAGTGAAAAAACTTATACAAG
>CAYWPF010000164.1:0-15896 GCA_964460065.1 uncultured Enterobacteriaceae bacterium
AACCTGCCCCTCGGACGACGCGGCGGGATCGTTACGCTAGCAGTTCGCGGGTGGTATTGCGCATCCCTACCATAGGGCCCTGCCTGTCCCGGACCCTATGGAGGAACACCATTTGCCCGACTCAACGGTCAAGTGGCGTTCCTCCCCAATCCTTGCCCACCTCTGTCTCGACTACGATGGGTACTAGATTTTTCACAACCTCGCCCATCGCATCCGCCATTTCCCGGACCACCCACCGGCGACAGGCTTCCAATTCCGCAACCGGTGTCTCAACCAAAATTTCATCGTGGACACACGCTACCGGGCGGGCCCCGCTGGCGGAATCTCTTGTTTCAAACAGTCGGGCCAGCGCAAGCTTTAATCCGTCACCACCCGAGCCCTGCACAGGAATATTCAACATCGCATTAAAATGGCCCACGTCCATAAAACGACGGCCCGTGAGCGTACGAGTGTCGAAGCCGATTTGTCGCCGACGCGCCAATTCCGATTGTTTCCGGGCCTGTCGGTGCCAGGTCGCAATACCAGCGTACGTCTCGAAAAATGCTCGATGATACGATGCCGCCTCAACGGCGGACATAGCTATTCCATAGCTGGTCCCTGCATCCTGTTGCAGGCCTTTGACTCCCATGCCGTAGAGCAATCCAAAATTCACGCTCTTCGCCAATTGTCTGTCGTTCCGGCCAATCTTCTCCAGCGGTAGGCCCAAAATCCGAGAGGCAGTAAGTGCATGCAGGTCCGTTTCTTCTCGAAACGCTTGCAACATCGTCGCATCCTCGGCAAGCGCCGCGGCGATTCTCAGCTCAATTTGGGAGTAATCCGCCTTCACTAATGCCATGCCGTCGGCGGCTCGAAAGCAGGTCCTAAAACCCGGAGCTTTAGGGATTTGTTGGATATTCGGCCGCCCACAGCTCATGCGTCCAGTGGCAGCTCCATTTTGAAAATACTCGGGATACACTCGTCCGGATGCTGAGTCAAAAAAAGTATCCACAATACTTCGGCCGTATGTACTGACTCTCTTCGCCAACTCCTTCTGACGGACCAAAAGGGCCGCTATAGGATGGTCAATTTGCCGTAGAGTGCTGGCCCTTACATCCGGCACGGGCATGTTTATTTGATCGAATACTCTCCGAACCTGCACAGAGGAGGCCCAGTTAACAATTAGTCCCAATTGTCGTGCACTGGCATCAAGCTCCCCCGTCAGGTTACTTAATTGGGCCGCCTCGTTATCGGCACGCCGGCACCACGCCTCCGCATCCATCCCTATACCTGTCAGTTCCATCCAAGCTAGCGCTCTCGCACACCGAAATTCAATCTCGCTCGCACGTTCGAGCCCAGCATCAGAAATCGCAGCGGAGAGAACATCGTGAAGCGAGTGGAGGACCACCGCGTCACGGGCAGCATACACAAGTTGCGCCGAGCTGAGTTCGCCGGACCAATCTGCCTTTTGCAAGTCCTTCGGTAACGAACGCCTCAGTTCTCGCTTAACTACTTCCTTCAGACTGTGCTGGACCCGGTGACCGGCATTGAGGACCTGACTGGCCAACATTGTATCGAAGATTCGGACCGGCCATTCGCACCCGGCAGAAGTGAGAAACTTCAAATCGAATTTTGCGTTGTGGAATATCCACAATTTATCGGCATTAAACACCGGCCGCAAAAGGTCTATCGGGATCCTCCTAATATCAAAGACGTAGACATGATGAGGTAAAGCTATCTGAACCAGTCGTATGCGTTCATTTCGTGGGTCCAGTCCAGTGGTTTCGGTATCACAGGACAAGACCTTCGCCGATCGGAGTACCGGCAGAACACGTTCTGCCTCAGAGACTTCGCGTATCAGTGAGAACGAGGGAACATCCACCGGTGGGAGTCCTAAGGGTGAGTGATCGTCATCTCTCTCCGGGATCATCCCTGCCGGGAAAAGTGGGCGTTGTTCGAAGGCCATCTAGTTACAGCTGTACACCCAGCAGCGACCAGCGGCAACGTTGGGAACCGTATTCCATTAGTCCTAACGTTCGCCCGCCCTGATACCTGCTTCGAAGCCATCATCCCACGCCCGAAGGTGTCGTCGTTCTCTGCTAGCACGTAACCCTGCCTCGTAGCCGGAACTATAGCCTGACCGATAGCGAAAGACACGCAAATGCGGATGGGGAATCGAGCGGGCAACCGCTGAACCAGCTAGAACTCCTGCCACGAGGCCCATCCCCCCTGCTATGACCGGCACGATGTACCTATGACCGCCATGGTGATGGCCGCGCCGGTGGCCGCGCCAGGCGTTCACATCTATGGGGGCCAAGAAAATGCATGCAACCACAAAAAAGGCCAGTCCTTTTTTCACCATGGCAAACTCCTTCACCTTTCTATTGTCTGTCTATCTTCTGTAAGATGAACGTCTCCACAGAGTTTTGGTCCCCTTTTCCAGCAATCACGGTTTTTGAACTTCACGAATTGACCTAAACATACCACTTGATACAAGCGCACTCACCTGTTGCCCTCCTCTCAAAAGTGCAACGCGACCGCTCTAACGTCAGGGATGTATTAGGCTTTCGGCTAGTTTTTCAATTCAGCCACAAGATTTGCGCCAGTGAGGAACGAGTGCCGGGGCGCTCCACCAACGTTCCGTGCGGTCACCAGCCACTTTTCCTCCCGGCGTTCCAGGGTGAGAAAACCGAAAGTTGAATCTGTCCTAGATGCCTCTACTGTGCGACCGGCTATGTCCAACCCGCGCAGGTCGGTCTGCAGGCGTGGATTCAACAATGCACCCCCATTGCCAACGGTAATCTGGGCTGGGCCCGCATCTGCAAAGCGAAGGAATTGAATCTGGTGAAGGTGGCCGGAGAGCACAGTCTCAATCGTGGCCGGAAAGTACAATTTGGCAGCCGCCTGCAGCGTAGGGTTGGTCCGAAATAACATGGGCCTTCCACGCCCGCCACCGGCAGACCCAAAGGCCCAAATCGGTTTATGAGACAGGAGCCAGGCGCTTTCGTCCTTCTTGCCAGCGAAAGACTTCAGTTGTTTCGCAAAGTGCTCCACAGTCGACGCCACGGGGAAAATATCATCAGCCATGGTCGTGTCCAGGACGTACAAATTCTCGCGTCCAAGGGACACGGTGTACCCTTCCGTCTGGTCTGTACATGCTTGTACAAAAGCCCTCGGATCCAGAAAACGAAACCACGACTTTCCCGTACGGTTGCACGATTCATGATTCCCCCTAACCATGACCCACGGGGCCGCCCGAAGCAAAGGCCCCGCGGGACGAAAGAAATCCTGCCAGGCAACCTGCCAATTGTCGCCCCATGGACTATCCAAGCACGAGGGGTTGGATGCGGGACATTGTGTGTCACGATAAAAATAATCTCCGACATGAATTACCAAATCCGGTTGCCATGCAGCGGCACTCCTAGCGATTGCCCAGAATGGCCATGCCTCAGGGTCGTTGCACGCTTGCGCGAGATTTTTCTTTACACGACATCCGGTGTCACCAATTACAACTATCCGGTCCGGACGACCAGCCCATCCCGGCACCCGCGCGTCAAACAAATGTGCGTCGGATACTCCTTGCTTCAGGGTAGCTTCGCAGACCCTGTTCGGGAACGCTGGCAACACAGGAGCCGAACGATTCCGCATAGGTAGCTGCGTTTTTCCTATAGTAATGGTAGGACAGTTGTCCGCCGTGAGGAGGGCCCGTACAATGACCCGCTCGTCGGGTCCAATGACCGTCCACGCGATTTGCGTTTCTACCTCGCCTTGCGCCAGACGTGCTTGTATTACCAATACCAGAAGAATTATGCACCAGGACACGCGCAAGCCATGTATTACCATTTCGCTTTTAGTCTCGTGATCCTGGAGTCACCATCAGGACCCTGTGTTCTCCGTTTCTTATCACCGTTATAGGTACAGGGGTGCCAATTGCCAGGCTAGATACAATGTAGGTGTAGTCGTAAATATTCTCCACCTTTTTGCCTGCCAACTCGACCACTACATCTCCGGGAGCTATTCCGGCCGTTTCGGCAGGACCTCCCTTGGCCGCACCCGCCAACCGTACGCCGTTAATGGTCTCTCCTGCATAGTCTGGTATTGTCCCCAAGTACACTCGCATACGAGCAGCGCCAGGCTGCAATTTCGGCCGTTCCAATTCAATGTAGTCTGGGGTGTTCGAAGCGAACATAAGCTCACGAGTTAACCCAGTCATGAAGCGCGCAATTTGAGCAAGGCCCTGATAGTTTATTTTATCAGCCGTATCGCGGGGGGAATGATAGTCCGTGTGCCCGCCGGTGAAGGCATTCAATATAGGCACTCGCCTCAAATAAAAAGTCATGGCATCGGTCGGCAAGTAACTGTCGTCTTGAAGGGTTATAGACAAACCTACTGGTACATTTTGGCGCTCTATCGCATCTTTCCAGTTTGAACTCGAGCCCACTCCCTGAAGTACTAATCGACTCCGAAGCCGACCTACCATGTCCATGTTCAAGTAAGCCGAGACAAAAGCAGAGAGTGACAGGTCATGCGGATCGACAGCACTCAACTTTTTGGCGTAGTGACTAGAACCTAACAATCCCATTTCCTCCCCGGACCATAAGGCGAACGTAACGCTTCGACGCATCTGCTGTTTCTTGAGTGCTTGTTCGGCTGCCAGTGCCCTGGCTATTTCTAGCACTGCTGCAACCCCCGATGCGTTATCGTCTGCGCCAAAATGCACCAACCCCTTTTCATCACCGCGTGCGAGCGACCCGTTCCCGAGCCCGTCTCCGAGATGGTCAATATGCGCACCGCCGAGGATGTTGCCTGTGTTTGCCGAACGCCCCCCCGCCTCAAGAACGGCCAACACGTTCCTCCCGGTCCGGCGTTGTTGGATGATATCCGTCGAAACAGTCAACTGAACTACCGGCAACTCGAACCCATGCCGGCTCTTCCCCGCATCGAAGTCGTCCTGGAGACTCTTCAGGGAATTATTGGCGTTTGACATCCATTTCTCCGCAACCGCGTTAGTGACGGACAGTACGCCGATACTTGTCCCGCTCAGTGAAGCATCCGGAACGAGCCTTACCAATTCATCTTTAACGACAGCATTGGGACCGGTCACCACTATGATGCCGAGCGCGCCTTTGTCCCTGGCTGCCATCGCCTTGTGGCGCAGACTCGAGTACGGTTGCAGGCGCTGTCTCGCGGGTTGCTCTATCCGTTCCGGAAGATAACGAAACACAAGGACCCATTTGCCCGCTACCTCCAACCCATCGAACGAGTCATAGGCAGGAAAAGAGTCCGTTTTGGGCGCGACAATGCCGTAGCCGGCAAAAACGATCCCAGCCTTCTGAAAATCCCCTACTCTTGAAAAGCTGAGAGGCCTCCAATCCTGGTCTATAAGATACTTCTGGTCTTGCGATGGCGTCGAACCATGCTCCAAGGCTAATCTGTTACCACTCCCGAGGGACACTCCCGCCGTGAACTCAAATTCCTGAAAATAAGTCCCATTGTCTCCGGCTGGTTTCAGCCCATACTCTTTGAACAGAGAAGCAGCGAACGCGGTCGCGCGGATCTCCCCGGCCGAACCCGTCATTCTTCCCGCCATTGTTTTCGACGCTAACGTAGAAACGGTCCGCCGCAACAAACATTGTTCTACCGCCCGGGAAGGCCCGACTGCTACCGGTTCAAGCCCCAACATGCATCGGGCTTCTTCATCATTCCAGTCGGACAGAAATATTTGCGCGCCGTCTCCACTCCCGCGAGTACTCGTCCACGATAGGGTTGCACCATCAGGATGGAACGAGGGTAGCCCGTCAAACCCCGCGGTAGTCGTAACGCGAACCGGTTGCGACTCCCCTTCCGCATCAACGATATACAGTTCAAAGTTTTCGTGCCCATGCCGGTTTGTGGTGAATATAATGTAATCCCCCGAAGGATGATAGAATGGCGCCCATGACATCGCGCTCAGACTCGTGATCTGTCGTTGGTCCGAGCCGTCCGTCCGCATAGTCCACACCTCCGCGACCGATCCCTCCAAGGAAAATCTACGCCAGACTATCCGTGTCCCGTCCGGGCTAAAGAATGGCCCACCGTCATAACCCGGAGTGGTGGTGAGCCGGTGAACTCCGGAGCCGTCCGAGTTCATAATGTAAATATCGATGTGCAATGATAGGTCTTTCTCCCGAGCGGCATCCCCAAAAGTTTGTTCGGTGTATGCGTGCCTGTTCGACGCAAATACTATAGACCGACCATCGGGAGACCAGGCACCTTCCGCATCATATCCCTTTACCCTTGTCAGATTGGACAGAGTGGAGCCCGTACCACTCGTCTCAAATATGTCGTAGTGTTCGGCAAAATCCCACGAATACCGACGGTGTTTGCCGGCACTACGTAAGTCTATCTCAGCTTTTTGCTTGGCCTTGGCTGCCGGGTCTTCATGGGTAGAGGCAAATAAGATTTTCGCTTCGGACGGATGCATCCAGGCACAACTCGTTTTTCCGACGCCCGGCGAAACCCTGGTCACCTGACCATCACTCAAGTCCATTCGGTAGATCTGGAAGAATGGATTTCCGGGAAACCGTTCACTTTGAAAGACCAGTTGAGACCCATCAACAGCGAAATAACCTTCTCCGGCTCGTCTTCCCTCAAACGTTAATTGTCTAATATCTGTTAAGAAGCTAGTTTCTCTAGTGAGTTGCCCGGGACCGGAACTCCCGCTCCCTTCTGCTGCTGAAACGCCTATCCCCGTATTCGGGACGTCCGTTTCCAAAACGGCTGCGCTGCTAATTTCTAGGCGGCCTCCACAAAGTAAGAGAAAAGATAGGAGTGTTGTAAAGCATTTTTTCATGACGTCTATGATACTCGACTCGTAACAGTGCGGCAAAGTATGGTCGACTAGAGTCAAGGACGGCCTATCAGTTCACGCCATACGACAAATATCAGTTATAGTGTATCGCGCTGTTTTTAGATGCTTCTGATTCGCCGTTTGACTTTTACCAGGCCTGATATACGTGTTATCACACAGGACAGAATACCTTTAACCGCGCAGAATGAGGATTCAATGCGAGATACAGAAGAATACGAAGGTTTCTACTTAGAACCGCGATCCAGTAAACTCGAAAACGGGCGTTGGCGGCCTATAGTCCGCGTTTTTCGACTGATAGACGGGGTCGTAGACGAATTTTACCCGCTGAAAGATGCGACGGATACGTTTCCCAGTGAAACCGACGCGGACAACTATGCGGTCGATAAAGGCAAGGCCTGGGCAGACAACAGCTAAGCCTCACCAAACGTCTTATCGATGCGACCTTGGCAAGAATTAATCGACGCCTTTATGTTGGCCGCCGTCAACGATGATGTTCGTCCCGGTTACCCAGCTCGCTACCGGACTCGCGGTAAATGCAACCACCCTCGCAACTTCTTCTGGGGTTCCAAAACGGTCAAATGGAATCGACTTAAGTACCTGTGCAAAGTACTCGGGCATATTCTTTTCCACTTTTTCCCAGGCGCCTCCCTCGAAATAGATCGAACCCGGTGAAACCGTGTTTACCCGAACTCCCTTGCCCGCCATCGCTTGCGCCAAATCGTTGGTATACGCCAGCAGCGCTGCCTTCAACGCACTGTAAGAGTTCGGTGGGGCAAAATTCTCTAACGCCGCCGTGGTGCCGATAAAAATCACACTCGCGGCATCGGAGACTTCTAAAAATGGAGTAGCGATTTCCACGCCACGAACAGCGCCCATCATGTCTATTTGGAAGCTACGTTCCCACCCTGCCTCGTCTGTGCCGACCATCGCACTCACATTGTGGACAAAAATATCCAGGCCGCCCAGGGTGTCCGCGGCTTCCGCCACAAAATGCTTGTACTGTTCCGCCTCGCTGACATCTATGCTCTGAGCGAAAACGTCGACACCTTTCGTGCGTAACGCTGCGGCCGCCGCCTCGAGGCCTTCGGAACTCCGCGCACAAATGCCTAAATTCACTCCTTCCAGAGCGAAAATATCAGCAATCGCTCGACCAATTCCCCGACTAGCGCCACTGACAATTGCTTTCTTTCCCTTGAGTCCAAGATCCATAGTTCCTCCCTTTCACACCCGGTCGGCCACTGGGTAATACCATACTACCCCCGCCAATTCCCACCGTCTGTCGTTAGGAGTACCCAAGGCCCCTCTTGCTCAGAGAAAATGAGGTCAATATATTGTATAGAGTTGCGATACGCGTGAGGGAGCTATCGCAGCTTGCGCCGGAAACAACACACCGATTCGTGCGAGAGGGCTCATGAATGCGTTAAATATGTTCTTTAGTTCCATGATTGGCCGGAAGGTAATTATGGGCATTACCGGATTATTTCTTTGCTCGTTTCTCGTAGTGCATCTTTCCGGAAATGTGCTGTTGCTGACAGACTCCACGGGCGAGGCATTTAACGAGTACAGTCACTTCATGGAAACCAACGGTATAATCCGGATAATGGAGTTCGTCTTATTGTTTGGGTTTCTTTTTCACATTATCGATGGGGCATTGCTCACCAAGCAAAACCGCGGCGCGCGCCCAACCGCGTACGCTGCCCCGCCTTCGCCAGAAAGTAGTTCATGGTTTTCGCGCAATATGGGGCTAACAGGATCCATTATACTGATCTTTCTCATCGTGCATTTACGAAGCTTCCTTGTGGAGCACCGGTTCATAGGAACAGATATGTCGATGTACGATTCAGTAGCCACCACCTTTAGTGATTCGATCTATACGGGCTTCTACGTTTTAGCGATGATACTCTTGAGTTTCCATTTGAATCACGGGTTTCAAAGCGCGTTTCAAACGCTTGGGCTCAATGACAAGGGCTACGCACCGGTTTTGCGGAATGCCGGCTTAGCATTTTCCATCCTGGTCCCGGCCGGATTTGCGTCCATTCCTATCTATTTTTTCGTCACGCAATAAAACGGGGAGAGGCTACACCATGACACTAGATGCTAAATGCCCGACGGGGCCAATTGAAGACCGATGGATGAACCACCGCTTCAATTTGAAGCTTGTGAATCCCGCTAACAAGCGCAAATACGATATTATTGTCGTCGGATCCGGACTCGCAGGCGCGTCCGCCGCAGCTTCCTTGGCCGAACTAGGGTACAACGTCCGATGTTTTTGCTTCCAGGATAGTCCGCGGCGGGCTCATAGTATAGCCGCGCAGGGCGGCATCAATGCGGCAAAGAACTATAAAAATGATGGCGACAGCGTTTTCCGATTATTCTACGACACCGTCAAGGGCGGAGACTTTCGTGCTCGCGAATCGAACGTCTATCGCCTTGCAGATTTGAGCGTGAATATTATAGATCAATGCGTGGCCCAGGGTGTACCCTTTGCCCGGGAATACAGTGGCTTATTAGACAACCGCTCGTTTGGAGGGGCGCAAGTTTCCCGTACATTCTATGCAAGAGGACAGACCGGCCAACAGCTCCTGCTTGGTGCTTATGGCGCTCTTAATAGGAACATCCACGCTGGCGGGGTGACCATGTACCCTTACCACGAAATGCTGGAGGTTGTCGTAATCGACGGGCAGGCCCGAGGTATCGTCACTCGCAATTTACGCTCGGGCCAGATCGACTCGTTTGCGGGGCATGCGGTGGTCCTTGCAACCGGCGGGTACGGAAACGTGTTCTACTTATCGACCAACGCCAAGGGCTCCAATGTCACGGCAAGTTGGCGCGCACATAAACAAGGCGCCTTCATGGCGAACCCTTGTTTCACGCAAATACACCCGACCTGCATTCCCGTTTCCGGCAAATACCAGTCCAAATTAACCCTCATGAGCGAGAGTCTGCGTAACGACGGCCGGGTCTGGGTGGGGAAGGAAAAGGGCGAAACCCGGTCACCCGACACCATTCCTGAGTCGGAAAGAGATTATTTTCTGGAACGAAAATATCCGGCCTTTGGCAACTTAGTGCCGAGAGACGTTGCCGCCCGTAATATCAAAGAAGTCTGCGACGAAGGTCGAGGTGTCGGGTCCACCGGGATGGCCGCTTACCTGGATTTCGCTGATTCTATAGAGCGGCTAGGTGAGGACGCGATTTCGGCGCGTTACGGCAATTTGTTTCAGATGTATGAACGAATCACCGGGGAAAACCCGTACAAGAGCCCTATGCGCATCTACCCGGCCGTGCACTATGTGATGGGCGGGTTATGGGTCGATTATAATTTATCCACGACTGTACCGGGCCTCTACGCTCTCGGTGAATGCAATTTTTCGGATCATGGTGCTAACCGATTGGGAGCTAGCGCACTGATGCAGGGGCTGGCCGACGGATACTTCGTGTTACCATACACTATCGGTGACTACCTAGCGGAGATCGGTCCTGGCGCGGTGGACACATCCCCTCACCAATTCAAAGAGGCGGAGGATAAAATAAAGTCCCAGGTCAATACCCTGCTTTCTATAAACGGCACACGTACAGTAGATGAAATACATAGAGAGCTCGGCCAAACGATGTGGGACTATGTCGGCATGGCCAGGAGCAGTGATGGTCTCAGGACCGCCATCGACAAGATCGGAGCTCTCAAGGAAGAATTCTGGAAAGACGTGAAGGTTGCGGGAGAAAACGAGGAGCTGAATGAGTCTCTCGAAAAGGCAGGAAGGGTCGCTGACTTCATAGAGTTGGGACAACTGATGGCCGAAGATGCGCTGCACCGTGAAGAATCGTGTGGCGGGCATTTTCGTGTAGAACATCAAACAGAAGAAAACGAAGCAAAACGCGACGACGAAAATTACGCGTACGCTGCCGCCTGGCAATACACCGGCGACAACAACCCCGAGGAGTTACACAAAGAACCCCTCACCTTCGACCATGTAAAGCTGGCTCAGCGCATTTAAAAATATGAGTACGTAAATGATCCTGACACTCATGATCTGGCTCCAGAAGATCCCCACGTCTTCGTGTTCCATGGTTACTTATCCTATATCGGACGTCTCAGACGATATGTCCTTCTTAGAAATGTTGGATGTTTTGAACGAGGATCTAATCAAGAAAGGTGAGGACCCGGTCGCGTTTTCACATGATTGTCGGGAAGGTATCTGTGGTTCCTGTGGTGTTGTGATCAATGGCCGAGCTCACGGGCCCCTTAAAGGGACAACGACCTGCCAGGTCCACATGCGGGTTTTCAAGGACGGCGACACCCTCACTATAGAGCCTTGGCGCGCAAAGTCTTTCCCCGTCATTAAAGACCTTGTCGTGGATCGGTCTGCATTCGATCGGATACTACAGATTGGGGGATACGTGTCGGTAAATACGGGTGCCGCACCCGAAGCAAATTCGACTCCGGTCCCAAAGGCCGACGCGGACGAGGCATTCGATGCGGCCGCTTGCATTGGCTGTGGCGCTTGTGTCGCAGCGTGTAAAAACGCCTCCGCTTCTCTCTTTGTCTCGGCAAAAATCTCACAACTTGCCTTATTGCCGCAGGGCCGACCCGAACGAAAACAGCGGGTGACCAACATGATTGTGGCCGTTGACGAGGAACTGTTTGGGAGTTGTACGAACACTGGCGCGTGCGAAGCCGAGTGCCCAAAAGAAATTTCCACCTCGCATATCGCCCGAATGAACCGAGAGTATATAAGCGCTTCCATCCGGTCGTAATATCATCGACCGACTCGGGTCAGTGGCGTAGGCAACACCCGCCCATGAGTCCGGACCGGCCACTAGCGCCTCCTCCTCAGTCCTATTGTGCGACAAAGCCGCCGTCCACGGACATGGCATGACCCGTCACGAACGAGGCGGCTTTGGAACACAACCATACAACGGATTCCGCGATCTCTTCCGGCTGTCCGACCCTGCCGATCGGCTCTGCCGCGACTAACGCCTCTCCCATCTGAGGCTGGCCACTACTAAGGCGCTGTACCATGGGTGTTTCAATAACACCGGGGCACACCGCGTTCACACGGATACCCGATTTCGCATATTCTAATGCGGCCGTCTTCGTCAGCCCAACGACCCCGTGCTTGCTTGCCACATACGCTGACAGGCCTGGAGTCCCGACGAGGCCCGCACCTGAGGCAGTATTCACTATGGCCCCACTCCCGCGCTCTAGCATACGCGGTATCTCATACTTGAGGCACAACCAGACCCCCGTAAGATTAATATCAATCACTCTGTCGAAAACCTCCTCAGAATATTCCTCAGTCGACGCTACTTGGCCCTCTATCCCTGCATTATTAAATGCACAATCAATACCGCCATAAGCCTCCATAACTTTTTGAACCATAGCCTCTACACTCGCGGCATTGGACACGTCGGCTTCGATGGAAATGGCCTGGCCCCCGCCGCTCTCTATCAACCCTACGGTTTCCCCCACTCCTTCGACTAGCACGTCCGCCACCGCTACTTTGGCGCCTTCGCGAGCAAAAGCAAGCGCAGACGCGCGACCGATACCGGAGGCACCACCCGTAACCAATGCAATCCTGTCGTCCAGCAGTCCCACCATTCTTCCATACTCCTTATTCTTTCCGGCCACCGATGAATGCTACGTTTATAGGCTGGAACTCGTCGCCACATCTCCGCTCTTTGTCACCGGAGTTACACTCGGCGGCTCCCAGCTATGGAGTTCCGGACCAATTTCTCTCGCAAAAAGGCTCATACTCCGCTCGACATTTTGATAGGTCTGGCTTTGGTAGCTGAAGCATCCAATGACCTCGAAATCACCAATGATCTTCCGACGCTCGTTAAGCTTCTCAACTAGCGAATCGGGATCTCCCCATAGGTTCGCGTTCAAAAAACCCTCTACCACCACATCAGAATCCATGGTCTTCATCAGCTCCGCAGTCTGCGCGTAGTGTTGGTACGACGCGCCCGACCGTGCAAAGTGGTCACCAAGCATTTCATAGTGCTCCATCACGGCCCAATAATAACCCACGATATGTTTTCTAGCGACAACTTCGGCCTCCTCTTTATTTTCATAACAAGCAACGAAATCTCCGCATGTTACGGGAGGAGCATCTCGGTTATCGTTGTGCTTCTTGTACAAGTCCCTATAATTCCAAATATCCCGAGCCACTTGGTCCCAGGAAGCTTGCGAGAACATCATCGCGCCCAGACCAAGTCGTGCCGCGACCTCGAATGATTCGGGCGACATGCACACCATATAACGACGGTCCCTGAAACTTCGAACTGGTCGTGGCCGCACCTCCACCCGGTTCTGAGTATAGTGATGGGTGTCCGCCTCGACGTACCCGGTCTCCAATCCGTTAATGACTATCTCTGCCGATTGATTAAATCGATCACGCGCCTCGGCCATTTCCACACCGAAACCGGAATATTCGCGCCTTGCGAGACCTCGGCCCAGTCCGAGAACGGCACGGCCTTCCGACAAGTGGTCAAGCAGCACCATTTTCTCGACTACTCTCAAAGGGTCATTCCACGGAAGGATGATAACCCCAGTACACAACTGGATACGACGAGTACAGGCTGCAAGATAACTGAGGTACTGCATATTATCGGGACACATCGCATAGTCAAAAAAGTGATGCTCGACGGGCCAAATCATATCAAAGCCCAACTCCTCAGCTTTGACCGCCAAAGCCGTTTCCTGTCGATACATCTCTCTGTCGCTAAAATCCTTATGGTTTTGGAAAACCATCGACATTCCGAATCTCATCCGCCCTCCTTCCAGCTTGCCACTACACTCCGAAATAGAGTAATACTTCCAACATTGAAGAGGAGTTTTTGATCCTTTCATCTCGGCCAGAGTTTGACAAGATTCAGTGACTCGAGAAAGAGCACCCAGCCAGGCGAACATCCGAAGGAGACTAAACGACATGGCAGATTTTGGAATCGTAACGATCCCCACCCATTACACCATACCACCTGCAGATCTTGGACGATGGATGGAGCAAAACGGATTTGAGTCCCTTTTCTTTGGGGAACACACGCACATTCCTACTAGCCGAGAAAGTCCCTTCCCTGGAGGCGGAGAACTGCCACATTACTACAGTGAGTTCTTCGATCCTTTCATCGGCCTTACAGCCGCTGCCGCAGTTACAGAAAAGTTAAAAGTCGGTACGTCCGTCTGTCTCGTGCCCGAGCACCACCCTATAACGTTGGCAAAAGAAATCGCCTGTTTGGACCGGGTCGCTAACGGCCGTTTTTTATTCGGTATCGGTGCCGGCTGGAATGCAGAAGAAATGGCCGACCATGGCATCGCCTTCAAAGATCGCTGGAAGATTACCAGAGAAAACATATTGGCGATGCGACAAATTTGGACGAAAGACGTTGCCAAGTTCAGCGGGCAATTTGTCAACTTTGGACCTATGTGGTGTTGGCCAAAGCCAGTTCGACCCGGCGGTCCTCCGGTTTTGCTAGGGGCTAGTTCAAAGTGGTCGGCGAAGCGCGTTGTAGAGTATTGCGATGGGTGGTTCCCAGTTGATGGCCTCGTGGAGGGACTAGAAGACCTATCGAGTGGTTTGGATGCTATACGCATAGAAGCCGACCGTGTCGGGCGGGACATGGCCCAATTTGATTTTACCGTTATCACATGGGTTCTCACCGCCTATACACAAGCGGAACCGGATGCCCTTAAGCGACTGCGCGAACTACTTGATTTGGGCTTTACCCGGATTGTGTTTTTAATAGAGCCTGCAAGTCCGGAAACGCAGTGGCCTATCCTAGAAAAGGGAGCCGAACTCATTAAACAATTTGAGTGATCGTACTCGACTCGACGACAACTTATTGGGCAACATACCCCCCGTCCACTGTCATCGCATGGCCAGTAACAAACGAGGCCTGTTCCGAACACAACCAGACGGCAGCCTGCGCCACTTCCTCAGGTCGACCGATACGGCCTATTGGCTCGACCTCGACGAACCGCTCCTCGAGCTCAGGCATTCTGTCCAGGCTTCTTTGGACCATAGGCGTCATAATAACTCCCGGGCAAACCGCATTCACCCGGATTCCAGATTCCGCATATTCAAGAGCCGCGGTTTTCGTAAGGCCCACGATCCCATGCTTGCTTGCTCCGTACCCGGCTGACCGGCTGCCCACAAGCCCCGCGATAGACGATGTATTCACTATCGCCCCACTTCCTTGTTTCAGCATTTGACGGATCTGATACTTCATGCCCAGCCAGACGCCTTTCAAGTTGACACTCAGAATTTTTCGCCAGGCTTCCTCGGTCCAATCGGCTGTAGGCGTCAACACCATGCCTTCTATACCGGCGTTATTGTGTGCATAATCTAGCCTCCCGTACTCCGAGATGGCTACGTCAACCATTGCCTCGACTTCTGCGGATAGAGACACATCAGTTTTGACAAATACAGCTTCACCGCCCCGATGCAGTATCATCTCCACCGTGTCACCTCCCCCATCCCCGTCTACGTCCGCTACTACCACCCGGGCCTTTTCTTGCGCAAAAGCAAGGGCTGATTCCCGGCCAATGCCTGAACTAGCGCCCGTTACCAACGCAACTTTTCCAGAAAAATTCGCCACGGTGAAGCTCCTTTTTTCTAAATCAAACGTCTCGGAGAGTTTCTGTTGCTCGAAGGTCAGCCGGGGCCCTATACACGCCGATTGACCTATACAACGTATGCCGCACTAGTCAATGGGATCCTCGGCTGATCTGGCTTGCCTCGGGAAACAGATTGATGGTATTCACCGCGGTGCAAGTCAGTCCGTGTAGCAACTAAAGCAAGAAGGGGAAACCAGAGAATGACTACCAAGAAAAAGCAGTCAGCCTGGGTACAAATACCCACGGACTCCGAATACAAGGCCGCCATGCCTGCCGGGCACCACGGCCCCTATCAATTTGGATTCGTCCCGGCCCATAACGGGGCACACTGGTCTACACCACTTCCATCTGCCGCAAAAGAGGTACAATTTCTTGCCCGAAACGTTTCGTGTCCTCATAATAGTCAAGAAATTCAATTAACACGCCGTCCATACCGAGCGAGTACAAGCGGGCGAGCTT
>CAYWPF010000165.1:0-6122 GCA_964460065.1 uncultured Enterobacteriaceae bacterium
TTGCAGTACTACTTACTCTAATCACCTATGATCAGGGGACCCGGGTTCATCCGGTCCCCCACTTCATATTGCTCAAGCTCAAGGGAGGTTCTAACCAGGACCTCCCTTTTTTTAACCCAACTCGTCCAACGTTAATTGTAGGCTAGGCACGAAGTTGCTCATGAAATAATCGACCTCTGGTAAGCCCAATTCGTCAACGGCGCCACGGAGCGTGTGTTTCGCTTGAGAGAACTCGTGGTTGCCGGCCTTCATTTCCTGTAAACATTTCATGTAGGCACATATTTTGTCCGCTGCCTTCACGAGGGCATGATGTTGTTGGTCCTTGTCTGCATCAAAAAAGAGGGTTCGATAATCCTCTTGAAGTGTGCTTGGTAGCATGTGCAAGAGTTTTGTTGCAGCCGTGGTTTCTACGGCCTTGTAGGCCTCTTTGATTTTTGGGTTGAAGTATTTGACCGGGGTAGGCAAATCGCCCGTCAGGACTTCGCTCACATCATGAAACAACGCTAAGGTAGCAACCCGTTCGGGATCAACGGTACCGGAGAAATGTCGATTTCGAATGATGGCAAGCATATGGCCAACCATAGCAACTTCGAGACTGTGTTCCTGGATATTCTCCGGGTACGTGCTGTGCATCAGGCCCCATCGCCTGATGAACTTCATCCGAGATAAATAGGCAAAGAAATGACTCATCGTTGACCCCGAATACGCGTCTCGTCTTTGTTTCGCTAACTTAGAAACCGCGGGCCGGTGCCCGAGACCGGCAGACCATAATAGGAAACTCGTGCCCAAACGACCCGTTCTATTTTTACGCTCTCACCGAGACGGTGAGAACTCGTCTACTGTAGCAGACAACGCCCGCGTGGGTCACGCAAACAAAGGCTAGTACCCTTTCATGACAAGTTCTGAGAAGTCCTTGAAGACGTTCCGAGCCGCGGCCATGGGCGGCAGCAAGACGACTTCCTTCAAGCCGGCCTCCTCAGCTTTCTTTATTTGTTCTACCAATTCCTCCGGCTCTCCAACTAGACAGGTGGTTCTGATCGTATCGGGGGTGACAAACCTGCGTTCCTCCGGAACAAGGAATGTACAATGGCCATTGTGTAATTCGAGGTAGCGCTTTTCCTCCGGCGTCGACATCCGCTCTACATGCGCACAGTATTCATCCCATATGCCGTGGTAGCCTTCGGGGATAACTGCCGATTGGCCAGTCTGTTTATAGATCTCGTATACGAAGTGTATGATGGCTGTAACCTGGGACCCACACATTTCTATGACACGGTCAGATGAAAGAGTTTCGCCCGGTTGCAATACGACAGCCGTCGTGAAGGCGGACGTGTGAAAATTGTTGGATAGGCTTCGTCCGGCGTCGGCGGCGGCATCACGTACTGCTGTAAAATCACGCAGAAACGGCACGGCCTCGGGTTTTGTACCGGATACCCAACCGTCCCCGAGTTCACCTGCTGTCTTTAGCGCGCGCGGGCCGTTCGCCGCGATAATAATTGGAATTGGGTCGCTTAAATTTAAAAAATCGAGATCCTGGTGTAAAAAACGGATGGTGCGAGTGTCTCCACCGTACGTGTAGTCGACTTCTCCTCCGCGCAGAAGGGTTTTTAGGACACGGATGTACTCCCGAAAGGGTTTGATCCGCATGGGCGGCATGCCCATCACTCGCATGGCCGTGTGGCCGGTGCCGATCCCTAAAAAGATGCGGCCAGGAGCGATCCGGCTTATCGTCGCTATGGAATGGGCGGTTACCGGAGCGATCCGGGTCCCGGGAATAGCAACGCCTGTGCCCAAGCGTATTCTAGAGGTCTCTTTTGCCGCTACGGCGAGGGTCGCGTAGCAATCCGACCAAATCATTTGCGAATCCGGGACCCAAGCAGAATCGAACCCAAGTTCCTCGGCGTATCTAATTAACTGCCAATCGTCGATGTTGGTTGCGACGCATACTCCGAAATCCATAGCTATCTCCCCTCCCGCACAAACGGTTCACTTGTTTGTACCCCTAGCTATCGCGTCGAGCACGACTTCGGGTGTTAATGGTATAGTATTCAGCTGGGCATCAAAAGGCGTTAACGCGTCTGAGACAGCATTGGCAATCGCCCCCGGAGGCGCGATTGCGCCTCCTTCGCCCATGCCTTTAATACCCCCTTTACTCAAAGGAGACGGCGTTTGGATGTGCCCTATTTGCACCGATGGTACGTCCGCAGCAGTTGGCACGAGATAATCCATGAGGGTCCCTGTTAGAAATTGCCCACTTTCATCGTAGACGGCGTGCTCATATATCGCCGTTCCAATACCTTGAGCGACTCCACCCTGGATTTGTCCATCGACGATCATCGGGTTGATTATGGTGCCGCAATCTTCGACCACGATATAGCGCAGCAGTGTTATAAGTCCGGTTTCGGTGTCGACATCGACAGTTGCGATGTGCGTGGCATTAGAGTGTGTCGCGGGGGGTGGCTCATAGTTTGCAGTTGCCTCTAATCCCGGCTCATCTTGTTTTGGAAGGTTACTTGGAGCGACGATGGCCTGGTAGGCGATTTCCTTTAGGGATATCACCACGGCCCCGTCGAATTTACGTGAGATGGTCCCATTCCGGAGTTCGAGTTCTTGTGGGGGTATTTCGCTGACGTGCGATGCGGCCCGTAAGATCTTGTCCCGGACTTTTGTCGCTGCCTCAATAATCGCTCCGCCGCTTGTGACGGCCGTCCGGCTGCCCCAAGTCCCCCAACCGTAAGGCACCACATCCGTATCATTCTGAATTATTCGTACGTCTGTTAGTGGTACACCCAGTTCGTCCGCTGCCACTTGTGCTAGTGTCGTTTCATGACCTTGCCCATGCGACGAGGAGCCGGCAAGAACGGTAACTTTGCCGTCTACGTTCATTCGCACTGTGGCGGACTCGTAACCACCAATGGGGAGTCCCATTACATTCCAGAATGACGAACCCATCGCCGTGCCTTCGATGTACGAGGCAATTCCTAAACCAATATATCGATTTTCTCGGAGTGCAATTTTCTGTTTCTCTCGAAAATTTGGGTAATCGAGCATACCCAGAGCCTTTTGCAGTGATTCCTTATGGCTCCCGCTTTCTATCTCAGCGCCAACGATTGTGGTGTACGGATGTTCGTCCGCATTAATCATGTTCTTGAGTCTGATCTCTACAGGGTCCAGCTCCAACTTTTGCGCACCAAGGTTTAGCAGACGCTCCATGACTAAAATTGCGATGGGAAGGCCGACTCCACGGTACGCGCCAAGGGTTACCTTGTTTGTGACGATGGATACTGCCTCGTACTCATAGGCAGGTACTTTGTAAGGGCCCGGGAGCGTAGCGGCGGAGTGACCAGCTTCAAGTGCTGAACTGAACGGAAAAGCAGAGTAGGCACCGACATCGTTTAAGAAGCGGGCTTTTAATCCCACAATGAACCCGTTCGCATCAAAAGCGATTTCGCCGTCGACGCATTGGTGTTTTGCATGCATTGACGCCGCGAGATTCTCGCTCCGGTCTTCGATCCATTTAACAGGACAGGAATATTTCTGGGCCAAGAAAGAAATCAGAATTTCTTCGGGAAAAACATGACCCTTGGGGCCAAACCCCCCACCGACGTCGGGGGCAATAGCACGGATACGGTGTTCTGGAAAATCCAGGAATATCGCTATATTGGAACGTAAGACATGAGGTATCTGTGTAGAGGACCATATCGTCATCAGGTCTGTCGCGGAATCATAGGCGGCCAGACAACCGCGTGTCTCTAACGGCAATGACATGTGCCTCCCGGTCATGAAGCGTTCGCGTATAATGGTGTCAGCGTTCCGAAAGGCTTTGTCGACGTCGCCCGTTTTCGCTTCTAGAGTTTGCATCACGTTGTCACCCCATTCATCATGGATTAAGGGCGCGTCGGGATGCATGGCCTGTTCCATGTCCGACAATGACTCGATTGGATCATACGTGACATCTATGAGGGCAGCCGCGTCTTCGGCGACGTAGCGATCCTGGGCGATCACTGCGGCTACCATCTCACCAACAAAGCGGACTTTGTTTTTGGCAAGCACAGGCCAGTCGCAAGATTTATGTGTTGGGGCTGACTGTGGATCGAATTCCACTCTTAATGGTTTGATGATGCCGTCGATTTCCTCCTGCGTTATAACATCGTACACGCCCGGGTACTCTTTCGCCGCTGTAGTGTCTACTCTTACGATTCGGGCGTGAGCGTATGGACTCCTCAGAAATGCCACCGTTTTGGTGTTGGGCAGTCGGATGTCATCGACGTATTTACTATTTCCGTGCAGGAAGCGAGGGTCTTCCACCCGTTTCACTTCAGCCCCCACGGTTTTTCCCGTCCCGGCCAGATTTGTCGCCACGTGAGTCCTTTGCTGGGCGCCCGCCTCCGCCCATTTGGAGTATGCGAGTGTGAGTCTCGCAGTGCTACTAGATGGTGTCAAGGCTTTTGCTTGACAGAGGAGTGACCGAAGGTGTACCTCGACCGTATAGAAATTCCACCTGTTTTGCTAACTGGATCTTTGGGAATATTCGGCCGACTGTCACGGTAACCGCTTACGAAAAGACTTGGATCAATGGTGCCGCCTGCACGAAAACGGGCTACGCCGTTTGCGTGCACGAAGCATCTATAAAGAGTGTGTTTATGGGTGAAGAAGCCGGAATGTCGAGGCCATCTGGGGAGAAAATAATTCAACGAATCCGAATGGAACGGAGGTCAAGATGGGAGTCTCGGTTGCTCAAACTAATGCGATGGTCAATCTTTTTCGTCGAGAGCTGGAGCTCTGCAAAGTCCGTGATGGCGAAACGATCGCGGTGTTGTCAGAGGCTGAGCGTTCTATTGAATACGCGTCCGCTTTTATGATAGCGGCCCGAGACCTTGGTGTAGACGCGTTTAATGTTAATCTCCCCGGCCGCGGTAACGGGGGAGCAATGGGGGTCGCCGGCGACGTAGGGCAGAATGCTTTGGCCGGAAACCAGCCAGCTATAGAGGCACTAAAAAGTGCGGATTTGGTTGTGGATCTGATTTTCTTGCTCTTCTCAAAAGAACAGTTGGAAATCCAGGACCAAGGTACACGGGTTCTCCTAGTGGTGGAGCCATTCGAAGTGCTAGCTCGCCTTTTCCCCACGCAGAGCCTTCGTGACCGGGTGGAAGCGGGGGAGGAGTTATTGGCTAAGGCCTCCAATCTGAGATTCACAAATGCGGCTGGCACGGACGTCTCATACGACATCGGTGAATTCCCTATCCTTACGGAATATGGATTTACTGATATTCCCGGTCGTTGGGACCATTGGCCAGGTGGATTTTTGGCGACTCAGGCGAATGAGACCGGCGTAGATGGGCAGGTGGTAATGGATCGGGGAGACATCTTGTTCCCATTCAACAAGTATGTGCAAGAACCTATTGAATTTACTATTCGTGGGGGCAAAATCGTCGATATTCGGGGCGGTTTCGATGCGGTGTTAATCAAAGAATATATGAACAGTTTTAACGACCCTCGTGCATTTTCTATTTCGCATATCGGTTGGGGTCTCAATGAGTTGGCACGCTGGGATTATCTCGCAACGGGAGCGGAAACGGTGGGCATGGACGCACGAGCATTTTACGGAAACGTGCTTTTTTCCACCGGCCCCAACGTCGAGCTTGGTGGTGCGAACGATACGGCCTGCCATTTGGATCTACCGATGAAAGGGTGTGACTTGTATCTCGATGACGCAATCATCGTCCGAAATGGTGATATTGTTCCCAATAATATGAAAGTCCCACTCCGCTAGATAATAACTGCATAAAGGGGAAGGTCGGTTTTGGACGTCGCCAGAGAAAGGTTTCAAAAGCAGATGAATCCGTTCCCGCGGCGAGTACTAAAAAGGTTATATGAAGGGGAGATGCATGAGTACGCGGTGCCCAATGATGTTCCATGGAATTGATCATGTCGTGTTGCAGATTACTGACGTTGAAGGGAGTCTTTTTTTTTATACCGAAATACTAGGCCTGGCTGTGGAGCGGGTAATTGAAGACATGGGCCTGTATCAGGTACGGTGCGGCCGGAGCTTGATAGATTTACACGCACTGGAAGACGGTACCGTTTTAGCAGGCAAAGACCAGCGAGGGATTGATCACCTT
>CAYWPF010000166.1:0-10059 GCA_964460065.1 uncultured Enterobacteriaceae bacterium
GAGACTGGGGGTTGCAAAGAAAAGTATCAAAGCGGCGCCGGCCATTGAAAGGGAGGTCCGCGCGTTTTTGAAATCCGCGATTTTGAGAGCTGTACCGAATGACTTCTTGAGTCGTGTGTTCAGTAGGTCGACGCTAAACAGTTCATCAAGAAAGAGATGAATCACGTAGCTAAAGAAAATGAAGAAACCTATCGACCATGCAAATAATGGCTGAAGGTCAAAGAGGTGGTAACTCAGTGCGGTGCCTAAGAACCAGAAAAAAAAGGCAGCGACAAGTGAATGGAAAATTCCCCTGTGAACCGTTAGACGGGAGAATGTACGCCAGGCTACATATCGGACAACTCCGTAGGACAGGGCCCAAGCTGCCCACAATTCCACAATTGACGAGCTTGGGGCCCTATTGAAGGCAACCATGAAAGCGAAGACTAGAGCAACCACGGTGAACATCACTTTTGCAGGTCCCGAGTGATCGAGGTCTATATCGGGAAGTAGACCGCCGATCGTACCAACAACCAGCAAGGCCATAATCTCATGTTTGTCGTGCATGTCCGCGCCAATGCAAGCGGTGGCTAGGAGTCCACTTCCCATGGCTGCAACGGTGAGATGGGTTTTTAGATTCGCCATGACAAAATACCTCTGTCCGCCTTAACGCCGCATTAACCCAGTCAGAATACCAACCACTGCCATTCCCGAAGAAGATAGGTTACCAGTTACGAAATCGCGAAAATTTTCTAGCCTGGGTAATAGCCGGAGTAGCGTTGAATCGTAGCTTATTTCTATATTTTGCCAGTTTATCTGCAGAACGCCCACATACTGTAAACCGAACAGCACCAGTATTACCAGGCCCGCGAGAACAGCGGTGGCCCTCAATAGTACAAGCAGTACGTATCCAATACTGAAACCGACTACGAAACTGAAGCCTAGTCTTGCAGCAAGAGATGTCCAATCGCCGAACCAATGTCCCCACTGTGGGGCAGGCACCCCATCTTGCGAATCAGCGGGTTCATCTATGGTAGAATCGTTTGCCGCTTCGAATAGTGGAGTTGAAAATCTCTCGTCCAACGCTAGTTTCTCTGGGTTCGCATATAAAACTATTTCCGTGAGTCCAAGGAGAATGAATACGCTTGCGGCAGTGAGTGTAAAGATGGCGAGGCTGTGCGGATCGCCTTGACAATCTCTTAGGCGCTTGTTGCCAGCTTTGCAACCGTGAAAAATATTTCCAAGAGACATACCCCAAGACCCTTAACCCTTCACGCTGTCCGGAAAAAAGAGCTACTCATCGTGCCACCGCCCACGTCATTATAGCAGAGGCTTTCAGGTTTACCCTGTTTTTCTTTGTACCTGGCGGATAACCGTTTCTAAAAGTGACCCATAGGCTTGGGCTGGGGGGTAACCGGGAGCTGGGCCGAGGCCCCTGCGTTGTTTGGCGATTTCGAAGTTGCTCACACGAAGTAGCCATAGGAGTTCATACCAATTGAATGTGGCAGACTCCACGATTTTGGCACCATCCTCGCCGTACCCGGAAACAAATGCATTGAAACGTTTGATGTCGGCGTTTAATAATCCGTCGGCCCCTTTGTAGGTCCAATATTTCATTTTTATGAAATCGAGCGGGGCAACGTCGACGACTGCATTGTCCCAATCTATCACGGCAGATAGCCGGCCTTTGTCCACAATGATGTTACCGGGCGCGAAATCGTTGTGCACGAGGCAGGGCGGGAAGAGAGGAGGATCGGGTCTGGGCATTGTTGCCAATGCAGCGCGGAGGTCCGGTCGCAGCCACGTTCTGGCTTCTAGTGTCTCTTTGTCCAGAGCGGATTGAAAATGATTCGACCAGTCGAGCGGTTTCGTTGCCAAATCCAGGAGATTTGCATAAAACGCCTCGAATCTTGTTTTGTGCAAAGAATGAAGTGCCTTGCCGGCAGCATGGTAGATGTCGGCCGTGGGATTGTCCCATAAAGTTGTTCCTTCTACCCAGTGATAAATTAAGTATGGGTGCGGTAGGATCTTTCTACTCCAATCGAAAATCAGACTTGTTGGTTCGATCCCGCTGCTTGCTGGTCCAGTGCCGCCCTCTGACGCGTGCCAATTTGAGAGCTTGGCTGCTTTGTTGACATCGGTAGTTCCCCAATTGGAAGGATGAAGAAGCCAACTTACGAAGGGCTCTTTTATGATATCTGGTTCGTAACGGAATATTCCTTCACGAACACGTATGCGGAGACCGTAGAGTCGTGATCCTATCGCAACTTTCAGGATAGTATTTATATTGCCAGACAAACTTGCGACCACACATGGACTGTGGGTTCCTCTAAGCGGTGCAAACACTGATGCTAGCTGGGTACTGGTAACCATTGGCAGCAGAATCTATTCTTCAGTAAAGTCGGCGCCTGGTATGCTGGCTTTTTTACATACCGTGCACTAGCGGCCGTAATAAGTCTCGGTATCAGCGGAGGGTAGGACGCCGAAGACAAACTAACCGGGCCAAAGCTTGAACGCAACGAAAGGAAGAGACAAAGAGGAGGACGGCCTTTCGGACGACATTCATTTATTACTGCTTTTTGTAATGTAATTACCAAAATACTACGGAGTACCTATGAGTTCAAAAGAAATAGCGGCTTATGGATCCTGGAGATCGCCTATAACGTCTGATTCTATTGTTTCCGGAACAATAGGATTAAGCCAGGTCCGACAAGACAAAGGGAACGTCTATTGGATCGAGCAGCGTCCTAGCGAAGGAGGAAGGCACGTCCTTGTCCAATATAGTCAGGACGGGACGAAAGAAGATGTAACGCCAAAAGACTTTAATGCGCGCACTCGAGTCCACGAGTACGGCGGTGGTGCCTACGCGGTAGGGGAAGGTGTCATATACTTTTGTAATTTCGCGGACCAAGGACTTTTTGTGCAGGCTCCGGGGCAGGCCCCCCGCCCTATCGCTTTGGACCAGGGCCTCAGGTTTGCAGACATTGAGATTGACTCATCACGTGATCAGCTAATATGCGTGCGGGAAGACCATCGGTCGGAAGGTGATGAGGCGACGAACAGTCTAGTTAGCATAGGTTTCGACGGGAGCGGTCAGCAAGTGATTGCAGAAGGGTACGATTTCTATTCTAATCCCAGGGTCAGCCCTGACGGGGAATTACTTGCGTGGTTGTGCTGGAACCATCCAAACATGCCGTGGGATGGAACAGAACTTTGGGTGGGGAAGTTTGGTGTGGATGGTTCGCTGTCGGACCAGTCCAAAATTGCGGGCGGCCCAGCGGAGTCGATTTTTCAGCCACAGTGGTCTCCGCTTGGAATTCTGTACTTTATTTCGGACCGTTCGGATTGGTGGAACCTGTACCGAGTGCAAAACGACCGGATCGAGGCGCTCTGCCCAAAGGTAGCAGACTTCGGAAGGGCGCAATGGGTCTTTGGTATGTCTACCTATGCGTTTGCGTCCGCAAACTCGATAATTTGTACCTATACGGAAGAGGGAACGTGGAAGATGGCGACATTGGATCCCGGGACGCGAGAGTTTGAGCACGTAGAGTTGCCATTTTCTGAAGTGGGTGATGTGCAGGCCTCCAATGGAATAGTAACTTTTTTGGGAGGAGCGGCGGGTGTCCCATTGTCGGTGGCTCGTTTAGATGTTCGGAACAGAGAAATCAAGACGCTGTTTCAGTCGAGCCTAATAGAGGTTGCATCCGAGTATATTTCGGAACCCGAGTCCGTTTCCTTTGCTACGCAGGAGGGGAAAGAAGCGCACGGAGTTTTCTATCGGCCGCTCAACCCGGAATACTCAGGAACTTGCGATGAACGGCCACCTTTAATTGTTAAAAGTCATGGGGGTCCCACGGCGGCGGCGCAGACTTCATTAGACCTACGCATTCAGTTTTGGACCACTCGGGGATTTGCGGTATTGGACGTAAATTATGGAGGAAGTACCGGTTATGGAAGGGCGTACCGGCGCCGGCTAAATCTGAATTGGGGAATCGTTGACGTTGACGATTGCGTGAATGGCGCGTTGAGTTTGGTAGAACGCGGGGAAGTGGATTCGAACCGATTGGCAATCGCGGGCGGCAGTGCAGGTGGCTACACGACCCTGTGTGCGCTCACGTTTCGGGATACATTTCGTGCTGGGGCTAGCCATTACGGAATTTGCGATCTTGAGGCATTAGCCCGTGATACGCACAAATTTGAATCCCGCTACGAAGAAAGCCTGGTCGGGCCATATCCTGAACGTGCGGACCTGTACAAAGAGCGCTCGCCGATTCATTTTACGGACCAGTTGTCGTGCCCGTTGATCATCTTTCAGGGAATGGAAGACAAAATAGTACCACCGAATCAGGCAGAAAGAATGGTGTCTGCCCTGCGCGAAAAAGGACTACCAGTTGCCTACATTTCTTTCGAAGGCGAGCAACACGGTTTTCGTAAGGCGGAAAATATCAAGCGGGTGCTAGATGCCGAACTTTATTTCTATTCGAAAATTTTCGGTTTCGACGTTCCAGACTCTCTCGAACCTGTTCAGATTTACAATTTGGAGACTTAGAGTTGAGCCTGGTAGGGCTCTAACGCCGTAGCCTGCGAAAGAAGTTGACCCGTAAAAGTTGACTTTAACCAGGCAGAAGCCGAACGCAATGTCAGAGGTGGACAATGAAGTTGATCTGACTAGCAGGAATGTTTTTTGGAGACTCATCCGCTATGGGGCCTCCGACCCGTTTAAATGAGACTCCTTGCAGAGTGAGACGAGGATTGTCGGTCCGGCCACCGAGTCGACTGGGCGCGCCAGATGCAGGACGAAATGGAGTTGCGCGGGTGATGGAGCCACAGTCATTTTGGAACGAGTACTTAGCCGTTGGAGATAGGGAGTGGTTTGTATGCGATAGCTTTCATTTCTACGCGAAGGTCGTCCCTCGGCAACTGGCGCACTGCTACAGTTGTTCGGGTAGGTCCATTCGGAGGGAAAAAAGAGTTGTACGTTTCGTTGTAGGCGGCAAAATCGTCCATGTCGACTAGAAATACCGTTATTTCGCACAAATCCTCTAAAGTAGCGTCGGCGCTTCGCAAAATACCTTTAATATTTTCTATTACCCCGGCAGTTTGCTCCCGTATATCGAAGAGGAGACGACCGTCTTTATCTCTAGATGCTCCACGAACGGTATTATCTTTTTGACGTGCACTGGATCCTGAAATAAATAGAAAATCTCCGGCGCGTTTGACGTGCGGGTAGTTTGCTAAGGGAACGGCCTTGTCAGAAAGTCGTTTGGATTGCATAAGCCACTGTTCTATTTGAGGATAAACTCCACCACAGCTCCCCCACTCCCGTACAATGGACCGTACGCGTGTATATGCGCTCCTTTGAATTTACCCCGCAGCGCACCCAAAACCCAGGCAGCGTGTTTGAATCCCATCTCGGCCTTTGCCTGGCTGATGAATGCCGGTAGGGCTGCTGTCAAGCTGTCAACGTTGCCGCTCTCCATCATGCTCAGTATTTTCTTGTTCCACCTATTGTACTTCTGGGATGATATTTTATCTTTTCTAATGTCTATCTTATGTCGGAAGAAGGTATCGGAAAAATTACCGACGCCCACCACGGACACGCGCTTCTTTTGGGCTAAGGCTAAGCCCGTTGCCAACCTCCCAAGTTTCTTCGTTAGTTCAAAGTCATGGTACAGGTTGTTAGATGTCAATACGCACGGAATGGTGCCACCAGGGTTCAAGAAATTTGTTGCAACGATTGTTCCGGTATCAATTGGAAACCCGTCGTAATTAACCGGCTTTGACCTCACGCCTATTTTTGAAGTTGCCGCAAGGCAGGCCCTGGCAAGCCGGGTATCAATGCGGAGCTTGTACGGGAGTTCCCCGTATTCGTGCCAGTTTTCATCGACATGTATCCCCGACACGCGCGGCTTTACCTGCCACAGCTGGTCCAAGACTGCGATCCACTGGGTAGAATACAACAATATGACATCGGGTTTGGATCGTGAGAGCGCTACCCCAGCAGATTCAAGACCGGCCGCGATCTTGCCCCAGGGCTTGTTGTCTCGTTTGACGTACGGGAGCGGAGAACTGGGTACCAGAAAGGCGGATACTATAGGCATGCTTCTTCTTTTTTCCTTAGGCCGCTCGACGCTGTTTAGGTCGTGGGTGTCGTATCGCCCGGTTCTTTCCCAATTTAAGCCTTGCGGCCTTTGCCAAATTCCACTCCATGACGGCATTGCCGGTGCCGATTACGGTGCCATACCCGTGCAGTTCTCCAGGGAGATTTGGATAACCCATCGCCGCGAACATCCAGGTGAAAGCGCCCGCTTTTACTTCTGCAAAGGCTTCATCTATGAACTGTGGTAGCAAACGAAAGACTTCGGCTGTGCGGCCCTCGCGGAGGAGGTTGATGATACGCATGTCCCATTTGTAACCCGAAAGGCTTTGTGGGTGTTCTCTAGACATGTCTTCTGGAATTGCAGGCGCTTCGTGAAAGTGCCAATGGCAAAGGGTATTCGATGCTAACACAACGGCACGTCTCCCGAGTTTTTCTATAGCGGCTCGTGTGGCTTTTCCTAAGTGATCCATTTCTTCAAGGCCTTGCTCGGTAGAAAGGTAATAGGGGGAGTTGTTAGCGGACAGGCCAACAACCGGAATGTCCCACTGAGGTCTGATCATGTGCAAAGTGGTAATAGTGCCATAGTCGACCCTAAAACGCGGATTTCTCATCATCTTCCCATAAAGGCCACGGCGGGATGCTTCGTCACAACATGCCTCGGCCAATTCGACGTCTACCTGCAAGTCGTAGGAGTAGCGGAAAATATTGGGGAATATAGGGTCCACAGATTTTCCACTCAGTTGCGGCACACCTAAAAAATGATGCCCCTGTTGAGTAATCCAGTGTGGCGAATGCACGAGCAACACGTCCGGTCGCAGTGACTCAATGCTCTGGCGAGCTCGTTCATACGCCCAACGGAGCTGTTCCCAGCCGCACTGGGATTTCGGCTCATTCTGTGGCGGGTTTTCCCCGTACACGAGGTGAGGAGGGTGCGGGGCTAAAAAGCCGGCAACAATTTCCCCTTTGCTCTTTTTTTTTGGCATGGTTTCTTTCCGACCTTCCCGCGTTTCGTTCAAAATATCTAAAGCTTGAGACATACGTTTCGTAATTCAGAGTAGAATTCAAGAGAGTGGACACCGCCCTCCCGGCCGATTCCGGACTGCTTCGCCCCGCCGAACGGAGTGCGCAAGTCTCGCAAGAACCAACAATTGATCCAGGTTATGCCGACGCGTACTCGTCGCGCGACGCGGTGGGCCCGTGCTACGTCGTTTGTCCAAATACATGTGGCCAATCCATAAGGGGTGTCATTGGCCAAATTGATGGCTTCTTCTTCGGAATCGAAAGGACGAATATGACAACAGGGGCCAAAAATTTCTTCGCGAAGGACCCGCGATGAGTCGGGTAGACCGGTCCAAATTGTGGGCTGAACCCAGGCGCCTTCACTAAAAGCACTGCTCATCGCTGGGATACCACCGCCGGTCACTATTGTGGCCCCGTCTTGTTTGGCTTGTTCGTAAAAGGCGAGAACCTTGTCCCGGTGCTCTATACTGATCAGTGGACCTAGCGTAGTGGTAGATTCGTGAGGGTCGCCCATACGCAGGGATTCCGCCTTAACCTTTAGGGCATTTACGAAGTTTTCAAAGATTGGTCGCTCTACGTACACCCGTTCGGTACCCAGACAAACCTGTCCGGTGTTGGCAAAACAGGCTCTCCCCAGACCTTCTATCGTTGATTCTAGATTGCAGTCTGCGAAAACGAGGGCGGGATTCTTCCCACCCAACTCGAAAGAGACGTCTCGTACTCCCTTCGCAGCGTTTTTCATAATGGCTTCGCCGGTAACAGTCTCGCCAGTAAAGGTTACAGCATCTATACCGGGGTGGCGCACCAGGAATTCGCCAGTCGATTCTGGACCGAACCCGTGCACCACGTTATAAACCCCTTTTGGCACACCCGCACTGTTCATTACTTCTCCCAACAACGTGGCGGTGCTCGGTGTTTCTTCCGAGGGTTTAACAACGACGGTGTTTCCGCACGCTAAGGCAGGAGCAACTTTCCAGGTCATGAGAAGGAGAGGTAAATTCCATGGACAAATCACTGCAATGACGCCTTTGGGAGCTCGCACACTATAATTAATTGCGCCCGTTCCGTCTGGAGTGGATGTATCAAAATATTCCCCAGAGACATTTTTGACGACGTCGGCAAAAGTACAGAAATTAGCGGCTCCTCTGGGAATATCGATACGGGACGCTAAGTCGATGGGTTTTCCGGTGTCGGCCACTTCCGCCTCCAGAAATTTATCGAAACGTTCTTCGATCCCCGCGGCGATGGCGTACAAGATCTCTGTCTTGTCTTGCAAGGAAATTTGAGACCACGGCCCCGAGACGGCCCTTTGCGCTGCGCTCACCGCGGCATCGACATCGGTTCGTGTCGCTTCGTGTACTGTGCTGATGATAGAATTATCGATGGGTTGACGGTTCAGAAATATTTTGCCCCCGCTACCGGAGGTATAGTTCCCGTTGATAAAGTGAGGCGTGACTTGCGTGCTCATAATCTTTCCTATTAACAAAAAGGGAGACTTCGTTCTGGGGGTGCCCCACGTTGGATTTATAACACACGCGCTAATGCATCAACTATAAGGAGAACATGATGTCGTATGCAAAGCCGGAACAGCTTGTCGAAACCGGCTGGCTCGAAGAACACTTGGAGGATGATCGGGTCCGAATCCTGGATTGCAACGTAATCCTTACCCCTCTGGAAGAGGGAGGGTTTCAATTAACGAGTGGGAGGGAAGCTTGGCGAGCCGGCCATATACCCGGTGGCATTGTTGCTGACTTAACCTCTGATTTGTCGGATCCGGACAATAGTCTTCCCTTAATGGCACCGACGATGAAACGTTTCGCCGAGGCCATGTCCCGCTATGGTGTCGGTTCGGAAACCCATGTGGTCCTTTACGATAATTTTTATAATATTTGGGCGGCGCGGGTTTGGTGGATGCTTCGTGCGGTATCCTTTTCGAATGCGGCCGTGTTAAACGGTGGTTGGAAAAAATGGACACTGGAACAGAGGCCTGTCTCGACAGATATTCCATCCTGCGAACCCGCGAATTTCCCTGCCGTACCGTGCGCAAACACCATCGCTACAAAGGCGGATGTCCTAACAGAAATAGGGAAGGCGAATAGCTGTATCGTAAATGCCTTGTCTGCGGAGGAACATGCTGGCACGGGAGGAATGATCAAGTATCCACGACCGGGCCGGATCACTTCTAGTGTCAACGTGCCGTTTTCGGCACTCGTGGACGAGGACATGCACACGTATCTTCCCGCTGCTAGTCTGCGTGAGCGTTTTGAAGCAGTCGAGAGGACGCGACCAGACAGAGTTATAACCTATTGTGGGGCCGGTATTGCGGCTTGTAGCGATGCCTTTGCCCTTACTCTTTTAGGCGAGGAAAATGTAGAGGTTTACGATGGATCTCTCATGGAGTGGGCAGCCGATGCGAGTCTCCCTATGGAGCAGGACTCATAGTAGGCCGTCTTTTCTATTCAGGGCCGGAGAGTGTAAGAGCGCGGGCCCGAGCGATTTTTCAGCTGCGGTTGGATCCATTCCACCCAGTCACAGAGTGTGGGCCGAGTTTTTCGGGGATCTATCATATCTTGTACGGCGAAGCCCTCGGCGCGTGCATAGACGGACCGTTTACCCGCTAACGATTCTTCAATTTCTCTCCGTTTTGCTTCGGGGTTCGGGGCGTTCGCTATTTCGCGTCGGTAGGCGACCGCTACCCCGCCTTCTAGTGGGAGCGCACCGCTTTCTGCCGACGGCCAGGCGAAGGTCATGCCTCCCGGTCCAAAATGGGCGATTCCAGCGACGCCATAAACTTTCCGAACGATTACTGACACCCAAGGAATAGATGACTGCATTATCGCAAATATCGTGGCTGTCCCGTAGCGAATCGTTGCGGTCTGTTCGGCCTCCGGTCCAATCATAAAACCGGGTTCATCAACAAGACTGACAACGGGTAGATGGAAAGTATCGCAAAGATCTAC
>CAYWPF010000167.1:0-20415 GCA_964460065.1 uncultured Enterobacteriaceae bacterium
CCGTGTTAAATACCCCCCCCACCAAAAACGGTCTCCATTCGAGATCCGCCTTATACCTTTCACAAAGGCCATGGATTCTAGTAAAGGCCAGGTACGTCCACGGACTGGAATAATCATAGAAAAATTCGACTTTACTCATTAGTATCTCCTCTAACTCGAGACCCTATGCCCGAAGAAATTCCGCCAACATTTCATTAAACTCTTTTGCATAGAAAAGATGAATGTTATGTCGCCCCTCCGGAAAAATGTGTAACCGGGCACCGTTAATGCCTTGTTGAAGAAATTCCGCATGAAAAAGAGGAACCAACGGATCCTTTGCTCCATGTATGATGAACGTGGGGCATTTGAGCATGCCCAACCGGCTCTTACACAAATCGCCACCATTTCTTAGTATCTGCTGCTGGGCATCGCACCAACGACTCCAAATGCTTTGGAATCCATCGCCATACATAATCTTCATGGGCTCGGCGGCCTTCGGAGACCAATTTGCAACATCACGCGTTTTCTCGTAAGAATCCACATCTTCTTGCGCCACATAAGCGTTCCCACCCCAAATAGCCATTTTCTCGATCCTAAGAGGTTGGGAAAGTGTTAACAGTAGGCTAGTAATTGCGCCATCGCTCCAACCGCCCACACTGTACTCTCCAATACCCAAAGTATTCATCAACGCTGCGAAGTCGTTCGCATCCCGTTGGTAAAAATCTTCCGAAAACCTTCGTTCTGGCGGCCTGGATTTTCCGTAACCTTGGGGGTCTGGAGCTATAATCCGAATCCCGTGTCTAGGAAGTCCTTCCAATTGGGGGCCGAAATCGGACCGGCCCGTTCCCAGAGCACCAGGAAGCAGAAGGAAAGGTCGGCCTTCCCCCACGTCCTCGTAATATAGTTTTCCCCCGGCCAAATCGACGTACGGCATTTGTTCCCCATCTCCTTCTTCCCCGTTCTGATAACATGATACCCTGTACGATAGAAGCCAGTCTTCACTTGCGGCGATTCGCTTTCTCTGCCACAAACAACGGAGGTAGCGGGGCGTAAAAGGAATTTGCATGAATACAGTCGGACTAACAGGCGGTATCGGTTCCGGGAAAAGTACTGTTTCGGAAATTCTGGCTCGACTGGGCGCTGTCGTGATCGACGCCGATAAGGTCGGGCACGATATTTACCTACCTGGGACCGAGGGTTGGCAGAAAGTTGTCGACCGGTTCGGTAAGGAAATCCTCGCTGATGACGAGACCATAGACCGAAAAAAGCTGGCTACTATCGTTTTCGGTACAGACGGGGTGCTCGAAGAACTCAACGCGATTGTGCATCCAATAATGTACAAGGAAATAAAGAAACGAATCTTTTCTTTCAGAGCGACCGGGACTAAAACCCCTATCATCGTAGAAGCCGCGATTTTGATCGAAGCCAAGTGGATAAGTTTAGCGGACATCGTCTGGGTGGTGGAAACGGATAAAGCTGCTGTTGTAGACCGCGTGTCTTCCCAACGCGGCATGTCCCCGGAAGAGACAGAAGCCAGGATAGGCAAACAGCTTTCAAACCTTCAACGACGTGAACACGCGCATCTAGTGATTCGCAATAACGGTACGGTGGCAGATTTGGAACGCGAAGTTTGTGCGGCGTGGGATACGTTGTCCGTATGACGATGAAGGATGTCAAAGGCATAATTTTCGACGTCGACGGGACACTCGCGGGGTCCGTGGAGTTCTTCTATGAGATCGCCCTTGAGGTACTGAAGCTGGCAAAAGTCCCACTCGTATCACGCGAGAAGGTCTATGCGATGATGCGAGTCGGTGACGAATCTCCACTTCAGAAATTATTTCCCACTGACCACCCTGACCCAGACGGGACCGTTCAGCGCATCACAGAGAGTCGAATGGACGGCTGGCTGAAACGATATCACGAAGACACGGAGGCTATTCCTGGAACGCTAGAAGTCTTGAATAGCTTGCATCGCAAAGGGTTTGTCCTTGGTATCGCGACATCATCAGGGCGCGCCCTTCCATTTCTCGACTTGTGGGGAGTCCGGCATCTTTTCGGGAGCATAATTGGGCGGGAGGACGTAGAAAATCGCAAGCCCCATCCAGAACCCGTTTTCAAGTGTCTTGCCGGGCTCGGCATCGAACCAAAGTATGCGGTTTATATAGGGGATTCTCCTATTGATATTCAGGCAGGGAAGGCCGCAGGGGTGCGCACTATCGGCGTCCTGACCGGTACTAGCCATAACGCAGTCATGGTTCAGGAAAGGCCAGACCACATCCTGTCGAGTGTCTCTGACCTCCCAAGCCTTCTGGACCTTTGAGTCGGAATGGGAACTTTTTACCGGTTTTCGCGTTTACTCCTGTAAGTTGCAGGAACCTGCATGAAAGACGTAGCACGAACGCCGGAAAGGACAGAGGTTAGCGCGGAACGGAATCATGCGCGAACCCGATCCAGTTTCTCTTCCCCTTCCCTCCCCATGGGAATGCCTTCCAAAACGGAAACAAAGATCAAAGAACGCGAGGTAATCGGCAGACCGAAAATTGGTCAGGATCGATACTCTGATCTGGCATTAGTTTTGCAGGCAAAAAAAAACGACCGGCGCGCGTTTGATTTCCTCATTGAACGGTACGGGAAAAGTCTGCTCGGTATGATACGCACAATTATCGGAGACGAGGCAACAGCAGAGGATTTGTGGCAAGAGACCTTTTTCCGCGCGATAAGAAATATCGAACACTATAACCCGCAAACGGGCGAAAAGGGCACGGGATTCCGCTCATGGCTCTATCGCATCGCCACAAACTTGACTCTCGACGAACTGCGACGTCGGAAACGGTGGCGTACCCTTTCCTGGGCGTCCACCGTCAACGATTCACGAGGACAGGACGACGCGCCCGAGACCAGCGAGCCAATGGACCCACGCCCCGACCCTGGCGAAATTCTTGATGGAAAACATCGGATCCAAAGCCTCCGGGAAGCCATGACCCGCATTCCGAGTCGATATCGCGTCATCCTGATTTTGCGAGATTACCAAGAGTTATCTTACCAGGAAATATCGGACGTCCTCCTCCTTCCCATGGGTACCGTCCGCTCTCGCTTATCGAGGGCTAGAAACCGTCTGCGGAAGACCATGGAAAAGAGAGCCGTATGAAAGGTACAAGAATATGATGTGTCACCGCTGCGAACGCGGGCTCAGTTCCTACCTTGATAGCAGTTTAAAAGATCGTCAGGAGAAAGATGTCACCCGTCATCTGGCCGAGTGTGAACATTGCTCAAAGCGGTATCAGCAACTCCTATCGAACCGACAAGCTCTTCGCGGGACACCCCAAACCGCTGTTCCATCCGTTCTGCAAAAACAGCTGTGGTCGCGTTTAACGGAAGCTCAAAACCCACCCGCAAAGCTCCAATACTTCGGTCCCCCTAGGAAGCCTATTCCGAATGTGCTCGGGTCCTACATCACGCCTCGGTTGGCTAGAATCTCTTTAGCGTCTCTGGCGGCAGCAGCTGCGCTGCTCGCTTTTTATTTTACGACGCCTAATTATCCGATTTTTCCACCGACCCCGGATATCGTGGCAGACTTAGACACGTTACTTGACACTTTAGACCGCCTCGAAACCAACTCGCTTCTCGTTGAGGAAGCACCAGAGGAGCGTTTACCTGACTGGATGAATACCGAAAATTGGCTATTTCGCGGCACGACGCGCCAGGGGGAAGTTTCAAACCTATGGGGTTAGGACAGCACACAATGTCAATCAGGCAATTGTTACCAACTCTTGTCGTTCTAGTCTTACTTCATGCGGGCCTATTCGGAGTGGCCAAAGGTGAAGACGGGCTGTTGAAGTCCCAAGAAGAGACAACATCTCGTCTTTCGGAGGTTCCCTTCCATAAAGAAAGAAAACCGCGCAGTACGAACTTACTGCCTCACAGCACAGCCATACCCGATAATAGAAAACGGCCGGGGCGCGGAAGAAAATCCCGCCATAGGGACGAGGTCAGTAACCGCTCATGGGGCATGATAGAACGCATTCGAACCGACCACACAGCCCCCTCTGAAATTCGAAACCGTGCGGACCGGCTAGAAGAGCTGTTAACGCGTATCGACGAATTAGAGTCTCAGTTGCGAGCAGAAAGACAAAATTTTTTACGCACCCATCAGGAAGAACGAAACGACCTCAGGCGGCTGCGGGACCGGATGGAACAGATTCGGCACCAACTACGCTCCGCCCGGGAAGACGCAAAAATACGCAACGCGGGACGGCTAGAGGAACTAAATCGAACAATAAACAACGCCCGGATCCAAGCGCAGGAATTACGAAAGTACTATCAAGAAGCCAAGGAGCGGTGGTGAGCAGCGTTTACGAGGCTGAGCCCTCTTGGTGTTAACCGAGAGCCTCTTCGAGCCCGCACGGAGACGTTGCAAATCACCGTAACCGGGTGTGGATTCAGATCAACGAACGGGATTGGCAACCATCAACATTTACACAAGCACCCGATACCCACTGTGCTTGTTTCGATGCGAGAAAAATAACAACATTCGCGACTTCTTCGGGTGTCCCAAATCGCCCAGCGGGCAGTTCATTTTTTACAAAAGCCGCTATCGCCTCAGGGTCATCCGATTGGCGTTTTGCCCAAGACCCGCCAGGGAAGAGGATTGAGCCTGGCGCGACACTATTGACGCGTATACCCTTAGGAGCGTACGCACGTGCCATTTCCTTTGAGAGACTAATCATCGCTGCTTTCGCGGCGTTGTACGTCATAGGGCCGCCCCACTCTCGGCCGTAGATCGACGCAATATTGATCACGGCACCGGCTCCCTTTTTCTCCATATACGGTACGACAAGTCGACACAGGTCAACCGCCGAAAAGAAGTTGAGCGAAAATCCACTCCTCCATGCGTCACCTGACGCTTCTAAGTTACCACCGGGCCTAGACCCGCCTACATTATTTACAAGAATATCGATGCTCCCGAAGCGGTCATGCGTTGCGCGGACCCACTCGTTCGCTTGAACGCTGTCCGTAACATCAACAACTGATGCCAGTACTTCTATTCCCCATTTCTCAGCTTCGGCCGCTGAGGCCATTAGCTGTTCGCGGCCTCGGGCACAAATGCTGAGCCGGCACCCTTCTTCGGCCGCGGAAAGCGCTATTGCCCGGCCAATGCCACGGCTCGCCCCAGTCAGCATAAGGACCTTTCCAGATACTCCTAGTTCCATTTGATCTCCTTATTTAACTTCCTTGACGAAAAGCAATATAGCGTCATCTGTCCGCCAATCCGTGCTGGTCCCTTGTCACATCAAACACCATGAGATTATATAGTTCCAACTTCTAACAGATCGAGGGGAGCAACGAGTGTCAGACACCTTTATTCTTAAAAAAGACGGACGCATCGCGACATTGACATTTAACCTTCCCGAAAGACGAAACCCGTTGAATGAGCAAATATCTCTTGAGTTAGAACATTTCCAACAGCGCATACGAGATGACGAAGACATCAGCGTGGTCGTATTTACTGGTTCGGGGAACACCTTTTCTGCCGGTGCAGACCTGTCACCAATTAAGGGTGTCAATGATCGCGAGGAACGGAGAAAAATATTCGCCCCGCTCGGAAAGAAATGGACGCGCGCTATCGCGAGAACACTCGACCTATTCATCAACATGGAACCCGTTGTCATAGCCGCGGTCAATGGGTTTGCTATAGGGGGCGGTTGGTCTATGGCATTGGCCTGTGATTTCCGCATTGCCGTCGAGGAATCAGAATTCTGGTTTCCCGAGGTAGACCTAGGGGTTCCACTGAGCCCGCCCTCGACTGCACTTCTAGTCGCTAATGTTGGCCCCAACACGGCAAAGGACATAATTCTCAATTGTCGACACGTCCGAGCGAACGAAGCCCTACAACTGGGCCTGGTAAACCAGGTAGTGAAAAAGAGTGAACTCATGACGGCGGCGTACCAACTTGCAAACAAAATCGCCGACAAGAACCCAAAAGCGGTCATGGTATCGAAAGCCACTGTCAACGCACTTGCACGAGGCGATACCGTTTTACGCCCTGACCTCCTACTTACCCGGGATTAAAACCCGAGCATCGGACGGGAGACCCGTTCCAGGTGCTAATGCTCTCTCCCGCGGTCCCCACGCGCCCGTTTACTGGTATGAGGGTATGTTGTAAATTTGCAGTGGAAGTTGGGAAAGCTACAGAAAGTATGGCAAGCACGCGAGGAGCCGCAAGTGGTCCGCCATCTGCCGCCGCACAAATCGTCTGGACCGCTAACCGCCAAGGTGGGATCGGGAGGAAAAACAATGTCGGAAAAAGAGCGTTGTCAGGAAATCCGTGAGCAAATCAGAAAATTATGCGGCCAATATGGGGACGAGTACTGGAGAAAACTCGACAAGGAAAGCCAGTACCCAGAGCAGTTTGTTGATGAACTCACCAGCGCGGGTTGGTTGGCAGCACTCATCCCAGAACAATACGGAGGCTCCGGTTTAACGGTAACGGAAGCCAGTGTGATTCTTGAAGAAATCAATCGCTCCGGAGGTAACGCCGCTGCGTGCCATGCCCAGATGTATATTATGGGTGCGTTGTTACGTCACGGGAATGACGAGCAGAAGAAGAGGTATTTGCCCAGTATAGCCTGTGGGGAACTCCGCCTTCAGGCGTTTGGCGTAACGGAGCCAGACGCAGGATCCGACACCACCCATATTCGCACCAACGCTAGACGAGAAGGCGACCACTATATAGTGAATGGCGGGAAAATTTTCACTTCGCGGGTACAACATTCAGACCTGTTGTTGCTGCTAGCGCGAACGACACCGTACGAGGAGAGCCCTAAACGAACCCTTGGCATGAGTGTATTTTTGGTGGATCTGCGAGAGGCGGGGGACAGTGTAGAAGTAAGACCCATCGACGCGATGATTAACCACGAAACCAATCAGCTTTTTTTCCACGATCTCCGCGTGCCCGTTGAAAATCTTATTGGCGAAGAAGGCAAAGGATTCTATTACATATTGGACGGAATGAACGCAGAGCGGATCCTGATCGCTTCGGAAGCCATTGGCGATGCGAGATGGTTTATCAAGCGGGCGGTCGACTATGGCAACGACAGAGAAATCTTCGGTCGGCCAATCACAAAGAACCAGGGCATCCAGTTTCCGATCGCCCAGGCCTACGCGCAAACCGAAGCTGCTGACCTCATGCGGTTCCGTGCATCCGACTTATTCGACGAGGGGACATCCTGTGGCGCTGAGGCAAATATGGCCAAGCTCTTATGCTCCCAAGCCTCGTGGGCTGCCGCGAATGCCGCCATAGATACCCACGGTGGATACGGTTTTGCAGCGGAGTACGATGTCGAACGTAAGTTTCGAGAGAGCCGGTTGTTCTCTATAGCACCCATCTCAAATAACATGGTACTCAATTTTGTCTCTGAGCATGTCCTGGGAATGCCGCGGTCGTACTAAAGAGGTCTTATGAAAATTGATCTCGGGATTATGCCGTCGACTTTTGAAGCGGCAGAGCAGACAGCGAGACAAGCCGAATCTTTGGGTTTTGATGGTCTCTGGTCGGCAGAAACGAGCCACGACCCGTTCTTCCCATTGGTTGTCGCCGCTCGGCAAACAGACAAAATACAGCTCGCAACGGGGGTAGCAATCGCATTCCCGCGAAGTCCCATGGTACTCGCGAATATCAGTTGGGATCTGCAGGCGAATTCGAACGGACGTTTCGTCTTGGGCCTAGGCACACAGGTAAAAGGACACAACCAACGCCGCTTCAGCGTAAAATGGGAGTCGCCAGTAAAAAGGCTACGGGAGGTTGTCTTAGCGTTGCGGGCCATATGGAAGTGTTGGCAAAACCATGAAAAACTCGATTTCCGAGGTAATTTTTACAATTTCTCACTGATGACACCTTTCTTTGACCCCGGACCCATAAAACATCCTGAGATCCCAATAGTTCTTTCTGGACTAAATCCACGTATCAGCGAGCTCGCAGGCGAACTGAGCAATGGCTTTTTTATCCATAATTTTCATACGCGCCGACATATCAAAAATACGATCATCCCGAATATTCGTCGTGGCTTGGCTAAGGCCGATCGGACCTCTCGAGAATGCCCCTTAGTCACCGGAACGTTTGTCGCAACCGGGGCCGATAGGCATGAGGTATTAAACGCAATGGCCGAGGTCCGAAAGCAAATTGGCTTCTACGCTTCTACCAAAACGTACAAGAGCGTACTCGATACGCACGGCTGGGGAGAGGCTTGTTTTCGGCTAAACGAAAAGGCAGCCAGGGGTGAATGGGACGCTATGTCGGATGAGATAACGGACGACATGCTTGACGAAATTGCAGTAACAGGGACTTACGATGAAATAGGGCGGAAATTGGTCGATCGGTACGAGGGAATTCTCGACCGTCTTATTCTAACCTTTGATCTGTCTACGAACACACAAAAAGGGCGTTGCAAAGAATTACTGCAAGACATCCGTAGACACGCCGAGCAGAACGTTCTAGCCCCACCAAGCAAGGAACTCTGAAGCAACACGAAAGGATGACAATGGGCACATTGACTGACAAGTACTGTATAGTCGGTGTCGGAGAGACTCCACACATGCGACCCTCGAACCGGACCACCTTGTCCATGGCGTGCGAAGCCGTCAAAAATGCCATGAAGGACTCTGGCCTTGAGCCACGTGATATCGATGGTATGACTAGTTACCAAGCCGGCGATTCCACGACCTCAAACCACATTGCCTCATCTCTTGGGATTCGTCTGAATTATTCCGTAGATATTCTTGGTGGCGGATCGAGCACGGAAGCGCTCATTGGTAATGCCATTGGTCTTCTGGAAGCCGGTTATTGTAAAACCATGGTGGTGTTCCGGGCAATGAATGGCCGCTCCGGGCGGAGGATGGGAGGGCAGGCACCGAGTGGTCCGGTTCCTCCAACGCGAGCGGCGGAGGACAATCAGTTCATGATGCATTGGGGCTGGACCTCTCCGGCCCAACGCTTCGGGATGTCAGCCATGCGGTACCTCCGTGACACCGGAACTACAACACAATCTCTGGCCGAAATTGCCGTTGCCCACCGATATCACGCGAGTTTGAACCCTAAGGCCGTCATGCGAAACCCTATTACTATCGAGGACCATCAAAATTCTCGCTGGATAGTTAAACCCCTTCGCTTGCTTGACTGCTGCCTCGAGACGGATGTTGCCGCGTGTCTCATCATCACGTCACGAGAGCGAGCGTATGATCTACGTCAACCGCCGGTTTTTATCATGGGTGGGACTGGACGCACGATGGCGCCCAATCCCGCATGGAATTATTCTCGGCCCGTGATCCATCACGTTGCCGGTAATTACGGCCGTAATCGCCTGTTCGGCATGGCTGGAATTAGCCAGAAGGATATAGATTTCGTGTCGTGTTATGATGCCTTCACTTTCACAACACTAATTCAACTCGAGGCTTATGGTTTTTGTGGAAAAGGCGAGGCCGGCGACTTTGTCAAAGGGGGACGTCTTAAGATCGACGGGGAGTTACCATCGAACCTCTCCGGCGGACACCTATCCGAGGGATATACCCACGGCGTCAGCATGGTGATTGAAAATGTACGGCAACTCCGACACCGGACAGACGATGCCTGCCCCGACTGGGAAGATGGCCGTCATTCCTATGATCGAGCATCAGGTTGTCGTCAACTCGAAAATGCGCGGATCGCCGCGTGTCTGGGCTGGGGGACTGAAACGATGTCTAGCTCCGCTATCTTACGCGGAATTGCAGCCTAAAGGAGTACTACCATGCCCGGACCGATAGATTATAGCAAAATTACCGTCATGCCCGATTTTGACACTGTCGACTGGTGGATGGGTACAAAGGAACACAAATATCTCGTGCGCCAGTGCAACAAGTGCCAGCACAAATGGTTCCCGCCTTTTCCGGCATGTGACAAATGTAATTCCATGGACTTAGGCTGGTTCGAAACGGCGGGTACAGGAATACTTCACAGTTATATTGTCGTTACACAACCAATACTTGGCGCTTTCATTGAAACGGTACCCTACGTCGTAGGGCTCATTGAACTTGATGGTTGTCACGAAACAGATGGGGCGCTTGTTCGAGTAGGTGGCGTCATGCTTGACGACGAAATCAATGTGGCTATCGGCCTTCCGGTCCGTGTCGAATACGAAGAGACTGACGACTCGAACATCGTGATACCTCGATGGAAGGTATCAGGCGCGGCGAACGACACGTGGAGGTTTGACGAGTAAGATGCGAGTCAGTCCCATGCAACGAAAAGGCTCGCACGTTGCAGCGGGCGTTTCTATCAGGCCTGAAGGGATGCGCTCCGATAATTAAAACAGGCCTATTGAGACAGTACGCGTACTTTAAAGGCTTCAGGAGGCTCTATGGCAGAAGAAATTTTATGTGTGGTTGAAGATGGTATCGCAACAGTCACTCTAAATAGGCCAGAGAAGCGGAACGCCATGAACAGCGCTGTTTTGGTAGGCTTGGACCACTATTTTAGAGAGTTGGACGGCAACAACGAGGTGAGAGTTGTGATCATTCGAGCCGAAGGCAAGGCCTTTTGTTCCGGCCTCGACTTGCGCGAGTTGAATGCACGTCAACAGAGCGACGAGGACGCCGAAACTGGAATTATCGATCTGTTGGCGAAAATAGAGAATTGCCGACACCCTACCATCGCTATGGTACAGGGCGATGCCCTCGCCGGCGGATGCGAGTTGGCGCTGCATTGCGATTTGCGAGTCGCCTCCGATGCCGCACGGTTCGGCATGCCTTTAGCCAGGATCGGCCTAGTCGTGCCTTTCCGCCTCGGCCAGAAGCTAGTCGAGATCGTTGGTCCGGCATTCACCAAACAAATCCTCATCACGGGTCAACCTGTCCCAGCACAGCGAGCCTACGAGATCGGCATGCTCCATCGGCTCGTGCCCACGGAATTGTTGGAAGAGGAAACCCTACAATTAGCCCGATCCATAGCCGCGAATGCCCCGCTTTCATTATCCGGGATGAAGCAAAGCATCTTGCGAATGATCTCCTTACGCAACACTATCGAGTACGAAGATCTGCGGGTCCTCGTGCGAGAAGCGCGTAAAAGTAAGGATGCGGACGAAGGGGTCCGTGCCATGCTAGAGAAGCGAAAACCCGTTTTTCGTGGCGAATAACACGTTACTGAATCCGAAGGCTTTCAACGTGATTTCCCTATTTTCGCGGCGCTGCCAGAAGCTCGGATATACGGTTTGGATACCCGAGGGCTTGTTATGTTATCGCTCAGACTCCGATCGGCAGTGTATACTTCTCTTTTCCCGGGATTCTTCGGCGTCTATGTGCCTTGGAAAATCGGCGGGCTCGAAACTGTTACCCCTTTGCTGCCATTAGCACTCTCTTACATTACCGGTAGTCTACTAATTACTGTCGGAACCCTGCTAATATTGTTTTCTTCCTATTATCTAGCTCGACGCGGCATGGGTACGCCGTTTCCTCTAGACCCACCTCTACGAATGGTAGTCGCCGGACCTTACGCTTACATTCAACATCCGATGGTGTTAGGTCTGACCGTCATCCTGTTGGGTCAGACGCTTTGCTATCAGTCAGCCTATTTACTCCTGTATTCGCTCTTCTCTTTTTTTTTAGCGCTGCTCTTCGTCTTGTACATTGAGGAACCAGAATTAAAAGGGCGTTTTGGTGAAGATTACACCGCCTATTGGGCTGCCGTTCCCCGTTGGATACCTACCAACAGGTTCTCGAAGCAAACGGAAAAGACCCCATAAAGACAGCATCGGACTCGGACCTGCACGCGTGCCCCAGGAATGAGACAACAGGCCCGCACGGAATACACGAGGTCAGAGCACCACGGCAGCCAAGCTAGCTAATAAGTTTTTCATAGGTCACAGAGCCACGTGCCCGGTCACCCGGTACGTCATAATAAGTTTGTAAGACGGCCTGTGAATCTTTCGAAAGCGAATACCCCGCCGCTTCGAGCATCCGCCGAGCCTTATAGTTGCCTTCGTACGTTCCCACAATAATCCGACGCGTTCCTTCAACTCTTCCCTCTAAGTGTTCCCGAAGTAACGATCCAATTCCCACCTGCTGGTGCTCTACTAAAACGTAAGCGTGCCGTAGAAGTGCAACGCCTTTTAAATATTCGAGGCCCATAACACCGACAAGCTTTCCCATGCCAAAAGCGCCAAACCATGTTAGTCGCACGGCTTCCGCTAACCATTCTTCAACGGTCATTTCAGGGTCGTGATACTCACGAGCGGGCAGAAACTCTTGGTACCAGCGCGCAGCCACATTTATAACAGCGCACGCGCGTTCGCTATCGTCATCCTTTAATTGTCTTACTGAAATGGTTCCCGACGGGTCACCCATTCTTTACACCTACCCTTCTTCATAGCTAATTCGGTAGATGACACCTGCTTTGTCATCGGAAACTAGAAGTGCGCCGTCCGGCATCACCAAAACATCCACCGGGCGCCCATGCACGCCTTCTTTGTCCAGCCACCCCTCGGCAAATACCCGGTACTCCTTTGCCTGCTGCGATTCTAATCGGACAGTTGTAATTCGGTAACCGATCGGTTCTGTACGATTCCACGAGCCATGCTCGGCGATAAATACCTGTCCTTGGTAGGACCGCGGGAACATTGACCCCGTATAAAACCTCATGCCCAATGGCGCAACGTGCGGACCTAACTCCTGCGCCGGGGGAACAAAATCAGTGCAACTGGTCCCCTGCCCATGCGTCGGATCAGGGATGGCCACTCCGTGGCAATGGGGAAAGCCAAAATGTAAGCCTGCCTTCGGCGCATGATTCAGCTCACAGGGTGGTGCATCATCGCCGAGCCAGTCTCTGCCATTGTCCGTGAACCACATTTCTTTGCTCTCAGGGTGCCAATCAAACCCAACAGAATTTCTTACACCGTGAGCGAATATCTGCGCGTTAGTCGCGTTTAAATCGAGGCGAAGAATCGAACCATACCGGTCGTCACTCTTTTCACACACGTTGCACGGCGCGCCAACCGGCACATACAGTGCACCATCAGGTCCAAATGAAATGAACTTCCATCCATGCCATCGGTCACTCGGTAGTTTGTCATAAACGACGACGGGGTCTGGCGGGGCATCCAACTGTGATTCAATGTCATCAAACCTCAGGATCCGATTAAGGGCACCGACATATAGAGCGCCGTCGCGAAATGCCACGCCGCTTGGCATTCGCAGTCCTCTAGCTATGGTCAAAGTTTGCTCGCCAACCTGGTCCTTATCAGCGTCAACGACAGCATAGACGCTCCCCTCAAGCGTCCCGACAAACACCGTCCCCTCCCCTCCAATTACCAAAGACCGGGCACCTGGCACATTATCGGCGTACAAATCCGCTTCAAAACCCTCGGGCAACTGGAGAAACGAAGGCGGCGAAGCAGCAACAAGCCCAAAATAAAGAACGTTCAATGCCAGGGTTTTGCACCACAATCTAATAAGCGCAGGCCACACAGCACGCCCGAGATCTATACTATTCGCGTCAACCACAGAACACCTGCCCCCCTCGTACTCGAGTTATTACTCAGCTAAATTCGTCACGTCCTCTTTTACGGCTTTAAGGACTCCGGTATTGTCGCACGCTTTTCCACAAAAGACACCACCGAATAAACCGGCGTCACCGACTGACGCGGTAGCGGTGCCGTCAAGAATCGATTATAAGTCCGAATCGTCCGCGACCCAATTTCCTACGCCTTACTTCTGGTTTCTCGCGGGCACCGGGACCTGGTTCATGGCGATGGGGATGCAAGGAGTACTGTTCTCCTGGCTGGTGGTCGGTGTTTTGCGCGCGGAAGCACAGTGGGTTGGCATTACGCAGAGCACGATGATGCTCCCCTCTGTCGTTTTGACACTTCTTGGTGGCGCAATCGCCGATCGCTACGACAACCGTCTGCTTCTGGTAATCCTTCATGTATCTGCCGGTCTCCTTTCCTTTGGCCTACTCACTATAGTCGCTACGGGACACCTCTCGATGGCATCTCTTCTAATCTATGCCGCCTGCATGGGAACTGTGCAGGCCTTCGTAATGCCTGCCCGAGACGCCCAACTCTCCCAAGTCGCAGGCAGAAACATGCTCCGTTCCGTCACAGGCATGACAATGACGCAGTGGAGCATGCAAGTACTCGGTTCGCTGGCAGCGGCCTCGGCGCGCTGGTTCGGAACAATCCCAACTCTCGGCGTGCAAAGTCTCATGCTCTTTGCGGGCGTGTGGCCTTCCCGACGCATGCCACAATCTCGCGACCGATCTTCGAGCCCACCCCTGCGCCTCTCCGATGTCACAGAGGGAGTACGAGAGGTAATCCGTTCATCCACTTTACTGCCTACTTTGTTACTCGCAATAACGGTGGGAGTCTTTTTCATCGGCCCATTTGTTGTCGTGCTCCCACTACTGGTGAGAGACTTCTATAATGGTGGTGTGGACCAGCTGGCTCTCCTCAACATGGCGTTCCCCATTGGCACCATTATCGGTTCTTTGGCTATTCTATGGTTTGGCGGGATCCGGCGGCGCGGGCGGGCCCAGGTTGTAGCGCTTCTTCTCGGTGCTGCTTGTCTATTCTTACTGTCGCGGGGGCTGCCATTTGGGGCCGCACTAGTGGCCGTAACAGGCTGGGGTATAACAGCAGCAGTGTTTATCAACGCCGGGAGAACAATCTACCAGGAACAGGCGAGTGAAGAGAATAGAGCCCGGGTCCTATCTGTCTACACCATAGGCTTTATGGGAGCGGCCGGCGTTCTTGGCGCGCCATTAAGTGGGTTTCTGGTGGCGCAGATCGGGCCCCTGGATACGTGCGTTTTTGCAAGTGTTGCAATGGCAGTCGCAGTTGGCTGTGTCTTTAGCTTCACAACGATCCGACAGGTACGCTAACGCACACCGCCACAGTTCTACACCAAATTTCAACGGCCCATTTCCAACAGCGCGTTCGTAGTATGTGAATCGGGGTCCACACCCCTGACTCTGGCCTCGTTGAAATAAGCCTCCCCTTCCCATTCCGACGGACCGACCTCGGTCGAGGGTATTTCCCCAACGGTTGCATACATATTTTTAAAATCGACCATTACAAAATTCGGCACGAACAACTGTTCTTCATCGTATCCATACTGTGCTCCGCGGGTGGGATTGGAGGGATACGCATCATGAGGTTTTTTGCTGACAAAAGCGCAATGTAACAGACCTTTGCGCAGTTCACCGTCGGTGTCATACATTTCCGCAAGACCAACCCCGTAGGTCTCCTGGTCGACGTACAGAACACGTTTGGAAAATGCATAGTTCTTCATTCGCTTAATAGGCACTGCTTCGACGACCCATACCCTTCTCTTTTCCCATGTAACGCAAGGAAGCGCCGCCAGCATACCCGCACTCTTGTCCCTTTGTGCGCACCACTGTGCAGGATCACCGTAGCGTCCACTATGTAACACTCCCAAAATGTCTTTCTCTGCTATTACCCTAAAATCCCAGCTACCGATCTTCGCGTTGAATCCATAAAAAGAGTCCAGGTCATAGTCAGAGCCCCATATGCTTGCACTGCGGTCCGCTACGCTGATACGGCGGACTTTCCTGTAAAGGGGTGAATACACGTATGTGTCATCCGGGGCACTTGCCGGAATATACCTGAACTCAAGCACCGCCAGTCCTTTGTACCGATTAGGCAAGATCAAAGGACCCCACATGTGTGTATGCCGAACGGCAGGGTTGTGGGGGATGACCGGCTTAGGATCGTGGTACAACCGCCCAGTCCACATAACGCGTCGCCACGAATTTTCAAACGACTGGTCAACGTTCCCTGCGCCGTCTAAAAGATGAGCCACGTAACTAGCTCCGATGTTATCGGTACTGTATGGAGGTTGTGAATGATTCCACATGATTTTGTAACCGGCCAAGGCGTCATTCGGATCTATGACGGGGAACGGTGAGCCCGCTATATAGTTAGAGATCTCCCTTCCATCCGGTGAGATCACAACCTGGCCGGCATAACGTTCGGTCGCGTCCTTGTAGGCTCGAGGCCATACATATGGTCGCTCTTTTTCCACCGTCAAGGTCATGCCTTGTTGCACCATCCAACGAGTCGTCGGAGTAAGTAGCCTATCATCGACAACACCCTTCGCGGCAGACGCGGAATCACCAGCACGTCCCTCTGCTTCCACCGACAAAAAACAGTAGAGATAGGAAACAGCAAACAGGAAAAAGCCCACACGACAACCAAATTTACCCACGATTTTCTCCTTGCCTGTCTAACCCTAGTACGCGTTAGGGCGAAAGCTCCCTTTCACGGCGTTGCCGTTCTCGAATTTTCTTTCTGGTTCGCCCTTGAAAATCAGATGTTTACATATATTGTTCTCCCAGACCAGTAACCCACATTTCCGGTCATGGAAAGGAATGACAATGAAACTATACGACTGTCAGGTAGCTCCCAATCCCCGTCGGGTCCGCGTGTTTTTGGCTGAGAAGGGGATAGATATACCAAAAATAGAGGTTAGCATCATAGACGGAGACAACCTTAAACCGGAATACCTAAAAGTTAACCCTCGAGGATTGCTCCCAGTCCTCGAACTCGATGACGGCAACCTAATAGACGAGACAATAGCCATATGTCGGTACATCGAAGAGACTCATCCCGAACCCAATCTCATGGGACGCAACGCCCTAGAGAAAGCCCAAATCGAGTCTTGGCAAAGGCGAATGGAATTTGACGGTCTTAACCCTACCGGGGAAATGTTTCGTAATTCCTTCGAAGCGTTTAAGAACCGAGGCCTTCCCGGTTTACAAAACGTCAAAGCCATTCCCGAACTTGCCTCACGCGGCAAGGCCGGCGTGGATCGCTTCTACGAACGACTGGAGACCCGGTTAGCGGATTCCCCATACGTCGCCGGGGACCGGTTCACTATAGCCGATATTACGGGGCTTTGCGTCGTGGATTTTGCAAGCTTTGCGAAGGTCAACATCCCTGAAAACAATAGCCACACCCGCCGCTGGCACGATGACCTCTCCTCCAGACCAAGCGCATCGGTCTAGGACGCTGTACCTCAATTAACGGGTAGAACTCAAACGGCCTTCGACAAGGACTATTTCCGACGCTCTACGCCCATGTATCCATAGAGAAGGTCTCAGGCAATGGTGCAAACATGACCCGGGCAGAACCGTCAACAGTGCGGGTTTTATGACCCTGTCCGGTTACGTCGGCGGCAATAAATGCCTCGCCGGCACCCCACGATCGCACTTGCTTGTCTGTAGTCGTTACTTCCAACGTTCCGGCGAGGACGATGACGATTTGCCGCGCCGGCGCCTGGTGCCAGTCCTGATCGAGTCCCTCCGGCAGATCAACAAAGCACACAGCCGGGGACGCATACGTATTTGAAAGACGCAAGGTATGACCCTCTGCGTCTTGTCGTCGGTTATTTATAGGGATATCAATTTCCTCGAACCTTGACCCCCCCGTCGAGGTTGCTACAAAACACGTGATCTTCATGTGCTCTCCTTTTTTATTCGGATTAATCATCTCATGACTGAGTCGACGAACCAAGACGCCATTCCTCCTTCATCCTACACCCGACGGCAGATAGCCGGTCTCTTCACCGGTCTCTCCATTTTATCGTTCGTTCTGTGGGTGCCGGCGCCAGAAGGCATGGCCGACCATGCATGGATTACTGCCGGTATAGTCGGACTAATGGCCGCTTGGTGGATTACTGAGGCCACTCACATCACTGTCACAGCGTTAGTCCCTTTGGTCTTATTCCCGGCATTAAATATTCTTAGCGCCCACGAGGTATCAACTGCATATGCTGACCACATAGTCTTCCTCTTCTTCGGGGCATTTTTTATCGCTATTGCGATGGAAAAATGGGAACTTCACCGTCGCGTAGCCCTGCTGATTCTGGCCAAAATTGGTCGTTCACCACAGTTGTTGATACTTGGGTTTTTGGCAACTACTGCACTTTTATCCATGTGGGTATCCAACACGGCGTCTACCATCATCATGTTGCCCATTGCCCTGGCAGTTCTCAAGCATGCCGATTCTCAAGGTTATGATACAAGCCGGGGGTTTGGTATAGCACTCATGCTGGGACTGGCGTATTCCGCCTCGATCGGTGGTCTCGGAACGCCCGTTGGAACCCCGCCCAACGTTGTTTTCATCGGCGCTTTTACTAAACTGTTTCCCAATGCACCGGATATCGGATTTTTCCACTGGATGGTGTTTGGGGTTCCCACAGCCGCTCTGATGGTGGGTTTTACCTGGTTCTATCTCGTCTACGTCTACTTTCGTGTGAGTGGAGAAGATTGGCGGGACGACCGGACGTTTCTAAAAGAACAGCTGACGGCACTTGGCAAGATGGGGATAGGAGAGCGTCGAGTCTTAATCATTTCTACCTCCACCGCACTTCTTTGGATTTTCCGTAAAAACATCGATTTCGGTGGGTTCTCGCTTCCAGGTTGGACGCAGGTCTTTCCACATCCAGAACACATACAGGACTCCACAGTCGCAATATTGTCGGCCATTTTTCTTTTTTTGACTCCCTCGAAAGAGCGTAAAAGCGAGTTTCTTCTAACTTGGGAGGATACGAGTAAGATACCATGGGGTATTTTGGTCTTGCTTGGTGGTAGTCTAGCATTAGCGGAGGGGGTAGGCCGTTCTGGCTTGGCCGACTGGGCCGGCTCTCAGCTTGGGTTTCTCCACGGTGTCCCCGCGTTTCCCGCTATACTATCGGTATGTGTGCTAATGGCCCTACTCACGCAGTTCACAAGCAACACCGCATCGACGACACTCGTGATGCCGGTCTTGGCCGCAACGGCACGCGGGCTTGACGTGGACCCGCTTCTCCTAATGCTTCCCGCAACATTCGCGGCATCTTTCGCTTTTATGCTTCCAACAGCCACTGCGCCCAACGCGATAATTTTCGCAAGCGGACATGTGACATTGCCACAAATGTTTTTTGCCGGGCTCGGTCTTAACGTTGTTAGTATCTTTGTCCTGGCCGGGCTCCTATACCTGATAGGTATTCCTGCCTTCGGAATAGTCCTCGAAGGAATTCCCGAGTGGGCGCGGCATTAGATGCAACTTTCAATCGCCCAGCGCATCAACGGCTTTCCCTGGAAAAGAATAGAAAAGTTCCTTTGGAAAGAGGGTTACGCAAAGATCCCACGGTTGCTGGAAAGAGAAGACACCGACGCCCTCATTGGCTTGTACCACCAACCAACACACTTTCGAAAGAGCGTAAACATGGAACGCCACCGTTTTGGCGTGGGCGATTACCAGTATTTTACTGAACCCCTTCCTCCGTTGGTCAAACAGATTAGGACACAAACTTACTCCCATCTCGTCAACATTGGGAGAGCGTGGCAGAAGGCACTCGGACGGCCACAGCATTCGATTCCTGAGACGTTGCCACAATTTCTAGCGTTGTGTGCAGCTCACGGCCAGGACCGCCCTACCCCACTCCTGCTACATTACCGGGAGAATGGATACAATTGTTTACACCAGGACGTATATGGACCGATCGCATTTCCGTTCCAACTAGTGGTCGGTCTCGGCAGACCTGATATTGATTATACCGGCGGCGAATTTGTGCTGGTGGACCAGCGTGTACGACAACAAGCACGAGCAATAACGATCGTACTTGAGCAGGGTGAGGGGATTATATTTGCTAATCAAACCCGACCCGTACAAGGAAAGCGCGGATACGTTCACGCAAAAGTTAGACACGGCACAAGTACAATTAACTCTGGGGAGCGGTACACGTTAGGTATAATTTTTCACAATGCCGAATCCTGAGAGACCGTGATATCTGGCTTCACCGTCTCATCTGCTATATATACCAAGGTGTATGTTATGTGCCGGATAATCTAGGCGTAAGCGGTGTTGCGGCGCTTGGAGCTTCGGCCAAATCTTACGGACTAGGGCCGACGAACGCCAGCCACTCACCTTCGTGGGAGCGGCTGATACCGACGCCACGACCAGCAAAGCATATTACGATGTTTCCATTCTCTCACGCATAGGAAGACTTATGATTCTGTTGCTTTTCTTTCTTTCTGGATTTACCGCGCTGGCTTACGAAGTAGTATGGCAAAGGCTGCTTCACGTTGTATTCGGCCTTTCTGTGTACGCCGTGGCAGTAGTGACGGCCTCGTTCATGCTTGGCTTAGCTATCGGATATGTCCTCGGCCAAAGCCGGGCCCTATCGCGTTATCACCCTTTCGCCTTGTACGGCACAATCGAGGGCCTTATCGGACTTTTCGCTCTCGCATTCCCGACGCTCCTTGGTGCTCTCGATGTCGTGTACCGCGCGTCGGGCGGCAACCCCATAATCCAACTCGTCCTGGTCTTTCTCATTTTGTCCGTACCCGCGACGATGATGGGGATTACTCTCCCCACTCTCGCAAGGTACTTCACGACCGCCGGACTTGTTGGT
>CAYWPF010000168.1:0-5571 GCA_964460065.1 uncultured Enterobacteriaceae bacterium
CAATTTATGAAGTGGACCGTCACCGACTCATTAATGGGTTGTCCACTCGCACCTTGTTGTGCCAGATTTCAATGTCCTGCTTAAACGCGAGCTGTGCCATTTCTACGTATTGCGCCAGAATAGCATCGTTTTCTTGTCTGCTCAGAGTGGGCACACGTTCAAGCATCACAACATGTCGCAAGACAAAGTGCTCCTTATCCACCGGCACATGGCTGACTAGTTGTACGGATTTGACGTGCATACCTCCGCCCTCATTTGTCATCCAACACAGCATGTACGCAGGACCAAAATACGTCGCCTTACTATCCATGAACCCGCCTTCATCGTATTCAGATTGGCCCTCGTTTCGCTCTTGCATCAACTGCGTTGCCGCGTGACCAAGAAAAATTTTTTGAAATACGTAGGGGGAACGCCGTGTATTGTTCCAAAATGAGCTTTATTCGACGTGTTGTCTATTAGTTCCCGGCAGTTAACGCCTACATCGGTTTCCTCAATGACCCAATCCGACCAATTGTCAGGAAAACGGGCAGGTTCCCGGGGTATAGTAACCTCGTCTGGTGGATCATCTCCCTCGGGATCGTTCTATATAAAAAGCAGCTTCTTCTGTGCCAGGACCGGCCCACTTTGAATTCGGGCTTCCTCGGGGATTCGATCCGCATAGGGTATATTTTCGCATACACCAGTCTTGCCCCAGCCCCATTGGTGGAACGGGCAACGCACCATGTCACCGTCGACCTTTCCTCGAGACAAGTCACCTCCCATGTTGAGGACAGGCCGTTTGAAGAGCAACACCTTCTCCACGTACCGTCCGGAAAACCACTAATTTGGTACCGAAGGCCTCAATCGCCTGCGGGACCCGGGTAAACGATTCACTTAGATCAAGACACTGCCAACCTCTCGCGAACCTCTCCGGCGGAGGTGTCCTGTCTATGTGACGAAAAACACTACCGCTCATAACCAATCCTTTCCTTGGGCATCGCTGCATCAGCACATGTCCACGATGACCACGCAATTGTGGGCAATATTGCACCCGTAGCGATCATCTTCACCCCCTATAGCATTTCCTAACCATTCACTCGGCCGTATTCGTGCGGTCAAGTCTACAGTACCGACGAACAACCAATAAGAGGCTACCTCTGGCCTGCTTCAAACCGAGACGGAACCAAACATTTCAGTTGCGAGAGCGTCGAGTTCCCGCCGCACAGAGTCTGTCGTTTTTGCCGTCAACCATATCGTCACTTGTTCGACGCCTATATCCAGAAACGCCTCGATCTCCCTGCGGGTACGCCATTGCCCCTCTCCACCCAAAACATTCACGTGTATTTGCTTGTCTTCACGGCCAACCGAGGCGACAAGCTCTTTGATCTGCTTCATTCCCGCGACGACCTGCCCTATGTTCTGTGCTACCGGGAGCCACCCGTCCCCCAATCGGCTATGCGTTTGAAGATCCTCTTGGACCAATGACCATCGAACATGATGGTAGGCAAATAAACCGGTGGATGGGGTCGCTGTATCGGTTTCGGGAAACACTTCACAGCTGGAAAATCTTAATATTTACCGTGATATTCGGATTCGTCGTCGATCCAGCAGGTCGGCATGACCGCTACTGCCTCGCGAACCTGATCCCAGCGATGGTCAAAATCTACCCAGAGAATATCGTATTCTTCTCTCTTCCAGCCGGCACCAATACCGAAGTGGAATCTACCGTTGCTGAAGCTGTCGAGCGAGGCAACTTGTTTTGCCAAGTGCAATGGCTTACGTTCTCCCACTAAAAAAACAGCCGTCCCAATTTCTAGATTTGTGGTTGCCGTCGCGGCACGCATCCAGGCGATCAACGGATCCGACATCCTCCACAAATAAGCGGGATCAGGACCGTCGCCAGGATTACCGGGATACCGGGTCTCATATTTCACCAGAAGGATAATGTGATCCGGAACCCAGTGCTAAGGAAATCCAAGCCCTTCGGCATGCCTGCCAATGGCCGCCGGATCGGCCGCGGCATCCGGTTGAATACAAAACATTCCAACTTTCATCATAATTCCTTTAGATCCAATTCGAAACGATATTCCAGCGCATTCTGGGTCATACTCATAAGAACTACGGCCTCGACACAACCGAATGACCTGCCACATAGAGTAAAATTCATTTGTCCTGTGCAGGTTGCGGATACCGACCCGTGATGTCCGTATAACCATGTATATGTGTGGGCCTAATACTCACGACGAGTTCACCTTCACTACCGTTAATTTTTCCGTATGCCTCGGCGAGTTCTTCCCCCATATAACGACCTCCAAGGCGCGTCGCCCAATACGAAACCTGCACCGGTTCATCGGAAAGGATCGCTTGGCCCTGAACTTCTACATAAGAAAAGGGCGTTACATCATCGTCCACACAGAGGCTCACCCTGTCATCTTTTCGGATATTTCGTGCCTTCATCGAACCCGGCCCAATCATACAAACAATTGTCTCTTCGAAAACATCGTACCAGACAGGTAACACGATGGGCCTGCCATCTTTCCGAACCGTACCCAGCTTACCCGTTCGCACTGGGCTCCGAAGATAACTCAGACATGCCCTCCGATCCATTCTCTCCATTCTCACTCCCCTCTATGCCAAATTCGAAGCTTTACGCCGTCAAGGGTGGTTCAAAGATTGGCAACAAAGTGCCTCAGCCGACACAACTTTCTGAATTTACATCCTGATCACCCCGCCGGTGAGGTATCAGGGCATACTCGCCGCTCCGAAAAACGCCACTGGCCATCCACTTTCCGAATCTCATCCTCATACCGGCCGGATATCACCAGTTCCGTCTTGCCGCGCTCAGCGTGCGTCATCAACAGATAGCTCTCCGCTGTGGCCACATCGTCCTTCACTTCTATAAGAATATTCATCACGCAATGCCGCGGCTGGGCTTCGCCGGTCCATTCCTTATATCGTTCGGTAAAGGCTAACAATTTCTTGGGTCCTGTCCATTTTCCAAGAATGGGACTATTGAATGTGCCATTCTCGGTAAAACAGTCTACCCATTCGTCATTTCGGCCCGCATCGATAGACAAACAATACCTCGTCATCAAATCTCGGATTGCATCCTTTTCTTCCAAATATCCCATAGTTCCTCCTTCTTAAATTTAATAAATTTCTATCTCTTTCAATGAAAAGATTCTTTAGTCGGTCTGGCCTCGCAACTCTGCGAGCCTTTTTTTCCTTCTCGGTCAAACAAAACGTCTACCATTCCAGTACTCTCTCCGCTCGGGTACTCTCTCCGCTCGGGTACCCTCGCAGCAACCTCTCCATCCCTGGAAACAATGACATCCTCCACTGAAATTACTACCAACCGGCGTGTTAGTCACGATAAAGACTCGGTAATTCTTAAGAAAATATCCTTCACTTCTATTCTCACGAATTCGCCGCACGATTGGGCTCCTATTGCTGAATCGTTGCGGATTCTAGTATACGTTTCACGCGTAGGTATGAAAACACATTAGGCAACACTTCCACCCTTCTTTTTTAAGGCGTGCCCTACAGTTTTTTTGGCCACTGGATACCGTTACCGAACGTTACCGGGTACAAATGCATCATGTTAATAAACCTGCCGTGGGCATACGACATTTTCGGATAGCGATAGTGCCCAGCACCCGCGAATCAAGCGTATAGATCACTATATTCTGCCCACACTCTCGAGTCGAATTGTGCTGTTTAGGAGAATGATTGAAATCAAGTAATCGACATTGGACCGTGCAGCCCAGCGAGACGATGATTCGTCTGGATCGTTTTTTGCAGCAAAAAATCTCTTCGTTGTCGAGGACCGAAGTACACCACATCATCCGTACGCGCCGGGCTCGTGTCAACGGACAGTATTCGGACAAGGGCCATCGCTTGCAGACGGGCCAAGAAGTGACCGCCGAAGTCGTCACACACCTATCCGCAAATCCCTCGCTCCAGATACCCATTCTTTATGACGACGACAGCTGTTTGGTTCTATCGAAACCCTGCGGTCTTCCCGCTGTAGCCAGGTACCTGTCAGACACTCGAACGGTCGCCAATTACCTTGCAGCTATCACTCCCGAATCAGACCTAGCAGCCGAACATCCGCGCGAGGTAGGTCTCGTCCACCGCTTAGATACAGAAACTTCTGGCTTATTGGTGGCCGCGAAGAATAAAAATGCGTATCAAAGCCTTCGGGAACAATTTCGTCACCAGAGCGTTTACAAGGAGTACCGGGCAGTGGTCCCGGGACAATTTCGCTGGGAGGGCACCTTTGCATTCAATTTAGCGCCTTGCGGGAGAAAAGGAAGAAGGATGAAATTAGTCTCGCTCCCCAACGGGAAAGAGGCCGTGTCGCACTACAAGGTCATCGCAAACGAAGAAGAAAGGTCGGCCCTTCGGATCATTATCAGGACAGGGGTACGCCATCAGATACGTGCACATCTGTCCTTCCTTGGCTTCCCTATAAGCGGGGACAAGCTATACGGAGAAAGTGAAAGTTCGGCGCCCAGACTATGCTTGCACGCTCACGTGATAGAATTTATACAACCGACTACAGGCAGGCGCATCCGCATCACGGATCCACTCCCCTACGACTTTCCAACGACAACCTCCGGTTAAAACATAGCCCGAGTTGTCGCCAACACTCTCCAACCACTCCTAGCCACAGGACGCATCACACATTGCTGCAACTGTCGCACTTGTTTTCAATATTATCGGGGTCCTCTGTCAAGCCTTCGTCCAGGCTGTGGCAGATGCGCGCGCACCCAATGCAAATGAAATACACACCCTCGATGGTTTTGTTTATACGCTCCCGATTGAGAACGCGCCCTCTCAATTTGGTAACACGGATGCCAAGAAGCTCTTCGTACCTCTTCTTTATCTTTATTCGGCCGGCCTCATCTTTAGGGAGTTCTTCTTCGTCCGCATCCTCCGAGCGTTCGTCCTCCTCGAATAATCCGGGCTCTTCCCTCTTTTTAGTTTTTGCTTTTTTTGCTCGGGGCATCAACACCCCCGATTATCTGGTCTTCACTGCATGTTCCGCGTTCTTTTCGCAGACCCAGTAAAAACCCTTTTTACCAAATCCCGCAAACTGAACGACACGACTATCTGCACCGCATTTCGGGCAATCTCTTTTTGCCGGGCCCGCCTCTTTTCCCTTCTGTGCCGTCTTTGCCTTTCCCGCCATGGTTAGTCCTCCGCCTCTTACGCGTGAATTGTGTCAGTAGGCATATACGCGAATAACACTTGCTGCAAACTAGGTGTCGTCTGTCCGCCTGTCAAGGGTCGGGGTTCTTGTAGGCTCTAACACCGCATGCTAGCGTCGAAAAAATGGAAGTAAAACTTCTTCCGCAAAATCAAACCCTTACGTTTCCCAACAGTATGATAGTGAAGGTTCTGTTAAAAAAACTGGGCCTCGCCCCCGACTCTGTGATGGTCATACGGAACGCCATGCTCCTGACGGAGGAAGAGCGCGTACTCACTGACGATAGTATAGAGATTCGGTCCGTTATCTCGGGTGGTCTATGAAGTGCACACGTTGTAGGGAACACGCCGAATTATCACTGCGCTCCCATAACGCTGCAT
>CAYWPF010000169.1:0-7396 GCA_964460065.1 uncultured Enterobacteriaceae bacterium
GTTACACTTTCGGTTGGGTGATTTCCGAGTGTGTGCGCCGAACCGATCCCAAACAGCGGCCGTACGGTACATTTGTGCAGGAAGAAATCTGCGCCCCGCTGGGGATCAAGGATCTGTGGATAGGTATACCTGAAGAAGCCGCGCCACGTGTCGCTCGGCTTAAGAACGCCGCCCCATTACCACTACCCGTAGATGCTCCTGTTCTCTTAGCCATGCCACCTCAGGTCGGAGCAACCGAAGAAGTGTTTGGACGCTCTGATATGCGACGTGCGTGCATCCCAGGTGCGCACGGCATCATGAACGCGCGCAGCTCCGCTCGACTATTCGCAATGCTGGCCAACGGCGGTGAGCTGAACGGTGTACGCTTGCTATCCGAAGAACGGGTCAAGACCTTCAGCACTCCACGCCCCGATACCGATCAGGCTGATACGGTCCTGGGTATGCCCATCCGTATGGGCACCGCCGGACTGTGGCTCGGTGGTGTGAAAGACCCTCGCTATCCGTTCCGTACTCCCGGTCTTAATCCGCGCACGATCTTCCATCCCGGCGCGGGTGGAGCCGTAGCCTGGGCCGATCCCGATGCTCGGCTCGCGGTTGCGATTTGTCACAACCGGATGACCAACACCCCGGGCGATGTTTTTCAGCCTATCCAGGATGCCGTAGAGCAGGTCTTCGGTACTGTGTAAGGGGTCATTTGCGATTTAATTTGGTTGCGACACTTTTAGAGCCCAGATTTCTTTGGTCCCTTAATCAATATTGTGGATTGCTTTTTTGAGCCTGCCGATGAAAGGTGAGCTTTCAAAGCTGTGTTTCACATATTCGGAACGAAACGATTATTACCAGATCGCCGATGGGCAAAGTAATCTTATTTTCCGGTGAAATTTGATTCTGCAAATAGGCGACATTCGTATTCTTCGGAATGCCACGACGCTGAAGATGAGGGACCGAATTTTATACGGCAAAGGCCGCCGGCCATGTATATTCGTTGCTTTCGTTACGGAGTACCTGTTACGCTTCACAGATAAAATGTGAGTTGAGGAGCTTCAGATGTCTCGATCAGTCCCTACGTGCACCCACTGGGGAAATTATCTAGTAAAAAGCGACGAAAAGAAAATAACTGCTGTCGTTCCCGTAGAGCAGGATAAACACCCGTCACCCATCGGGCCTTCGTTGATGAGCGCGTTAGACGAGAACTGCCGGATCCCCCGGCCTATGATACGCAAAAGTTATCTGGAGCTGGGAGAGAACAGTGACCGCAGCAAACGAGGAAACGAGCCCTTTGTCGCGGTTGACTGGGAAACCGCACTCAATATCGCGGCAGAAGCGATGCAACGGGTGAAATCAAAATATGGTAATGAAGCCATTTATGCGGGTGACTATGGTTGGGCAAGTGCTGGCCGATTTCATCATGCCCAAAGCCAATTGCATCGGTTCATGAGGATGTTCGGGGGTTACACCGATGGGGTAGACAGTTATTCGCTAGGCGCGGGAAATGTGATTGCTCGACGTGTATTGGGAGTAGAAGGCTATCCCTTGTCACTACAAGCTCAGCCCTGGAACCTGGTAGCAGAGCATGCAGAACTGGTAGTGCTATTTGGAGGTGCCCCGGCAAAAAACGCCGATACTTCTCCGGGCGGACTTTCTGCGCATACGACTTTTAGGCATATGCAGGCAGCAAAAGGTGCTGGGGTCAAATTTGTGAATATCAGCCCTGTACAAGATGATGTAGACAACACCGTCGATGCTGAGTGGCTTGCGGCAATTCCGAATACCGATACCGCCATGATGCTAGCTCTGGCCCATACTTTGGTCGCAGAAAATTTGCACGACAAGGGCTTCCTCGACGCATACTGCATCGGTTTCGAAAAGTTTTTGCCGTATCTGGAAGGTGACTCTGACGGTCAACCTAAAAATGCAGATTGGGCAGCGCCTATCTGTGGCGTCCCAGCGGATAAAATAAGAGACCTCGCCAGACGTATGGCCAAAAGCTCCACTATGATTTCGGTTAGTTGGTCAATACAACGCGCTGACAAGGGTGAACAACCATGGTGGACGGGCATCGCTCTAGCGGCGATGTTGGGACAGATTGGCTTGCCGGGCCGAGGGATAACGTTGGGATACAACTGCACCCACGACTTGGGAACCGAATGGGCTTTACCCTTTAAATGGGCTCATGTGCCGCAAGGAAAGAACGCTATACGCACGTTTATTCCCTTTGCCAGATTGTCCGATATGTTGCTTAATCCAGGCACAGAGTTCGACTACGATGGCGGGCGGTACACATACCCCGATATTCAACTAATGTACTGGGCGGGAGGTAATCCCTTTCACCACCATCAAGATATTAACCGTTTGCTGGAAGCATGGCGAAAGCCGGAGACGATCATCATAAATGAACACTTTTGGAACGCCAGCACCCGCCATGCCGATATTGTTTTCCCCGCTTCGACGACACTGGAACGGAATGACTTGGGTTGCAATGCCGCGACGAACTTTTTAATCCCAATGCGGCGTGCAGTGGAACCCTATGGACAAGCGCGTTCGGACTACCAGATCTTTAGTGGGCTATCCGAGCGACTCGGTTTTGCTGATAGATTTACGGAAAGCCGGAATGAGGAACAGTGGTTAAAGCACCTCTATGCCGTGTCGCAAGGAAATGCCGCAGAGTTTGGCTACCAACTACCAAGTTTCGATGAATTTTGGGATGGTCAGCAGATTGAACTGCATACTGATCAGCAGTTACCCACTGACGTTTTTCTACCGGGTGGAACGCTCCAACTTTTCAGAAAGAACCCTGAAGAAAATCCGCTTGCAACCTCAAGCGGGAAAATAGAAATATTCTCGGCCGATATCGCCAGTTTTCAGTATGCGGATTGTCTTGGCCATCCAGCCTGGTTGGAGCCGGAAGAATGGTTGGGCTCCTCAAAAGCGAAAAAATACCCCCTCCATTTGATCTCTCCGAACCCTGGCAAGCGTCTTCACAGTCAGTTTGACCATGGGAGGGTTAGTGCCGAGAGTAAAATTCGTCAGCGAGAGCCGATTAGGCTAAACCCTGAAGATGCTGAACGCCGTGGAATAAAAGACGGCGACGTAGTGAAGGTTTTTAATGAGCGCGGCGCGTGTTTAGCGGGGGCTGCGATCTCGACTACTTTGCGCCCAGGTGTGGTGCAGCTACATACTGGAGCATGGTATGACCCGGAGCAACCAGGGAGAATTGGCAGTCTGGACGTCCACGGTAACCCCAACATACTGACCTTGGACAAGGGTTCTTCCCGCCTTGCTCAAGGGTGCTCCGCAAATACTACTTTGGTTGAGATAGAGCCGTTTGAGGGGCCAGAGCACCCCATCAAGGTGTTTTCGCAGCCACCTGTCGAGATGGACCCGGGAACGTAGCGTTGCATGTACACCTGGATAAGGAATCGCTAACCCAAATCGTTCATACATCGATGCAACGTAGTGACCTCAGGTGAGTACCCCTCAACCATTCCGCTTGCGCCCTTTCGACCTACATTTTGCAGGTAATCGTTGATGCGACGAACGTACGGCCGAGCCAGCAGTCACTCATCTATCTCGTCAGTGATTTTGCCTCGTATAATCGTCCGAACCTGGCACTCGGTACAGACTACGACTACCGAGATCTGTGGCGACAGGTCGGCTTTGGGTGGCAACGACAGCGCGGAGAATCGTTAGGAGATAACGGCCGCGACGTTCGAGACTAAATGTAGGCTTGGCTTATTCCACGGCCGAGGGTTGCTGCATAAGAATCGCACCTATCACCGGGACCTCCGCAACCGCCTTCGCTGCTGCCCGTTGTACGGTTTGTGCACCGGGCATAATTCGACTGAACAGCCCGGCCGTGTTCGCAACTCACCCCTAAGCCAGTTTGACTACGGCATAGTTTTTCTTACTAGTGGTATCTTTATATTCCATTTTTTAAACGACCGTTACAAAGATTTACCACCTCGATTCAATTCGCAGGGAAGTCGATCATTCCGAGTTTTAGGTAGAGAGATAATAAATCACCTACTCCTCGTTGACTTATTATCTTGCCATTTTTTAAAGTTAAAATAGTCACATCTCTAAAGCTGATTTTCTCTCCATTACTGGGATGACATCCACTTATTGATAATGTGACAACGATTTTGTCGCCAGCATCAATAAGTTCCTCTATATATTCTTTATAATTTGGAAGATCTTTATGCACTTGAGTTGCGAGAGCACAAATTCCATCTAAGCCCGATCCCCAGTTTGTATGAGGATAGTCAGCTTCGAAGTCATCAGAATAGAACTCATTAACTCTTGAAGTGTCACACTCATTCCAGATTGCCTGCATCGCATTTCTTACAACTTCTTCATTTCTTGTCATTTCTTAGTACTCTCAAAAGGACTACCTGGATTCCTACATCAGAAGTAATTGCAAGGAAGCTGCGTACACAAGCTACGAATTGGCGTATCTCGTGTACCTGCTCCCCTCTATTCGGAGATAAGGACATCCGCAAATTTCCAGATCAGCGTTTAAAGATTCCTATCCGTTACCGGGCAGTTTGTGACTCAGCTCCTAGAGGCGCACCCCTTCCCATTCCCCTTCGGAGCGCTCTATCGTGAACCGAGTAAAGGAGGTGCGATCGAAATGGAAGTCTGACTCGCGTTGAGGTTTCACTCGGTCTAAATGTTCGCCAGGTCCATAGGCAAACGTCGCAAGAGCGTCTTCAGATTCCCAAACGGTAAAGGTAACTCCATCGCCAAAATTGCTACAAAGTGAAAATACTCGACGAAACTGGAGTCCGTCTGCCTTAAGAAGATCATTAGCAACCATCACAGTATTAGAGAGGGTGCTACGGACACGTTCCATTTGCGCGCCTGGTTCTATAAAGCCGCCGCTCGTCATACTCACGACAGGGTTCGCATTCTGTGGCTTCTGGTGCGTTTCAAACATCGGACCAGGGTTCACTGGGTCTAGCCAATTGATGGTTCCTCGGTGCATAAAAGGCCTAAGTAAGAGCTGAATCGATTCTGCGATCCCATAAAGATTATGAGATTCATGAATAAGCTCTTCCAGTGCTTTGTCGCATGTTTTGCTGTCGTCACACAACGCAACATGAGAAAAGACATCGGCTTCCAGCGCGATGGTCCCGTCAATGAGGAAACTATCCGCACGCAGCGTGGAGTACCGTACTTTCGTTTCGAGACGGCTATCTGCAAACGTTTCGACTGCGCGCGGCTTCTGGAACCGGAGAAGTGAGATCGCCATAAATTGCGGTAAATCGCTCATAGTCGCCCCCCCACTACCTGTATACCACCTGGCTCCAACCACACAGGCTAGATGACCGTTCTCTACATTAACCAGGTGTGCTTAGCAACTCGTCTGAGCTGAACTGCAATCCGTGCCAAGGGGGCCTAACACATAAGGCCGGTCACGTAAGGTCACTCCGCCGTCTTGCCCAACCAAAGACGCTCACCCAGGTGACCTCCAACCGCCTTCTGGTCTGATCGCCTTGGCGCGGGGGATGACGTCGCGGCCGAACCACTCGACCTGTTCTTCGTACTCCTCCGGTTCACCTGAGGGACAGTCAAATATACCAGCGACGAGTGAATAGCCCGCGAGTGCAAAGTCGTTCAAATCTTCGAGGACTTGTTCCGGTGTACCAGTACACACGGGACGCTGCTTTTGTTGTGAGAGGAGATTGTTAGCGCTGGTCAACCTCATCGAAGCAGCGGCAAACATTGCGAAGCTCTCCGTCTTTCTCTGGAGCGCATCAAGTTCTTGCCGAATGATGTGTTGGAGTGACCCATACCGAAACCTATCTGCATAGGGGTCGAAGAACATCGGAAAAAAGCCGTCACAATAACGCGCCGCACGGCGGGCACCGGCAGGTGATACGCCACCATAAATGATCGGAGGTCGCGGACTTTGGAGCGGTTTCGGATCCATTGAGAGATTCCCAAAATGGTAATGCTTTCCCTCAAAAGCCACTGGATCCTCAGACCAGGCGCGTTTGTAGATTTGAATACATTCTTCGGTCCTTTTTCCCCGCTCGGCAAAAGGCACACCGAGCGCAGTAAACTCTTCCTCGGCCCAACCGGCGCCTACGCCAAGAATTAATCGGCCTTCAGATAGCACGTCGATACACGCGAACTGACGGGCATCGTGGAGCGGATTGCGGTACGGAGCTATCAATACTCCCGTTGCCAACCGCAAGGATTGAGTGCAGGCCGCAACCGCGCTCATCGAAATTGCTGCATCCATCATCTCATGACGTTCCTGATACGCGCGCGTCCCGGACGCATTCGCCACGTGCGGGCGGGAGGTCGTGCGAGGCATACAGACGTGGTCACCACACCACATTGAATGAAACCCAACTGCGTCGGCTTTCTGCGCGATCTGTATCGTCCGCAGTGTCTGAGCTGGAATGCTGCGGAGGATCAGATTCTCATTATCACGATACGGAATACCGTGGGTGGGAGCATAAAACCCAATCTCCATGTGTTCCGCTCCTACTCTTCTATGACTGCATCGGCTTCAATCTCGATCAACAAGTCCGGATGGGCGAGCCGAGCAATTTCGACTCCCGTCGATGCTGGACGTATCTCTCCAAAGACTTCAGAATGTGCTTTACTCAAAGCCTCAAGATGACCCATTAGGTCGGTTGAAAAGATACGCGTCCGCACCACGTCTTTCATAGAGCCACCAGCCTGCACCAAGGCCTTCTCTATTGTCTCTAAAGCTTGAGCGGCCTGAGCATACGGATCGCCAACGCCAGTTACCGTACCGTCAGGTTGAATCGCCGTGGACCCCGAAACAAACACCATATTGCCGACTCTCACAGCACGTGAGTAACCAAAAGTCGGCTCAAATGGTGATCCCGAAGAAATATTTTTCCGTGTTGCCATCCTTGACTCCCTTCATGACATGGAAGATTGCCGGTTTCTCCGTTCTAATCGCGTCCCCTCATGGTCGACGGAAAGACTTTCGTCGTCGCGCTTCCCGCGTAGCACCACGCCGTAGGCTTCCCGAGCCCGCTTTGCACTTTCGTAACCTTCGAGTACATCGTCCAGAACGCTGTTGGGATCGCGTTCCAGTGGATCGCCGTAGCCGCCACCAGCCGCATCACGTCCGCGTAACCAGTGGCCGGGTTGGAGTACCAGATCACCAACGTTCGGCAGTCGAATCTCCTTGCCCTGTGGATCTATGTGGAACAATTCGCCAGGCGCGCCCTTCCCGCCACCTTGAGCTCCTTCGGCCGGATAGCGCTGACCGTCCGCAGCAAACACGACGCGCATGGGGGTCTCACGTGGGCCATAAATCAGATCGAGGCCAGGAGCGCCACGCATTTTTCCAACGCCGGCGACGTCCTTAGACACACGAAGCTCCCGAATGTGAATTGGAAACTTGAGT